>SLSF01000304.1 GCA_007130605.1 Gemmatimonadota bacterium | reverse complement strand
GAGGCCGGATGGGCACCGGAGTGCCCTCCCCGATCCGGATCGCGCCGTCGGCCGCCGACCACTCGAAGATGTTGGAGACCCCCAGGAAGGTGGCGGGGAAGGTGCCGGAAGGCTCGGCATAGACCGCCTCCGGTGTGCCGACCTGCTCGATCCGCCCCTCGTTCATGAGCGCGATCCTACTTGCGAGGGCGAAGGCCTCCGACTGGTCATGGGTCACATAGATGGAGGTGATCCCCGTGTCCTTCAGGAGGCGGCCGAGTTCCGCCTTCAGCTCTTCGCGGAGGCGGGCGTCGAGTGCCGAGAGGGGCTCGTCCAGGAGGAGGAGGCGGGGCCGGACCGCCAGGGCACGGGCGATGGCGACCCGCTGCTTCTGGCCTCCCGAGAGGCGATTGGGACGGCGGTCGGCGAAGGCCTCCATCCGGACCATTTCGAGGACCTCGAGCACCCGCGCCCGTCGGGCGGCCCCGGCGACCCCCTGCACCCGAAGCCCGAAGGCGACATTCTCGAAGACGGTCATGTGGGGCCAGAGGGCGAAGTCCTGGAAGACCATGGCGAAGCCCCGACGCCGCATGGGCTGGTGTATGCCCGATTCGGCCCGATCGAGGACCTCCCCCTCGCACACGATCTCGCCCCCGTCGGCGGCGAACATCCCGGCCACCAGGTTCAGGAGGGTGCTCTTTCCACACCCCGAGGGTCCGAGGAGCACGAGGCGCTCGCCCTGCGCCACGCTGAGGTCGATCCCCTCGAGAACCTCCACTCCGTCGAAGGCCTTGCGAACTCCTCGGATGTCGAGGAAGGCCTCCGGGCTCTCCGGACCCCCGGTGCGTCTCTTCATCGGTCGTCCCCCACCTCAGAAGATGAACTGGAGGCGCGAACCGAAGACCCAGGCGCTGTCCTGGAACTCGTCGCGCTCGCCCTCGAGGTAGATCAGGTTGTTCTTGAAGGCGATCTCGGGGGTCAGGTACCAGTTGAGCCCGAGGGTGTAGTGGTCCATGGCCTGCCCCCGGCCCACCCGGGTTCCCTCGAGGGAGTTGGCGCGGGAGTATCGCAGGGCGACTTCGAAGGCGCCGATCCCTCCACTCCGACGCGAGAAGTTGGAGCCGGGGAACTGCGGGCCGAAGTCCCCGCTGAAGGCGCGGTAGTTCTTCGACTCACCTGTGAGGAAGAATCCGGTCTGGACGTACCACCCGTTCTGGTTGAGGGAGTCCTGGTCGGTGGCATTGCCCCCGAGCTCCTCTTCCAGCCGCTCGCGGTCGAGATTGATGTCCACACGCAGGTACTCGGACTGGATCCACCACGACCCGAAGCCGGCGGCAAACTCCACCCCGCTCCGGGTGAAGTCCTCCACCGCCACCAGGTCGTCGCGGCCGATGAGACGGGCGTCGATGGCACGGACGCCCTCACGGGTGCGGAGGCGCACCTCCTCCCACTCGTCGTCGTCGTAGTTGAAGGCGTTGACTCTGCGGTTCGCACCGATGCCCAGGTGGACGAAGTCGCTTCCCTCGAGGTAGGGAGCGACGGAGAGGCGTCCGGAAGCGGCCCATCCGGGACGGGTGTCGCGATCGCGGGCCAGGTCGCCGGTGAAAAGTCCCACCCCCAGGTACCAGTTGGGGTAGAGGGTTTCGTACATGATGCCGGGCTCCCGGTTCACCTTGTAGGCATCGGAGGCGGCGGAGCGCTCGATGAAAGTGATGTAGCGGGAGCTGGTGGCGTACTCCATCCCGAAGGGCTCCTTGAAGTACCCCGCGGCGAGACGGCCATTGGGGAAGAGGTGCGCCAGGTAGACATTGGCCAGGTCGACCTCATTCTCGGAGAAGTCCACCTCGACCTGCCATTCCCAGTCCTGCCGCATGATCCCGGCAGCGCCCAGGCGCACCCGGCGGAGAAAGAGGCCGTACGAGGGAAACTCATTCCCCTGGCGTGCCACGTTCTGGATGTCGTCCCCCCAGCGGGCATACTCGCCATCGAGCTGGGCCCGTCCGCGGATCCGGAAGCGGCTGGAACCGTCCCAGCTCTCGACTCCGAAGGGGAGGATCTGGATGGTGGCGTGGTCATCCTGGAGGGGGAGGGTCGGCTCGTACGCCACATCGTCTCCGGCGAGTTCCACCCGTGTGGCGGCCCGTTCCTCGGCAGCCTCGCGGAGGATCGCTGCGGCCTCGGCCGCCTGGAGCACACCGCGATCGACGAGAAGCTCCAGCAGGCGCTCGAGCTCGGAAGGGGGCGGAGTCGGCGCCCCGATGGTGTCGGCGGGAAGGCTGGCGGTGGACCCACCTCGCGCCTCGATCCCGGGCCTGAAGGTGATCTCGAGATGATCGCCCTCGCCAAGGCGGACTTCCCGTCGATCCAGCTCCACCCCCTTGTAACGGACCCGGAGGGTGAGGGGGCCGGTGGGAAGGTCGTTCAGGTGGAAGCGTCCGGCCCGGTTCACTACCGTAACGGTTCCGGTCTCCACCACCTCCACCTCGATTCCGAGAGGCGAGTCGCCATCGATCACCAACAGGACCCGACCGGAAATTTCACCAGTGTCGGAGTGGGGGGCGGCGAGTCCTCCCAGATCGAGGGCTCCGGCCGAGGAAGGAAGGGCGAGCCCCGAGGCCGCGACTGCCACCGCCATGAGGAGACCGGCGGGAAGCGCGAGGGTGCGCCCGATGGAGCGGAAGAGTTTCGAACAAAGGGAATGTGACATGGAAAACGGACCTCCGGTGGAGTGCGAATCCGCAGGGGGAGGGCTGCCGGAGCAGCCGATCGGGTCCCGCGATCAGACGCATCTAACCTGAAGGTCCGTTTTTACGATCCGCCGATGGTTCGGTCACAAAGAGGTCACGGTCACCCGCAGCCTGAGGCGGAGGAATGTCCTAACAGCTCCGGCCGCCCACTCCCTTGGGATGGCGAAAGGCGAAGCCCGAGCCCAGGTGGGGGGAGTCGACATAGTCCACATTCAGCCCGTCGAGGGACCAGGCGCTCTCGGGACTCATGAAGAGCCGGATGCCATTGCCGCTCAGGACCAGGTCGTCACCGGAAGGCTCGTACTCGAGGATCATCCCGAACTGGAGGGGGGCGGAACAGCCGGCGCCGTGCCGCGCGGTGATGCGCAGCCCGCCTTCCTCCTCGAGCCCTTCCTCCTCCAGCATCTCGCGGATCTTCTCCACCGCGGACCGGGTGAGGTGGAGGGTCGGCGGGGAGATCTGGGCTTCGGGGGCTTCTGGATCGAGGGTCGCCATGGAAAGTCGCTCCGGTGGAGGGGGTGTTGTGGGTTGAACCCGTAGGGAGCCGGGATCGTTCCCGGAGACGCATCGGCAACCGCCACAGGTGCCGTGGCGACGGAGCGCCAGAAAGCCGTCCGAACCCCGACCGCTACCGGATCGAGGGCCGGTCGTCGCCGGGAATCAGCACCTGGCGGGCCAGGGCCACCGGGAGTCCGATCCGGAGGAATCGGTCGTGGAATTCCCGGAGCGAGAAGGTCTCGCCCTGGGCTTCCAGGTACTCGCGGTAGTCCTCGCGGAGCTGGAGAATCTGCATCCGGCCCAGGGCGTAGTAGAGGTAGGTGGGGTTCCGGGTCCCCCGCTCCACCTCCTGGAGCGCCGGGAAGTGGGCGAAGTAGGCGATCTCCTGGTAGCGCTCGGTGGCGCCTTCCACCGTCTCGTCGAAGGCGTGCATCTCGAGTCCGGCGTACCACCGGGCATGCCGCTGGATCGCCCGGCGGAGCTGGCCGAGCCGGATGGCGGGATCCCCATCGCCGAGCCCCTCGTCCACCATCATCTGCTCGGTGTAGTGGGCCCAGCCTTCGGAAAGGGAGCCCCAGTTGAAGGTTTTCCGAACCCGAGACTCGATCTCCGGCCGATAGAGGAAGTCGACGAAGTGCCCGGGAAAGGACTCATGGACCGTGATCCCCAGGAGCCCCGGATCGTTGAAGTAGGTGAGGTGCTGTCGCTTCTCCTCGTCGGTCCACTCCGGGAGGACATTGGTGATGTTGTAGTACGCTTCCGTCGCCTCGGTCTCAAATGGCCCCGGCATGCTCATGGAGGCAAAGCCTCCGCGGGCATAGTCGGGGGTCTCCCGCACGGTGGGCCGGTCATCGGTGGGGAGGGTGACGATGTCGTTCTCGACGATGAAGGCCTGAAGCTCCGCCTGGAAGCGCTCCGCCGTGGCTACCAGCTCCTCTTCGGAGGGATGGTCGGAGGTGATCTCCTCCATGACGTCGGCCGGGTCCCGGTCGGGGTCGATCTCGGCCGCCACCTCGGCGATCCAGGCGTGGTACCGCTCGATCTCCTGCTCATTGATCTCCCTTAGCTCCTCCACCGTGAGATCCACATGGTCCTCCAGGTGGAGCTTCCGCTGGAAGTGCTCGGCGCCGAGGCGGAAATCGCCGTCGGCCCGCGGGAGGAGGTCCGTCTCGAGCCATTCGGCGAAGTCAAGGAGATGGTCGGCCGCCACCCGGGAATCCCGTTCGACCTGGGAGTAGAGCTCCAGGGAGCGGTCCTCGAGCCCCTGGTCCTCGAGGGCCCGAAGGAGGTCCTCGCCCAGGTAGCGGGCGGTCCCGCGCGCCTGCTGAATCGCGCCCTCGGCCCAGAGCTCGGGCACCTCGTCGAGGTTCTCGCGGGCAGCGGCGAGGACGGCGGCGATCCCACCCATGCGGGTCAGGATGTGCCGGGCCCGCTCGTCCACCGGGGCGATCTCCCGGTCGGCGAGCACAGAGATTCCCCCGGAGATGGCCCCGATGTAGAAGGAGGGCTGCTTCGTCCACCACTGGATCTCCTCCAGCTCCAGGAGCTCCGCCCGGATGGCATGGTCCAGCACCTGGAGGTCGAGACGTTCATCGAGAGGGAGGAGTTCGGGATCGATGGCACCGAAGGAGCGGAGCCACTGGTTCAGATCGGCGATCCGGCGCTCCTGGGCCTCCCGGCTCAGATCGGGGAGGGCGTGGTTGTGTTCATGGATTCCCAGGCGGGTGGCACGGACCGGGTTGTCGGCGAAGTGCCATGCGAGAAAGTCCTCGGAGAGTCTCTCGTACGCCTCCAGGTGCGCCTCCTCCTCGGTCATTCCCCCGCACCCCACCAGGGCCGGAAGAAGAAGAAGACTCAGGAGGGCGATGGAGAGGGCGGGCTTCCGCATGGGCGGATCCTGTCGGGAGTGGATTGTGGGGGAATTGGGCGTTCGGAAGGTAGGGAGGCAGGCGGCGAAGGCCAAGGATCCGGGGGTGGGGCTCCCAACGGTGGCCACTCCTGTTCCTCAACCTCCTTCTACAGCTCCACGGCGGTGTGCCGGTACATCCTTCGCCTCTCGGGGTCCAGGAGGCCCGCGGTGTTCCAGGGACGGATCGCCTCGCGGATCCCATCGACGAGTCCGGGGACCTCGCTCCGGCGAGCCCCTCCCTCGCGCCACCGCCGGATCCGGTCGGCGAAGCCCTCCACGACCCCGGCGAGGGCCGGGTCACCGGCCAGGAGGAAGTGGGACGGGTCGTCGCCGCGGAGCCTGCGAACCTCCCACGCCACCGTGCAGGCGAAGTAGAGCATGGTGCAGGCATGGAAGAGCTCTGGGTCGAACCGACTGTCGTAGGAGACGGCGACGAGGGCGTCGATCATTCGAAGCTCGCGGCGGGTCCGCTCCCCCAGGGCTCCGCACGCTCCGCGGAGTCCGTCGAGACCCCCATCGGCCACTACCCGCACCACCCGCTCGATCCCGCACAGGGTCTGCGCGATCCCCGTGCTGTGGAGGGGGTCGATGAAGCCGGCGGCCCCTCCCAGGGCGAGCCATCCCTCACCCGCACCGGGCTCCAGGCGGCTCTGGAGCCGGCCGGTCCCCTGCATCGCGCCCGGTGGCTCGTGGATCCGGGCCCCTCGGAAGAGGGCGGCCAGGGAGGGATAGCGGCGGAGGACCCGCTCGAAGTCGTCGGGAGAGAGGTCGCGCGCTCCCTCCCCTGCCCCGCGGCCGTCCACCACCAGCCCCGCACTGAGGCGGCCCGGCCCCTCGTCGGTCCGGAAGCGGAGCATCCAGAACCACCCCTCCTCGACCAGGTGATGGAGTGCGGAGTGGTCCGGGTCGTAGGGATGATCCCCGGTGGGAAGGGAGGCCGTCTCGAGCGCCTCACTCCAGTGGGAGACCCCGGCGAAGTGCGAGAAGATGGCGGCGGAGCGGGTCCGGAAGCCTGTCCGGATCCGTCGGGCACCCAGGACCGACTCGGCAATGCCGGAGGGTCCGGTGGCATCGATGATGAAGCGCGCCTCCACCTCCGCCGGCCCTTCTTCCCCCTGCAACGCCACCCGCCACTCGCCCGAACCCTCCCGAACCGCCGCAATGACCCGGGTCATATCTCGGTAGGCGATCCCGGAATCGGTGAGCCGTTCCACCAGGAAGGCATCAAAGTCTTCTCGCAACCACTGGGTGTCGGAGTTCTCGTCGGAGGTGCTCGCCGCCACCATGAGGGAGTGCTCGTGCCCCTCCCCCTCGGAGAAGGCCTCGCCCGGGCGATGGAAGAAGTAGGAGAAGCCGCGCTTGAGGCCGCACCCCACCT
>SLSF01000074.1 GCA_007130605.1 Gemmatimonadota bacterium | reverse complement strand
TGCGGGGTCAGGGGACGATCGCACGCCCGATGGTGTGGGTATCGGTCCCGAACCAGAGGGCCCGGGTGTCGGGATCGAAGACCATGTGCCGCACATTTCCTCCTCCGGAGGGGACCTCCGAGATGGAGAAGAACTCCCCGGTGGCGGGATCGAAGCCGACGAATCGGTTCGGGTCCAGATTGCTCTCCACGTACCAGATTCGATCCTCGTCATCTACCGCCATGGCGTAGAGCCCGGCCTCGTCTCCGCCCGGCGATTCCCACTGCTCCATCTCGCCCGAGAAGGGGTCGTGCACCCCCACGTGGCCGAAGGCCGCGTCGACCCACCAGATCCGGTTGTCGGAGGTCACCCCGATCCGCCGGATCCGGCTCTCTTCGTGGGGGGTCTCGAACATCTCGAGCTCCATCGTCTCCGGGTCCACGGTCCCGATGTGGTTGCTCCCCATGAAGGCGATCCAGGGGCGGTCATTGGAGTCGACGACGATCCCGTACGGTCGCATCCCTTCGCCGGGTACCTGCACCGCCTCGATGGCCCCGGAGGAGGGTGAGAAGCGTCCGATCCACCCCGCCGGCCCGGAGCGCTGGGCGGTGAACCAGAGGTCGCCCTCCGAGTTCCAGACCATGGTGTGGGGGTCCCGGATCTCCTCCGGCAGGTCGAAGCGGAGGATTTCGCCATTGCCCGGATCGAGGCGACCGATGTGCCCGTCGGCGTTCCCGGCGTACCAGGGGTATCCCTCGGCGTCGACGATCACATTGTGCGGCCCGGCCCCCTCGGGAAGCTCGTACCGGTTCATGGCGCCGGTCTCGGGATCCAGGTGGCCCATGTAGTCGCCCTGCTGCCCCACGAACCAGATGGTGCCGTCGGGGGCCACGAAGGGGTCGCGGGGACGGGTGTTCTCCCAGGGGACCTCCCACTCCTCGAACTCGAGTTCACCCGGCAAGGTCACCGCCGAGAGCGAGTCCGCCGGGTCCGCGTCGGCCTGCGAGGCCGACTCGGGGGCCTGGGCAGCGAGCTCCGCCGCACCACCTGCAGGAAGGATCGACGCCAACACCACGGCTCCGGTGAAGAGGGCTGCCGTGGGCGGAAAGATCCGGTGCATGAAGGACTCCTCGGTGATGCTGTGAATGGCTCGTCCCGTGTCGGCTGGGCCGGACCGGGGCCTTTCGCCGAGTTCGATCGATCCGGAACATCGCCGCCGGGGGCCTGTAGGACACCCCGTAGCCCCGGGGGTCGGAGGACGCACGATCGACCTCGCGGTGTCGGGATGGTACCTTCATCCGCGACGAAATGTTCACAGGTGCGTTCAGCCGGGATTGGTAACTTATATGCGAGATTTTCGCGCTTCAGTGGGTCGGCTCTCGACGGCGGCGATTGCAGCCGCCCTCCTCTTCGCCGCGCCCTTGGCGGCTCAGGGGCCTCCGGTCCAGCAGGACCAGATGCAGATGCAGATGCCGGACTCGGTGCAGGAGATGATCACCGAGGCCCAGGCGATCCAGCAGGAGGTCCAGCAGCTCCAGATGCAGGCGATGGAGGAGAATGAGGAGCTCCAGGTCATGCGGGATCAGCTGAGCGAGATGGTTCGTGCGGCGGTCTCCGAGATCGAGCCCGAATTCGACCAGCTCATCGAGCGGATGGGCGAGCTCGAGCAGGAGTTCATGGCCGCACAGCAGTCGCAGGACCAGGAAGCACTCCAGCAGCTCCAGATGGAGGCCACCCAGGTTCAGACCCGCCTCCAGACCGCCGAGCAGCAGGCGATGGAGCAGCCGCAGATCCAGGAAGAGATCGAGGTCTTCGAAGATGAGCTCATGGCGGAGATGACCCTCCATGATCCCGACGCTCCCCAGAAGATGGAGCGCCTCGAGGAACTGGCAGCCCGGATCGAGGCTGCAATGGACGGCGTCGGCTGACGAAACCCTCAGCCGGACGAGGGCCCGCCTGATCGGGGAGTCCTCCAATGAAAAACCCCTCGACCCCTCTGGGGCCGGGGGGTTTTTCGCGGTGTGAAGCCCGACCCTCGGCCCGCCACCGTCGCGGCCGGCCTCCGGGCCGCGCGGGGTTCACTCGGGGGGCAGTTCTCCCCCGGTCTCCAGGTAGTGTGCGAAGGCGTCGGGGAGGGAGCTCTTCCGGATCGCCTCGGCGGCCTCGGCCACCGGGTAGTCGATGCGGTGGTGCTCCCAGGTGACCCGTCGATCCTCGGAGAGATGGACCACCGCGTACCCCGCCCGAGGGTCCCCGTCCCTGGGACGCCCCACCGAGCCGGTGTTGACCAGGCGAACGCCATCGACAACGCGACTCCACGGGCGGTGGGTGTGGCCGAAGGCGACGACATCGCCCTCGCGGGCGCCGAGGGCGGCGATCATCTTCCTTGCAAAGGCGTCGCCCCGGTCCTCGGTCCAGTAGACGGTGTTCAGGATCGCATTGCCATGGATCAGGATCAGGCGCGGCCCCGACCGATGGCCGCCCAGGGGTCGAAGATCGATCCGGAAGGGGAGCGATCCGAGCCATCCCTTCGTCCTGGGCGAGGTGTGCTCCATTGTCCATTCGTACGAGGCGTGGGAGAGCGCTTCCTGGCGCGGGTCCTCGTACCGGCATCCGCAGTGCTCGTAGCCGGTGGCCGTGGTGGAGTCGTAATTCCCTGCGACCCCGAAGATTCCCAGTTCCCGGATCCTGTCGACGACCCCGTCGGGCCAGGGTGCGTACCCCACCAGGTCGCCCAGGTGGTAGACGGCGTCGATGTCCTGGCGCCGCTGGATGTGCTGGAGCACGGCATCCAGGGCGGGAAGGTTGGCGTGAATATCCGAGATCAATGCGTAGCGCATCGCTCCTCCCTCCTTGGCGCAGTGGATCGGGCGGGAAAGAGCAGCCTCCTCACCTCGCCCGCAGGGGGGCGTCCTCGCGGGGACGCCCAACCGAATATATGAAAGTGCGGCGACCTCCGGTGAATCCGCCACCCGATCGTGACATGCGCCGCACCACGCCGCACCCTCTCGGCCCCGTCACCGGCGCCGGGGACATTACGGAACGCCCTCCCCCATGACCTCGACCCGTCATCGGATCTGGAATAGATTGTCGCATGCGACCCATCGACCGCACGCACCGTACTCCGAAGGCCCGGACCGCCGCAGCCTGTTTCGTCGCCCTGCTCCTCGTAATGGAGGTCCTCGGCGGTGGCTTCACCATCCCGGAACTCGCGGCCCAGGATGCTTCCGGCGACCTCGGGACCGCCGAGCGGATCCTGGCGCAGGCACGGGGACACGAGGACCCCGACGTTCGCGTCCAGCTCTACGACATGGTGGAGTCACGTGCCCGGGCCGCCCTCGAGGAGGACCCCTCGGACATCGACGCCCGGTGGTGGCTCGTCGCCACCCTCGGCCTGCGCGCCGACGAGGAGTCGGCCCGGCGGAAGATCCAGCTCGCCGGCGAAGTCCACGAGGAGGCGGAACGCATCCTCGAAGTGGACCCCGATCATCCGGGTGCCCACCACGCGGTGGCGCGTCTCCATGCCGGCATCCTCCGCCTGAACCGGGTGGTTCGCTATGTGGCGCTCCGCCTGGTGGGAGAGGAGACCCTGCGCGAGGCGGACTGGGAGGGCGCCGAGTGGCACATCCAGCGCGCCATCGAACAGGAGCCCGACATCCTGATCCATCGCTACGAGCGGGTGCGGATGCTCCAGACCCAGGGACGCCTCGACGAGGCCAGGGAGGAACTGGAGAACCTCTTCTCCCTGCCCGACACCGCCCCCATGGACCCGGTGGTCCGGAGCCGGGCGGAACGCCTCCGAAGTGAACTCGGGGAGGGTTGAGCGCCGGAGTGCCCCTCCCCGGCGACGGCACCCCCTCCCCGACCTCGAACCCCTCCACACTCCACCCGATGGAATTTCCGGTCCATCCCCCGCCCTACCTCCAACCCGCCCCCCATCCCACGAGGCAGACCGAATGACTCCGAAGCATGACAAGACGGCCGGTGCCCCGGCCCTCCTCGCGCTCCTCCTCGTCATGGCCCTGGCCGGCCCCGGTGCCTTCGCGCCGCAGGCCTCCGCCCAGACCATCCTCAATACCGAGCGCTTCCAGCTCTCCGAGGTGGACGGTTTCCACATGAGCGCCGACTTCTCCGCCGACGGGGAATGGGGCAACTCCGAGGTCCTCACCCTGGGCGCCTCGGGAATCGTGGGCCAGCGCGGCGGCCGGCACTGGGTCCGGCTGATCTTCGGAGGGAAGTACCTTGCCGACGAGGAGCGTGCCATCCTGGACAACCGCTTCGGACAGGTTCGCTACTCGTACATCTTCTCCGACCGGACCCAGAGCTTCCACTTCGTCCAGGCCCAGCGGAACGAGACCCTCCGGCTCCGGAGCCGATGGCTGGTGGGAAGCGGGGTGCGCCGGACCCTCCATGAATCCGAGTACAGCTCCCTCGCCCTCGGCACCGGACTCATGGGGGAGTGGGAACGGCTCGACGCCAGCGCCGTCGGCGAGGGGGATCCCACCGACCTGGATGCCCTCAGGATGGCGAACCAGGGAGTCTACACCCGCGACCTGGACTCGGGGGTGCGGGTCATCAACATCCTCTACCTCCAGCCCGATGTGACCGACTTCTCGGACCTCCGGATCCTGAACGACCTGGGGGTTCTCGTCCCCCTCACCGACCACGTCCGCCTCACCCTCTCGGCCGAGTGGCGACGGGACACCCGCCCGCCCTCGGAGCTGGACAAGGACGACCTGACGGTCTCCATGAGCCTGGGCGTCGATTTCCGCTGATCGGTCGGGCTGCGGACCCGAACCTGAATGCAAGCCGCTCGGAGTACGGAGGGATGCCTGCACGCTGGGGGCGGGCGCCTCGATGGCGGCCCCGCGCCTCCTCAGCCCTCTTCCAGGACCCGCTGCGCCTCGCGCCGGACCGTCTCGATGAAGCCCTCGATGTGCCGGGGGGCGCCGTCGTCGCCCAGGAAGGGGTCCATGACGGTGCACCGGAGGACCACGAGCCCCTCGGTTCCCGACGCCTGCCACTCCTCCACCGAACCGACCTCGAGCCGTTCGAGGATCGGCTCCACCGCCCCGTCGTACATGGGAGTCTGGAAGCGGGTGCGGGTGATGATGTACTCCGGCTGCGCGCCCGGCTCGCTCAGACTCATCCGCGCATAGATCCCCTCGTTCATCCGGTTCACCTCTTCGAGAGTCCGGAGCGAAGGATGGGTCACCACGAAGCAGACGATATTGATGTCGGGCTCCGGGAGGAGGACGACCCGGAAGGGCTGCATGGGGGTCTCCTGAAGCTCCCGGTAGAGGCGCCGGGCCCCCGCCACCGTGCGCTCGATGAGGTGCCCGTAGCCCCGTTCGTCCAGGGGGAGGACCTTGTGGGAGAGCCAGACGGCGGCCGCGGCGGCGCCCGGCTTCGACCCCTCGAAGACGAAGCGGCCCAGGAAGAGGTCCTCCGACGACCCGAGGCCCTGGGTGGGAAGGAGGTAGGGGGGATCGATGGCGACGAGCTCCCGCACCCGCTTGTCCTTGAAGACGATGGCGCCGGCCGGATAGGGGATGTAACCGAGCTTGTGCGGATCGATGGTCACCGAGTCGGCGCGCTCCAGCGCCTGCATCGACTGGACCCATTCGGGGGTCGGCCAGGGCTCGAGACCGGGGTGGACCGGGAGGCCCACCGATTCCCGGATGGCCTCGGCGCTCCGCCGGCGGCCCCGCTCGTCCCAGGTCACCGAGGCGGCGTAGCCCCCGTAGCAGGCGTCGGAATGGATGTGGAAGGTGACGCCCAGCTCCTTCCGTGCCCGGTCGCGCACCTCGAGGACCCGGTCGAGTCGGTCCACCGCGCTCTCCTCGGTGGTACCGCAGACCGAGATGCAGGCGAGGATCGGCACATTCCGCTCGGTGAGCTCCCGCACCGTCTCCCAGAGGGCGTCGGGATCGAGGCGGTATCGTTCGTCCACGGGAATGAAGATGAGCTGGTTCGATCCGATCCCCAGCGCCCGGACGATCTTCTCCCAGGAGTAGTGCGCCGTCGCCGCCACCAGGACGACCGAGGGGGGAAGGGGGTCGCCGAAGGCCCGATCCAGGCGTGCCACGTACTCCTGGTAACCCAGGTGCTGGAGGGAATGCTCCTGGAGCGCCCGGTGGACCTCGGCCCGGGGCGCGCCCCTCCACAGCTCACCCCACAGGTCCATGGCATTCTGGGGATGGATGTTCACCAGGTCCCGGAGCGGAAGTGAACGAAGGGAAGCCCGGCTCCCGTCGGCGCGCTCCACCTCCAGGTCCAGGCCCAGTTCGTCCGCCGCACCCCGGGCCGCCAGGGGGAAATAGATGACATTCCGGGCCACCCAGAGAGCCTCGAAGTTCGCCACCGTCCCCCCGGAGGTGAGGTGGCCCCACGACCGCTCCCGATCGTACCCGATCATTCCGGCCAGCTGGCTGCCCACCTCGAGCTCCAGTCGGGTGGTCACCGGCGAGGCCTCGATGGCCACATTGTTGGGGTTGAAAAGCATGGCCGCGAAGTAGCCCACCTGCGAGGCGAT
>SLSF01000031.1 GCA_007130605.1 Gemmatimonadota bacterium | reverse complement strand
GAAGGACCTGTACTGGAACGACCTGGAGTGGGAGAATGTCACCGAGGAGGAACGGATGGAGGGAGGACCGGTTCCCGAACTGACCTTCCCGGGGGTCCTCGCCTTCACCCGAGGACTCCTCCTTACCGAGGTTCCCTCCGACTCGCCGGTGGGCCCCTCTCCCCGACCCGAGGTGGTGGAGGATTTCCTCGCCTTCCTCGCCGGACGGGTGGTCGATCTGGAGGAGGCCGCAGGAGGAGAGGTGGGCGAGGAAGGGGACCGTTCGGCCCTCGAACTCCGCATGACCCGGGGCCTCCTCGACCGGGTCCTCATGATCTACCACGGGATTCCCACCGAGGATGTGGGCACCCTCGACGACGGGTAACCCTCCTTCTGCGAGACTCCAGCTCCGATGCCCCCACGCCCCGGACATCCGTACCTGGCGGGAGCCCCACTCCTCTTCGCCCATCGGGGAGGCGCGGCCCTGGCGCCCGAGAACACCCTCGAGGCCTTCCGGTCGGCGGTGGAGGCGTGGGGTGCCGACATCCTGGAACTCGATGTCCACCGCACCGCCGACGGGGAGCTCGTCGTCATCCACGACGCCACGGTGGACCGGACCACCGACGGCTCCGGGGCCATTGCGGAGATGCCGTGGGACCAGGTCCGCGAGCTGGACGCAGGCTACCACTTCATCGATCTGCAGGGGGAGCCGTCCTTCCGGGGCCGGGGAGTCCGGATCCCCCGGTTCGAGGACCTACTCGAGGCCTTTCCCCGGACCCGGCTCAATGTGGACGCGAAGGGGCCCGACGCCCAGCGTCCCCTCATGGAGATGGTCCTCCGGCACGGGGCCCAGCACCGGGTCCTCCTGGCCTCGGAGCACGAGGAGGGGCGCGCCGACCGGCATGGCTACCCCGGTCCCGTCTCCGCCTCTCGCAAGCAGATCACCTGGTTCTACCTCCTCCACCGCCTTCCCGGTGGGGGCCCGTACACCCCGCGCACCGATGTCCTCCAGATTCCCTGGCGGTGGGATGGCCGGCAGGTCACCACCCCCCGGCTCATCCGTGAGGCGCATCGTCGCAATCTGCCGGTGCACGTCTGGACCGTCGACGACCCTGCCCTCATGCGCACCCTCCTCCGGTGGGGGGCCGACGCCATCCAGACCGACCGACCCGACCTCCTGGCCCGGGTCCTCCACGAGGAGACGGGGCGCCCGCTTCCCCCTGCAGCCGAGAGATGAGCGTGGACGGGCGCGCCTCGCTGGCTCGTGAGATCCGCCACCTTCTGGAGCAGGCCGGGCTCGGCCCCGACGAGCCCCTGGTGGTGGCGGTCTCCGGGGGAATGGACTCGCTGGTCCTCCTCCACCTCCTCCACTTCGGGATCGACGGGACCGGCACGACTCCCCTCCACCGGCGCCTGCATCCGGCGCACTTCGACCACGGGATGCGACCGGAGAGCGCCGGCGAGGCGGAATCGCTCGCCGATCTCATGGAGAGATGGGGACTTCCCCTCCACCATGAGCGGGCTCCGGAGCCCCCGGCCTCCGAGACCGAGGCGCGCCACCTGCGCTATGACTTCCTCCGTCGCTTCCGGGCTTCGGTGGATGCGGGCTGGATCGCCACCGGCCATCATGCCGACGACCAGCGCGAGACCGTCCTCTTCAGGATCCTTCGGGGCACCGGGATCCGCGGACTCCGGGGGATGCGTCCCCTCACCCCTCCCGATCTCCTCCGCCCCCTCCTGTGGCGGAGCCGTGCGGAGCTGCGGGCCGTGGGGGAGGCCGCCGGCCTCGAACCGGTGGAGGACCCTTCGAACCGGGCACTCTCCTTCGCGCGAAACCGGATCCGGCACGAAATCCTTCCTCGTCTCGAGGAGGTCCACCCGGGGGCGGGGGAGGGGCTCCTGCGGCTCTCCCGGCTGGCGGAGCTGCACCACGATGCCCTGCGCCTCCTCCTCGAGCCGCATCTGGATCGGGTTGTGGAGTCGGAAGCTCCAGGGGGATTCCTTTCCGAGCCCGGCGGATGGATCACCATTTCCAGGCCGGCGCTCCTGGCATTTCCCGATCCGGTGCGGAGCTTCCTGATCCGGGCCCTGGCGGAGCGCGCCGGCGTGACGCTCTCCGAGGCCGGAACCGCCGCCGCCCTCGAGTTTATCACGGCCGGATCGAGTGGCGGGAGGCACGAGCTTCCCGGAGGCGTCACACTCCTGCGGGACTTCGACCGGTTCCACGTCTCCCGCGATCCGGAGACACGGGTCGACGGCGCCCACGAGCCGGAGGAGGGGCCTCTCGCCTCGCTCCACCTTCCGGATCCCCGGATGCCGGGAGCCGGCACTCTCCGGGTGGGCCGCCGGGAGTACCGGATCCGCTGGGGGCCCGACGAGGGGATGGGCTTCGCAGGAGAAGCGGGGGCCGTGGCCCCGGGACGGGCGAGACTGCGCCGGGGGCCCGAGGGGGCGCCGACGCCTCTCACACTCCGGGGCCGCCTGCCCGGCGATCGGGCACGGCACGGGGCCGGTCGAAAGCCACTGGGGAAGCTCATGGGAGAGTTGCGGATTCCCAGCTTCCGGCGAGACGAACTCCCGCTCCTGGTGGACGCCTCCGGCCTGGTCATCTGGATCCCGGGCCACTGGCGGAGCCCCTTCGGAGGGAGCGGGGGAGACGAAGAGTCCTGGACCATCGAGGTGGAGCATGTCGACCCGGAGCGCTGAACGGATGGCACGAAATGCGGGAGCCGAGTCTCTTCGCCGGGTCGTGGTGTCCGAGGAGGAAATCCGGGCGAGGGTCGCGGCCCTCGGAGCGGAGATCACGGCGTACTATCCGGAAGGGGAGGACCTTCTGGTGTTGGGCCTTCTCAAGGGCTCGTTTATATTCATGGCGGATCTCGTGCGTGCGATCCGCCGGCCCCTTCACCTCGACTTCCTCGTTGCCTCGAGCTACGGGATGGAGTCGAGTTCGTCGGGACAGGTCGAGTTACGCTATGATCCGGACACCTCCTTCCGGGACCGACACGTCCTGGTGGTGGAGGACATCGTCGACAGCGGGACCACATTGCGGTCCCTCGTACCCGGGCTTCTCGAGAGGGGACCCCGGAGCGTGGAAGTCTGCGCACTCCTGCACAAGCGCCTCGCGGCGCCGGAGCCGGAGGTGCGCTGGGTCGGTTTCGATTGCCCCGATGAGTTCGTTGTGGGGTATGGACTCGACCACGCCGAGAATTTTCGGCACCTCCCGTTCATCGGGAGCCTCTGACATCGGGAGCCAGTGAGCTCCCACGGGCCACGCCCGGAAACACAGATCGTCTTCTCCTATGGCCGAACAAGGTCCCAAGCGCCCGGATCCCGCCGATTCCCGGTGGTCCCGTCTTTCCAGGACGGCGTCCTTCTGGATCCTGCTGATCCTCCTCCCGCTCCTGCTGGTGAACCTCTTCTGGAGCCAGGACGAGGCGTACGTGACGCTCACCACCACCGAGTTCAACGCCGAGTGGCAGGGCGGGAACGTCCATTCGGTGAAGATCACCGACGGAGTGAAGGTGGAGGGGGAGTTCCGGACCCCCATCACCCGCGACGAGCAGGAATTCCGCGAGTTCCGCACCGAGCTTCCCTCCGAGGTGTCGGAGGCCCGGGTGGAGGCCTTCGAGGCCCAGGGCATCTCGGTCACCGCCGAGTGGGACGAGCCCGCCTGGTGGACGAGTCTCATCATGGTCCTCCCCTGGATCATCTTCATCATCGTCATGATCTGGATCCTCCGGAGCATGCAGGGAGGAGGGAACAAGGCGTTCCAGTTCGGTCGGTCGAAGGCGAAGCTCATCTCCCCCGACACCCCGAAGGTGACCTTCGCCGATGTGGCCGGCGCCGACGAGGCGAAGCACGAGCTGGAGGAGATCATCGAGTTCCTGAAGGACCCCAAGAAGTTCGGCCGCCTGGGGGGACGCCTCCCCAAGGGGGTCCTCCTGGTGGGGCCTCCGGGAACGGGAAAGACCCTCATGGCGAAGGCGGTGGCCGGCGAGGCCGGATGCCCCTTCTTCCAGATGTCGGGCTCCGACTTCGTCGAGATGTTCGTGGGGGTCGGGGCATCGCGGGTGCGGGACCTCTTCGAACAGGGGAAGGCGCATGCGCCCTGCATCATCTTCATCGACGAGATTGACGCCGTGGGGCGTCACCGGGGGGCCGGGCTCGGCGGGGGCCACGACGAGCGTGAGCAGACGCTGAACCAGCTCCTGGTGGAGATGGACGGCTTCGAGGCCAACGAGGGGGTCATCCTCCTGGCCGCCACGAACCGCCCCGACGTCCTCGATCCGGCGCTCCTCCGCCCCGGACGCTTCGACCGCCAGGTGGTGGTGGACTCGCCCGACGTGAAGGGCCGCCAGATGATCCTGGGAGTCCACGCCCGGAAGCTGCCCCTGAAGGAGGATGTGGACCTGGAGGTGATCGCCAAGGGGACGCCCGGGCTCTCGGGGGCCGACCTGGCCAACATCTGCAACGAGGCGGCACTCCTGGCCGCCCGGCGCGATGGCGAGCGGGTCTCCATGGAGGACTTCGAGCAGGCGAAGGACAAGGTGATGCTGGGCACCGAGCGGCGCTCCATGGTCCTCACCGAGAACGAACGGAAGCTCACCGCCTACCACGAAGCCGGCCACGCCGTCATCGGCCTGAAGGTCCCCGGGCTCGATCCCATCCACAAGGTGACCATCGTGCCCCGGGGGCGTGCCCTGGGGATCACCGCGTCCCTCCCCCAGGAGGACCGTCATTCCTACACGAAGGAGTGGCTCGAGGGACAGCTCTGCATGCTCTACGGGGGTCGGGTCGCCGAGGAGATGGTCTTCGGCCCCGAGAAGGTGACCACCGGGGCGGGCAACGACATCGAGCGGGCCACCTCCATGGCCCGACGGATGGTGACCCGCTTCGGAATGTCCGATGTGGTGGGACTCATCGCGGTGGGGGACTCGGACCAGGAGGTCTTCCTGGGCCGCGAGATCCAGCAGCGACGCGACACCTCCGAACACACGGCACAGCTGGTGGACCAGGAGGTCAAGCGGATCCTCGACGAGGCCCACCAGCGGGCACGTGAAGTGGTGGAGCGGGAGCGGGACCTCCTCGAAGCCATCGCCCAGGCGCTCCTGGAGCGGGAGACCCTCGGTCGCGAGGAAGTGGACCTCCTGGCCGCCGGGGAACCCCTCCCTCCCCAGGAGATCCCCGAGGAACCCGGACGGCCCGGATCCGGAAAGGCGGATCCCGGAACGGTGGCACCGGACTCCCCGTCTCCGGAGCCTGACGCCTCGCGGGACCCAGGTGAAGCCACCGGGACCGACACCGAGGATGGCGGCTCCGAGGGGATCGACGGCACCCCCGAGGGTGAAGAGGTGGAGGCACCGGTGCGACGCAGGTCCGGGAGATCGCCGGACTCCCCCGAGCCGGAGGCGCACGGCAGATGACCCGGAGGGCCGAGTCCGACGGTCCCGGCGACGGCCCGGAGACCGGGGGGCACCGGAGCGGAGGCGAACCCCTCTGGCGGATCGGCGACCGAACCCTCTCCCTGGCCCGACCCCGGGTCATGGGCATCCTGAACCGGACCCCCGATTCCTTTTCGGACGGGGGCGAACTCGACCATCCCGACGCCCTCCTCCGACGAGCCGAGCGCCATCTGGAGGAGGGCGCGGCGATCCTCGACATCGGAGGGGAGTCGACCCGTCCCGGCGCCCGGCCGGTGTCGGTGGAGGAGGAGATCCGGCGAACCCGCCCCGCCGTGGAGGCCATCCGGCGCCACTGGGACGTTCCCATCTCCATCGACACTCGACATTCGGAGGTGGCCCGAGCCGCTCTGGATGCCGGCGCCACCATCGTGAACGATGTGTCGGGGCTCGCCCATGATCCCGGGCTTGGCGAGGTGATCCGGGAATTCGACGCCGGCGCGGTGCTCATGCACATGCGGGGCACGCCCCGGACCATGGCGGACCACGCCAGCTACGAGGATGTCGTCGGGGAGGTGGTCGACGAACTTCATGGGGTGGTGGCGCGGGCGGTCGAGGCCGGGATTCGCCGCTCCTCCATCGTCATCGATCCGGGGATCGGCTTCGCGAAGACCGCCGCCCAGAGCTGGCAGCTCCTTCGCGACCTGCACCACCTCTCGGTCCTGGACCTCCCGATCCTGATCGGTCCGTCCCGGAAGAGCTTCCTTGGTGCGGCCCTCGACCTCCCCCCCGAGGAGCGAATCACGGCGACGGCGGTGGCGTGCGCACTCGCGGTGGAGCGAGGAGCCGGGATCGTGCGAGTGCACGACGTGCGACCCGCCTTCGAGGCGCTCCAGGTGGTGGAGGCGATGCGTTGGGCGGACCCCCGGGGGGGAGACGGGGTTAACGAGAAGGAGCGGGATCGGGAGCGAGGGCAACGCCGTTCCGTGACCGCATCGCCACAAGGAGGGGACCGGTGAGCGGAGTCTGGGAACAGTTCCGCCTCCTGGGGCCCGGGTGGGGAGACCTCGTCGAGATCACCATTGTCGCGGTCCTGACCTACCGGATCCTGGTGCTCCTGCAGCGGACCCGTGCCATGCAGATGATGCTGGGGATCGGGCTGCTGGTGGCTGCGTACGCCCTTGCCGTGATCCTGAACTTCGAACTGATCCGCACCATCCTCGAGACCCTCTTCCAGTACGGAGCCATTGCCGCATTGGTCGTCTTCCAGCCCGAACTCAGAGCCGCCCTGGCCCGGATGGGGCAGAGCCGATTCCTCCGGGTCTTCATGAAGATCCAGAACCCGGAGGTCATCGACGAGCTGGTGGACGCGGTGGAACGGTTGTCCAAGACGAGCACGGGAGCCATCATCGCACTGGAACAGGAAGTGGGGCTCGATGAGTACGCCCAGACGGGCCGCCCGGTGCAGGCGAAGGTCTCGGCGGATCTCCTCACCACCATCTTCACGCCCTACTCCCCGCTGCACGATGGAGCAGTCATCGTCTCAGGCGACACGATCCGGGCGGCCGGGGCGATCCTGCCCCTGACCCAGACGCCCCTGGTGGACAAGACGCTGGGCACCCGACACCGCGCGGCCATCGGGCTCTCCGAGGAGTCGGACGCGGTGGTCATCGTGGTGAGTGAAGAGACGGCCCGCATCTCCATCGCGCGGGCGGGAAGGATCGACCTGGGGGTCACCACAGACGAATTGAGAGAGGTGCTCGAAGGGGTCGAACCCGAGGCGGCGAGGGGCTCCTGGCTTCCTTCCGTCCGGCGGCCCTGAAAACTTTGAAAAAGTGTTTGACAGCGCTCGGGGTGAGGCATACATTGGCCGCTTCAACCCCGATACAGTCCCGACCGTAGACGCCCCACACGGAATGGCCGACCCGTGCGGAGGCCCAGAGTAAGCACAAAAGGAGCCCGGTTTGAACGGTTTCGAATACAATCTCCTGACCCTCTTCGCAGATGGCGGACCGATGATGTACGCCCTCCTGCTCTTCTCGCTGGTGGCCCTGGGGGTGACCATTGCGAAGGCATGGACGCTTTGGGTCGCCCATCGAGACACACAGCGGGTCCTGGACGAGGTTCGGGAACTCACCGAGGCGGGCCGGATCCGGGAAGCCATCCGGGTCACGAGCCAGACGCCCGGACCTGCGGCGGCGATCCTCCTGGCGGGGCTGCGCCGGATCGAGAAGGGCCGGGTGCGCGAGGACGAGCTCGAGCAGGCCATCAACACCGCCGGCACCATCGAGCTTGGTTTTCTCGAGCGGGGCCTGGTGATCCTGGCAACCGTGGCGAATGTCGCACCCCTCATGGGATTCCTGGGTACCGTGGCCGGAATGATCATGGCCTTCGCCTCCATCGAGGCCATGGGTGACGTGGATCCCTCCGCGGTGGCTGCCGGAATCAAGGTCGCGCTCCTCACCACCGCCACCGGACTCCTCATTGCGATCCCGGTGAATGTGGCGTACAACTTCTTCGTGACCCGGATCGACAAGCTGATCATGGACATGGAGCAGGGTACACAGCAGCTCCTGAACCTGGCGTGGGACATGGAGCGTCGGGGCCAGCTCGAAGTGGTCACCGCCACCAGCCCGGTGGCGGCCACCGAAGGAGGCCTCCGTGGACCCGTGGAGGACGTTTCGCCGCAGGCGAGCCCGCCCACCCCGGATGTCACGGGAGGCTCGTCCGACGAGCGCTCCGACCTGAAGCCGAAGGAGCCCGGCGAATGACGTGTGACCGCCTGCGCTTCCCCGCGGGTGTGGAACCTCACATGCTGGTCTCTGGTACCAGCGTACAGAACCCATTGAAGGAGAACGGAGGGCTTACGTGGCAATCCTGAAGAAGAAAACGAAGGTCAGCGACGAGATTCCATCCTCGTCCATGGCGGACATCGCGTTCCTCCTGCTGATCTTTTTCCTCGTGACGACGGTCTTTCCCAAGGACCAGGGGCTGCAGATCGTGCTCCCCGAGGCCCAGGAAGAGGTCGAGGTCTCCCAGCGGAACATCCTGCACATCAATGTGGGAACCGACGGACTGGTCCGTTACCGCCGGGGAGACAGCGAAAACGAGTTCACGGTCCGCCCGCCCGAAATGGAGGACATCTGGCGGATGGAGGTGGCGCAGAATGAGAACCTCATCGCCGGAGTCCGGACGCACCCCGAGGCCCAGCACCGCTACATGGTGCAGGTCCTCGACGCCCTGCAGATGGCAGGCGCGCAGCGCATTTCGCTCCAGATGGGGGAGGGCTGACCGATGCCACTGAGAAATGGAGGCTTCGAGAGAAAGTCGAAGGCGTCGGACCAGATCCCCAGCTCCTCGCTGGCGGACATTGCCTTCCTGCTTCTGATCTTCTTCATGGTGACCACCGTCTTCCGGCAGGAGCGGGAGCGTCCCATCGAGTGGCCCTCTGCCGAGGCCACCGAGCAGATCGACGAGAATCGGCAGAACATCATGTACATCTGGGTTGAGCAGGACGGAGGCATCTTCATCAATGACCAGCCGGTCTCGATGGATCAGGTCTCCAGCCTGGTGGCACCGGCCTGGATCGAATCGCAACGCCGGCTCCGGATTTCGCTCCGGGCCGATGCTCGGGCCCCATATCGCTTCATCGATGGTGTGATGGAGGAGATCAAGGCCGGAGGTGCCATTTACGTGGTCTTCGCCACGGATCTTGAACGCCGCATGGCAAGGGAGAGACGATGAGTACTGAACCCCAAACCCAAACCGAGGAAGAGCTTCCCTTCGAAACCGCCAACGACCGCTTCAAGCGTTCGTTCGGATCCTGGTTCTGGGGCTCGATGACCGCGGCTGTTCTCATCCACGCAGCCGTCATGTTCCTCTTTCCGAACATGATGGCCACCGACGTGAGCTACACGATGGATGAGTTCGAGGTCATGGACCTCCCGCCGGAGATCGAGATTCCGCCGCCCCCTGAGCAGATTCAGCGGCCGGCGCAGCCGGTGGTGACCGATGCCCAGATCGACGAGGACATCACCATCGCGCCGACGACCTTCGAGGAGAACCTTCCGGATGATCTTCCGCCTCCGCGGAGTGACAGTGGTGGCGATCTCTCCGATCAGCCCCAGTTCACGCCACATGACGTGGCGCCGCGGAACACGAACAACCAGGCGGTCGCCCGGGCGCTCGAGCGGGAGTACCCCTCCATCTACCGTGACAACGGGATCGGAGGCACCGTTCTGATGCACTTCTTCATCGACGAGACCGGGGAGGTGCAGAACTTCGAGGTGGCGGAGAGTTCCGGGCACGAGGGACTCGACGAGGCCGCCATGCGGGTGGCCCCGGTCTTCGAGTTCACCCCGGCACTGAACCGTGACCAGGCCGTTCCGGTCTGGGTGCAGGTGCCCATCGCCTTCAGGGCTCGCTGACCGCTTCCACCTTCTGAAGCGGGCACATTCGGGCCCCGTCGGTCGACGATTCGACCGACGGGGCCCGTCTGTATCCCACGCCGGAGGTGTCGCGTTGCCCCCGATCCTCCTATGCTTTCGGTGGCCCGCAGAGTGGTGGAGCGGGGCTTCCTTTTCACCGACACCCTTCTAGAATAAGCGACCATGGTTACGAGCCGATCCGTCGCGGCACTGCCGCAGGTAGAGGACCGAATCGCCGAGGCCGCCCGCCGAGCGGGACGGGAGCCGTCGGAAGTGCGCCTGGTGGCGGTGACGAAGGGACACCCTCTGGACGTGGTGGAGGACGCCATCGCCGCCGGGATCCAGGACCTGGCCGAGAACCGGGTGGAGGCCCTTCTCCATCGGGTGGAACGGTACGCCGACGCCTCGGTGCGGTGGCACATGGTGGGACACCTGCAGCGGCGGAAGGCCCCCCAGGTGCGGGGCCAGGTCCACCTCCTTCACTCCCTCGACTCTCTCAAGCTGGCCCGTCGGCTCGAACGGACGGCGGGAGAGGACGAGCCCCTGCTTTCGGTCCTGGCCCAGGTGAATACCTCGGGCGAGGAGTCCAAGGGGGGCTTCGAGCCCGAGGCCCTGGTGGAGAGCGTCGGCGAGATCCTGGAGTGCACCTCCCTCCGCCTCCACGGACTCATGACGATGGCGCCACTCACCGACGACGAGGCCCTCCTCCGGGCCACCTTCGGACGCCTGCGGGCCCTCCGGGACCAGCTCGACCGGGAGCTTCCGGACTATGACGGCCCGGAGCTCTCCATGGGCATGTCCAACGACTACGAGATCGCCATCGAGGAGGGAAGCACGATGGTCCGACTGGGTACGGCACTTTTCGGGGAGCGGAACGGATGATCGACCTCACACCACTGGATGTCCGGAACAAGCGTGGCGACTTCAGGAAGTCCATGCGGGGCTATGACCCGCAGGAGGTGGATCACTTCCTGGAGATGGTGGCGGAACGCCTCGACGAGGTGGTGAAGGAGAACCTCACCCTCAACGAGCGGGTGACCCGGCTTGCCGAGCAGCTCTCGGGCCAGGAGGGGCGGGAGCGTGCAGTGCAGGAGGCGCTGGTGACGGCCCAGACCCTCCGCGAGGAGATCCAGGACCAGGCCGTGCGCGAGGCGAAGTTGATCCGCCGCGAAGCCGAGGACGACGCCGAACGGATCCGCGACGCGGCCGAGCGTGCCATCTCGAGCCGCCAGCATGAACTCGACGAGCTGAACCGGTCCCGAGACCGCTTCCTCCGCTCCTTCCGCACCCTCCTGGAGCGCCAGATCGACGTGGTGCGGGTCGAGGAGGAGCGTCCCATCCTGGAGGACCTCGATCTCGACGCCCTCCGGGTCTTCCGGAGCCGGGACGGAAGAGACGGGGCGGAGGACGAGGGTGGGGAGGTGAGTGGGGACCCGGGCGGGGAAGGGGGCTCCCGGGGTGGCCGACCCGAGGGACCGGACCCGTCCCGAAGAATCGAGATCGATCTCCGGACCCTTTCGGACCCGCCCCCTTCCACCGATCCCGTCTCCCCTGAAGGCGAGGCCGCGGATCCCGATCCCGACGACCTGGGCCCGGATCGCTGACTTCCCCGGCCGGCAGCTGACCACACCCGACCCGAGACCAAATCCGAATGCACTACCCCGAACTCCCGGACACCCTGGGCGACCTCGAGAACCAGATCCTCGAACGTTGGCGAGAAGAGGACCTTTTCGAAGCGTCGCAGGCCGCTCGCGCCGATGGAGAGCCCTTCGTCTTCTACGAGGGTCCTCCCACTGCCAATGGCCGTCCGGGGCTCCACCACATTATCTCGAGGACCATGAAGGACCTGGTGTGCCGCTACAGGGCCATGCATGGGCGGAGTGTCACCCGGATCGCCGGGTGGGACACCCACGGGCTCCCGGTGGAAATCGAGGCCGAGAAGAAGCTGGGAATCTCGGGGAAGCCCGAGATCGAGGCGGTGGGGATCGAGACGTTCAACCAGGTCTGTCGCGATTCGGTCTTCACCTACAAGGAGGAGTGGGAGCGGCTCTCGGAGCGGATCGCGTACTGGCTCGACTACTCGAACCCGTACGTGACCTTCCACACCGAGTACATCGAGTCGGTGTGGGCGATCCTGAAGACCCTCGCCGGGCGGGGACTCCTCTACCGGGGCCACAAGAGCGTGCCCTACTGCCCCCGGTGCGGCACCACGCTCTCGTCGCACGAGGTGGCCCAGGGGTACAGGGACATCGTCGACCCCTCCCTCTACTTCCTCTGCCACTGGCTCGACGCCGACGGTGGGCCCGACCCCGAGGGACGCAGCTTTGCGGTCTGGACCACCACCCCGTGGACCGTCCCCTCCAACACCGCCCTGGCAGTGCGCGAGGACCTCGTCTACGCGGAGGTGGAGTGGGAGGAGCGCCGGCTCGTGGTTGCCGAGTCCCGGGTCGAGGCGATCTTCGGCGAGGGAACCCCGATCCTCCGCCGCTACCCGGGAAGCGAGCTGGTGGGACGGCGGTACGCCCGCCCCCTGGATCTCGTCCCCATCTCCGACGACGAGGCGGCGAAGGCATGGCGGGTGGTGCCCGAGGACTTCGTCTCGGACGAGGATGGGACCGGGATGGTCCACATGGCGCCGGCCTTCGGCGCCGACGACTTCGCCGCCGGGGAACGGCACGGCTTTCCCCTCCTTCGTCCGGTCGACGACCGGGGGTGTTTCGTGGAAGACCTTCCCGTGGTGGGCGGTCAGTTCGTGAAGGATGCCGACGCGGCCCTCGTGTCGCTCCTCCGCGATGCCGGAAACCTCTTCCGGATCGAGGAGATGGAGCACGCCTATCCCCATTGCTGGCGATGCTCTTCGCCCCTCATCTACATGGCCAGAGATTCCTGGTTCGCGGCGACCTCCACCCTCAAGGAGGAGATGCTCGCCAACAACGCCCAGGTGAACTGGCTCCCTCCCGAGGTGGGCGAGGGGCGGATGGGCGAGTGGCTCTCCAACAATGTGGACTGGGCCCTCTCCCGGGACCGGTTCTGGGGGACTCCGCTCCCGGTCTGGATCAATGACCAGGACCCCGACGAGGTCGAATGGATCGGCTCCATCGAGGAGCTGGACCGGAAGGTGGGGGGCCTTCCCGACGACTTCGACCCGCACCGCCCCTGGATCGACGACCTCACCTGGCCCGCGCCCAGCGGAACCGGGACCATGCGGCGCGCACCCGGTGTCCTCGATGTCTGGTTCGACTCGGGGTCGATGCCCTGGGCTCAGTGGCACTGGCCCCACGAGAACGAGGCCGACTTCGAGCGGCATTTCCCCGCCGACTACATCTCCGAGGGGCTCGACCAGACCCGGGGCTGGTTCTATTCGCTCCTCGCCATCAGCACCATGCTGGGGCGGGGACCCGCCTACCGGAATGTCATCGTCAACGGTCTGATCCTCGACGCCGACGGCCAGAAGATGTCGAAGTCGAAGGGAAACACAGTCGATCCGTGGGAGGCCATCGATGAATTCGGAGCCGACCCCCTCCGGTGGTACATGGTGACGGTCTCGAGCCCATGGGCGGCGAAGCGGTACGATCCCGAGGGAGTCCGCGAATCGACCCGGAAGCTCTTCGACACCCTCCTGAACAGCTATCGCTTCTTCGCCCTCTATGCCAATGTGGAAGGATGGGCTCCTTCCGCCGAGGATCCGGCGCCGGCCGAGAGGAACCTCCTGGATCGCTGGCTCCTCTCGCGACTCCACCGGACCGTCCGCGACGCCGACGGGGACCTCGACGACTTCCAGCTCACCCGCGGGTACCGGCGGGTGGTCGACTTCCTGAACGAGGATCTCTCGAACTGGTTCGTCCGTCGGTCCCGCCCCCGTTTCTGGGGCAATGCCGATGCCCACGATGCCCGAGCGGCCTTCCGGACCCTCTGGGAGGCCCTGGAGACGACGGCGCGGCTCCTGGCCCCCGTCACCCCCTTCTTCGCCGACTGGCTCCATCGGGGGCTCACCGAGGGCGAGAGCGTGCACCTGGCAAACTTTCCCCACGCCGAGGAGGGGCTCATCCACGACGGAATGGAGGCCGACATGGCCGCCGTCCGCTCCCTGGTCTCTCTGGGTCGTGCGGCCCGGGAGGATGTCCGGATCCGGGTTCGACAGCCCCTGCGGACCCTCCACGCCGTCCTCCCCGGCGGGCGACGGCTCCCCGAGGCGATGCTCGAGGTCCTGCGCGACGAACTCAATGTGAAGAATGTCGCTTTCCTGGAGAGCGCCGAGGAACTCGTTCGCCTTGCGGCACGCCCCAACTTCCGGTCGCTGGGTCCCCACTTCAAGGCCCACAGCCAGGAGGCCGGTGATCTCATCCGAGCCCTTTCCCCGGAGAAGCTGGAAGCGTTCCGGAAGGGTGAGCCGGTCTCCATCGAGGTGGGAGGAGAATCGGTCCTCCTGGCCGCCGACTGGCTCGAGGTGGTGGAGGAGGCTGCGGGCGACCTGGTGGTGAAAACCGAAGAGGGCTTCACCGCCGCCCTCGACCCCACCCTCGACGATGAGCTCCGCTGCGAGGGGATGGCCCGGGAACTGGTGAACCGGATCCAGCGTCTCCGGAAGGACTCCGGCCTGGAGATCACCGACCGGATCGAGCTCGCGGTGGAGGGCGCCGAGGTGGTGACCGAGGCGATCCGGACCCATGGCGATTTCATCGCTGGCGAAACCCTCGCCCTGACGCTGGACGGTCACCGGGAAGGGAGTGGTATCGTCGATACCTTCCCGGCGACCCTCTCCGACGAGGTCGATGGGGTCGAGGTCCGCCTGGGGCTCCGACGAATGGAAGCGGCAGGGTAACCGAATGTCCATGGACCCTCCCCGCCCCCGCCCCTCGTCGCCGGATTCCCGCCCGGCCGGGCCGGGGCGCGTGGAATTCCAGGTCGATGCCGACGGAGACGGGGAGCGACTCGATCGCTGGCTCACCGCCCGGATCGACCTCTCCCGGACCCGGATTGCCGCTCTCGTATCCGAAGGGAAGGTCCACCTGAACGACGGTGTGCCCCGCAAGGCGGAACCCCTCTCCACCGGTGACCGCATCGTGGTGGAGATCCCCGAGCCCGAAGAGATCGAGGCCCGACCGCAGGACCTCCCCCTTGAGGTCCTCCACGAGGACCCCCACCTCCTGGTGGTGAACAAGCCCGCCGGCATGGTGGTGCATCCGGCGCGCGGCCATCCCGAGGGCACCCTGGTGAATGCACTCCTCCACCATGTTTCGGACCTCTCGGGAATCGGGGGGAAGCTCCGGCCCGGCATCGTCCATCGGCTGGACCGGGACACCTCGGGCCTCCTGGTGGTCGCCAAGGATGACCGGACCCACCGGGTCCTCTCGGACGCACTGCGGAAGCGGAAGGTGCGACGGCTCTACCGGGCGCTCTCGTGGGGGCACCTCAGGAGCTCCCCCACCACGGTGGACGCCCCCCTGGGACGACATCCCCATGACCGCACCCGACGGGCGGTGGTGGAGGGAGGAAAGCGTTCGGTGACCCACCTCAGGGTCCGGGAGCAGTTCACCGCCGCGGAGCTCCTGGACGTGGCCCTCGAAACGGGACGGACCCACCAGATCCGGGTCCACCTGGCCCACCTGGGCCATCCGGTGGTGGGAGACACCACCTATGGCGAGGGGTGGGGAAGGGGGATGGGGGGCACGGCGCGGGGCTGGGCACAGGAGCTCGAGCGCCGGATGGCCCGGCACTTCCTCCATGCTCGGCGACTCTCCTTCCGGCACCCGGAGAGTGGTGAACTCATGGACTTCCAGATCCCCTTCCCGGAGGAACTGGAGTCGGTGCTGGAATGGGCGCGGAGGACGAGACCATGACACGAGGCGAGGCCCGAGCGGGGGAGAGGCGCGAGGAGGCATCCCGCTTCCTCCGGGCCCTGGTGGAGGAGGTCGGCGAGGCCGTCGAGGTTCGCAAGGTGGTGCTCCTGGACCGGGCGGGTCGGGTCCTGGCACGGCACGGAGTCGAGGACCGGGCCGAACTCACCCGCCTCGCCTCCCTCTCCGCCGGACTCCACGCCACCTCGGCCCGGATTGCGGAACTGGCGGAGGACCCCGGCCGATCGGTCCTCCACCTGGAGACGGACGCCGGCCGGATCCTCCTGATTCCCCTCCCCGTGCCCTCCACCTGCCTTGTCCTCCTGGTCCTCCAGCCCGAGGTGGGCCCGCTCCCCGAGCGCGTGGTACAGCTCCTGGAGGAGCTCGCCTGGGTCGATTCGCCGGGGTGGACGGTCACCGACCCCCTCCGGTTCGAGGACTCCCTCACCCGATCCCTCGACGACGCCACCACCCTGCCGACAGCCCTTCCCTCTGAAGGGGAGCCCGATCCTGCACCTGGAGAGCGGTCATGACCACAGACATGGACGCCCGGTTGACCTTCGAGACCTTCGTGGTGGGACCGGCGAACCGGCTCGCCGCGGCAGCAGCCCGCCGTGCAGCGGAGTCGCCGGGCTCCGGTTACAACCCCCTCTTCCTCTACTCCGCCTCGGGGCTCGGCAAGTCGCACATCCTCTCTGCCATCGCACACCACTCCAAGCGGTCGAACCCCGACGCCGTGGTCCGGTACGAGACACTCGAGGGGTATCTCGACGAACTCACCCGGGCCCTCCAGCGAGGCGACGTGGACACCACCCGGGACCACTTCCGGAAGGCCGACATCCTCCTCCTGGACGATGTACAGTTCCTGGCGGGACAGGCCGAGGCGCAGGAGATGCTCCTGCGGACCCTCGATGCCCTCACCCGCGCCGGGGGTCAGGTGGTCCTGGCATCGGACCGGCCCCCGGCCGAGATCGATGATCTCGACGCGCGACTCCTCTCCCGCTTTTCCGGTGGGCTCATCGTCGATATCGGACAACCCGACTACGAGACCCGGGTGGCCATCATGCGCCGGAAGGCCGAGGACCGGGGAGGGCGCCTCGCCCCCGGAGTCGCCGAGGCCATCGGCCGCCATCCCTTCCGGAATGTCCGCGAACTCCAGGGGGCCCTGAACCGCCTTCTCGCCACCCAGGAGCTGGAGGCCCGGATCGTCGAGGTCTCGGAGCTGTCGGAGCTTCTCGGCATCGAGCTGGACCTGGGCCCGGAGGAGGAGGACCAGGACGAAGTCGAGGAGGCCCCGTCGGGGGAGCGATGGGCTCCCGATCCCTTCCCCTCGCTTCCCGAGCCGTCCCCCCCGAAGGACCCGCCGTGGAAGCGCGCCTTTCGCGAAGCCATCGACGCGGTGACGCAGGCCGGCTTCTCGCCCCACCGCCTCCGGCGCCACCTCGACTCGGGGGAGGAGCCGGACGACTGGCGGGCCGTCCTCGTGCACTTCCGGACCGATGTGGATCGCCTGCGGGAGATCCGGGCGGAGCTCGACACCCTGGGGGATCCCTGGCCCGAGGCTGCCTCCACCCTCCTCAGGGACCCCGACCGGATCGAGGAGGCCGAGGGACTCCTCGCCTCGGCGAAGGAGCGGGTGCGTCCCTTTCCCGAGATCTCCGACGGACCGGACCTGGAGGCCCTCCAGTCGCACTTTCCTCCCATGGCGTTCCGGGCGGCCCAGGCCACCATTTCCGGTGAGCGTCCCGAGTACAATCCGCTCTTCCTCCACTCCCCCGAGGAGGGGCGACTCCTCCTCTTCATGGAAGGGGCGGCACGGGCCTTCCGGAAGGATCAACCCGAGGGGAAGGTGGCGCTCATCTCGGTCCCCGAGTTCGCCGAGGAGTTCATCCGGGCCATCTCCGATGGGGTGGCGGGCGCATGGCGGGAGCGGTGGTGGACGGTGGACCTCCTCCTTCTCCGGAAGGCGGAGGGCCTCGCCTTCACCGAGCGGGCGCAGGAGGAGTTCTTCCATCTCTTCGAGGCGCTGAAGCGCCGGGGTGCCCGGGTGATCCTCGCCGGTGATCGGGCCCCCTCACGCCTCACCGGCATCGAGGACCGGCTCCTGACCCGCTTCGAGGGGGGACTGGTGGTGGATCTCGGCTCCGACTCCGACGACCGGTCGCCTCCTCCAGGGAGGAAGGATGGACCGGGCCGCGACGCCTCAGAGGCGCCGCCGGCGCCCGACGACGGCGACGACGTTCTGGCGGCACTTCGCGCCTTCGCCGGGGTCACCGAAAGTGAGGCCTCCCCCACCGGCGACGAGGTGGAGGACGGGGTCATGGAGGGCCTGGGCGATCCGGAGGAAGTGGAGGAGTGGTACCCCCACCCGGAACGGGTGGTCTGGCGCTGGCCCCGGCTCGAGGACCGGATCGTCGAGGAGGATCGATGATGGCCGGTGGACGGATGACGGAGGCCCCCTTCCGGAGTGGTGACGACCATGGCGATTGAAGGACAACTCGAAGATGTGAGCCTGGCCGACATCTGCCAGCTCCTGGCCATGGGTCGGAAGACCGGCTGCCTCACGGTGACCGATCGCTCCGCCTTCGGCTACGTCTACTTCGAGGACGGACGGGTGATCTATGCCAATGTGCTCAACCGGCCCGACCGCCTGGGTGAACTCCTGGTCCGGAGCGGGATGATCACCCGCGAGGAGCTCTCGCAGGCGATGGAGCAGCAGGCCCGGGAGCCCGGTCGCAGGCTCGGTGGCATCCTGGTGGATCGAGGGAGTCTCACCGAGGAGGAACTCCACCGGAATATCCGGATCCAGATCGAGGAGGCGGTCTACCACCTCTTCGCCTGGGAGCGGGGCACCTTCCACTTCGCACCCGACGAGACCCCCGAGGAAGAGGGGATCGCCATCGTCTCCATCAATCCCGAGAGCCTCCTCCTGGAGGGTGCCCGACGGGTGGACGAGTGGTCGCTCATCGAGAAGAAGGTGCCCTCCATGGACCTGGTCTTCTCGCTGGAGCGGGACCCCCATGGCGAGGAGGGCCTCGACCTGACCCCCGAGCAGGAGAAGATCCTTCCCCTCATCGACGGGGAGCGGTCGGTCACCGACCTGGCCTCCGACGGCGGACTGGTGGACTTCGATGCCGCCAAGGCACTCTTCGGGCTGGCGCAGGCGGGCTTCGTCCAGCGGACGGGGAAAAAGAAGCAGGCGCCTGTGGCGGGAGCCGACACCGCAGGGACCGTCACCCAGCACCTCCACCTGGCCTCGGCCTACGATCGGGCCGGCATGCTCGAGGACGCCCGACGGGAGTTCGAAGCGGTTCTCGAGATCGACCCGCACGAGGGTCGGGCCCGGAGCCGCCTCGCCCTCATCGCCATCAAGGAGGGGCAACCCGACGAGGCACTGGAGCACTTCGAGGAGGCCCCGGAGTCGGTGCGGGACTCGTACCAGGGGCTCCGGAACCGGGCGTACGCCCTCGAGCTTCTCGATCGCCCCGACGACGCGCTTTCGGTCCTTGATCGGGCCGCCGAACTCCGTACGGGGGACCTGGATCTCCTCCTGGCCCGCGCCATCCTCCTTCTGAAGGCGCGCCGGGCACGCCGGGCCCACGATGTCTTCCGCCGGTATCGGGCCGGGCTCCCGAAGGGGGAGCGCCCCCCTCCCCTCTACTACGCCTTCGCCCTCCTGGCCGCCGAATCGGGGGGAGACCATTCCGAGGCCCTCCGACTGGGCCGAGAGGGACTGGGATTCTACCCGGGTGAGGGCGCCATCCTGGTGAACCTGGGGGTCATTCTCGAGGCCCAGGGAGAGAACTCGGCCGCCGAAGCCCTCTTCCTCCGGGCGGTCTCCGAGCCACCCGCTCCGCCCCAGGCCCACAAGAACCTCGGGGACCTGGCGTACCGGCGAGGGGACCAGGCGGGGGCCCGGGCGCACTACGAGCGCGCCATCCGCATCGATCCCCGGCTGGGCGACGATGTCTACCTCAAGCTGGGGAACCTGGCGTACAAGGACGGGGACCGGGACTTCGCCCGTCAGTTCTGGAAGCAGGCCCTGGAGCTCAACCCGAAGAACGAGGTGGTCCGGACGAATCTCGAGCTGGCCGCCGCCTCGCCCGGTCCATGAACGCCCTCCTCCTCCTGCTCCTCCTCTGGGGAGGGGCGGAAGTGGGGGCCGAGTCGGTGGGATGGACTGGCCCGCCCCCGCTCCAGGTGGCAGACACCCCTCTCGCATCTGACACCATCGCGGGGCCGGACACCCGTCTCCCGCACGATACCGTCCAAGGGTCGGACGACGGTGCGGACACCCTGGCGGCGCCGCCTCGCCGCCATCCGGTGAATGCCCTCACCTCTGACCGCTACGTCCTCCCCGAACGCCTTCCCCGGCGCTCCGAGGCCCAGGTGGTGATCCCCGCCGATCCGATCCTGGCCGAGCGTCTTCGGGTGGTGCACTGGCCCGGAGACGAGGGGCGCGCCGATCGGACGGTGGCCCTCTTCGAGCGGGAGCCCGACCTCCCGGGACTCCCCCCGGGGGTTCCCTCCACCGCGGTGATCTTCCTGGCTCCCGACCGGGAGATCTTCGATGCCCTCACCGGGGGACGGGTGCCCCACTGGGGCGCGGGGGTCGCGATCCCCTCCCTGGCGCGCATCGTGATCCCCCTCTTCGGGAATCCCTGGACCGGGGGCGGGGTCGAGGACCGTACCCTTCGCCACGAGTGGGCCCACCTGGGCCTCCACGAGTACCTGGACGGGCTCCGGATCCCCCGCTGGTTCGACGAGGGGTACGCCCAATGGTCCTCGGGCGGATGGGATACCGGGGCCATGTGGCGTCTCCGGGTCGCCCTTGCCCGGGGGAGCGCCCCACCCCTCGACTCCCTCTCCCTCAACTGGCCCCGGGATCGGGCCGAAGCCGAGCTCGCCTACCTCCTATCGGCGAGTGCGGTGAGCTTCCTGGTGGGCGACAGTGGGGAACGGGGGATCGAGGCCTTCGTCGACCGGTGGGCCGAGACCCGGAATTTCGAGGGGTCCTTCCGGCGGACCTTCGGAATGGCCACCGGGACCTTCGAGACCCGCTGGATCGAGCATGTGAAGCAGCGGTACGGGTGGATCCTCATCTTCTCGCACTCCATGGTCTTCTGGGGTGTACTCGCCGTCCTCCTCCTGGTCCTCTTCCGGATCCGGAGGAAGCGCGACGCCGAGCGGCTGGCGGCCCTGAGGGCAGGGGATCCCCCCGACCTTCCGGCCTTCTGGGCTCCCCCGCCGCACCCTCCCATCGGGGGCTTCGAGGGGGAGCGCCGCCGCCCCGTGCGGGCGCCCCCTCACAGTTCACAGTTGTAGCGCATGCGCTACAATCGGCTGCGGGCCCTCCGCGGTGCGCCCAGAATGGTAGCGTATACGCCACAATGCCTCGGGAACACCTGCCCTGGCCGTAGCGTATACGCTACAGGCACCGGCCGACCACTTGACCCGCATCCCCACCGACCCTAGCATCTTCAACCATGTCCAGACGAAAGGAACGCCAGGGAAAGAAGAAGGGGAGCCCCACCACGGGCACCCGGACCTCCACCGAGGAGGCCCCGGGGCTCACCCCCATGGGGATGGGACTCGGCGCCGGCGGAGTCATCATCGCCATCCTCGGCTTCTGGCTCCTGACCCAGGGATCCATCACCGCCGCACCGATCCTCCTGGTGCTCGCCTACCTGGTGCTGATCCCCCTGGCACTGATCCGATAGCTCTACAGGGCGCGTAACTCAGTTGGTCCAGAGTGCCTGCTTTACACGCAGGAAGTCGGGGGTTCGAATCCCTCCGCGCCCACTTTCCGGGAAAAGAGCGGACTCACACGAAGGGAAGGGGAGGGGACGCATGCTGCGGATTCTCATTGCGGGATGCG
>SLSF01000254.1 GCA_007130605.1 Gemmatimonadota bacterium | reverse complement strand
TCGCATACCGGGTCATTCCCGGCTACCAGCGCGAGATGCACTTCGTCGAGACCGCGCCGGAGGACCAGCTCCAGCCCCGCCTCCACACCACGAACTACACGAAACCCGGCGATGTCCTGGACCTCCGGCAGCCGGTCCTCATCCACCCCCACCACGCCCGCGCCACCGAGGTCGACCGGACCCTCTTCCCCAACGCCTACGCCATCACGCAGGCCCAGTGGCGAGAGGACGGGCGTGAATTCACCTTCGAGTACAACCAGCGGGGCCACGACCGCTACCGGGTCATCGGGGTCGACGCCGAAAGCGGCCACGCCCGCACCCTCATCGACGAGGCCCCCGAGACCTTCTTCTACTACCGGCCCTCCTCCCAGAATGGCACCCGCTTCCGTCACGATATCGACGACGGCCGCGAGATCCTCTGGATGTCGGAACGGGACGGGTGGAAGCACCTCTACCTGTACGACGGCGAGTCCGGAGAGGTCATCCGGCAGGTCACCGAGGGCGAGTGGGTGGTGCGCGATGTGGAGCATGTGGACGAGGAGCGGCGCGAGATCACCTTTGCGGCCAGCGGGATGGATCCCGACGACGACCCCTACTTCGTCCACTTCTACCGGATCGGCTTCGATGGCGAGGGCCTCACCCGGCTCACCCACGCCGACGGCGACCACTCCATCGTCTTCTCCGCCGACCGGGACCATTACCTGGCCACCTGGTCCCGGGTCGACCATCCCCCGGTCACCGAACTCCGGCGCACCTCCGACGGCGCCATTCTGGCCCGACCCGGCGAGGGCGATCACTCGGCGCTTCTCGCAGCCGGATGGCACCCCCCCGAGGTCTTCTGGACCCCCGGACGCGACGGAGAAACTCCCATCCGCGGCATCATCCAGCGCCCCTCGAACTTCGATCCGGAGCAGGTCTACCCCGTCGTCGAATCGATCTACGCCGGCCCCCACGACTTCCACGTTCCCACCACCTTCGAGGTCATGCCCCCACGCGGGATGCTCGAGGTGGCCGAGCTGGGGTTCATCACCGTCATGATCGACGGGATGGGCACCGCAGGACGCTCCAAGGCCTTCCATGACGTGGCGTGGAAGAATCTGGGGGACGCCGGATTTCCGGACCGGATCCTCTGGCACGAGGCGGTGGCCGGGGAGTATGACTGGTACAGCCTCGATCGGGTGGGAATCTATGGAGGCTCGGCCGGGGGCCAGAATGCCCTGGGTGGCCTCCTCTTCCACCCCGACTTCTACCATGTCGCGGTGGCCCACAATGGCTGCCACGACAACCGGATGGACAAGATCTGGTGGAACGAGCTCTGGATGGGATGGCCCATCGGGCCCGAGTACGACGCCTCCTCCAATGTGGTGCACGCCCATCGGCTCGAGGGGCGTCTCCTCCTGACCGTGGGCGAGATGGACACCAATGTAGACCCGGCCTCGACCTACCAGGTCGCCGACGCCCTGATCCGCGCCGGCAAGGAGTTCGACTTCTTCGTGGTGCCCGGCGGAGGCCACGCCCGGGGCCCCGAGCATGTCCGCAAGCGGTGGGACTTCCTGGTGCAGCACGTCATGGGTGTCACCCCGCCGAACTGGAATCGGGTCGCCCTCGACGGCGGGGACTGACCGGAGCCATGCGGACCCTCCGTCGGACCGGCCTTCTGCTCGCCCTCGTCCTTCTGGGCGGGTGCTCGCTAGTGGCGCGCCCCGAACCCCCGGGCGCCCCCATGACCCCGGGGGAGTGGTTCGAGGAGGGGGTCGCGTCGTGGTACGGGCACCCCTTTCATGGTCGTCAGACCGCCTCGGGCGAGCGGTACGACATGGAGGCCCCCACGGCGGCCCACCAGAGCCTCCCCTTCGGCACCATCGTCGAAGTCTACAACCTGGACAATGGCCGCCGGACCCAGCTCCGGATCAATGACCGGGGCCCCTTCGTCGACAACCGGATCATCGATGTCTCCCGCTACGGCGCCCGCCGCCTCGACATGATCGGTCCGGGCACGGCGCGGGTCCGCCTGGCCATCGTCGATGCCCCCCGCTCCGTGGGGTGCTGGGAGGTGCAGGGGGGCTCCTTCAGCTCTCCGGAGAACGCTGCGGGCCTCCGCGAGCGCTTCGAGGACGAGGGGCACCCGGCCCGCGTCGTCCGCGAGGACGGGGTCCACCGGGTCCTCCTGGGCCCCTTCACCTCGGAGGCCGAGGCGAACCGGGTCGCCGGCGATGTGGGAGGGCTGGTCCGATCGGGGTGCGCCCGATGATTTGACGCGGCCACGGAACCCCGGGCATCTTGGAGTCACCACGACCTTCCGAGGAATCACCACGCCTCGTCCTCCCATCGCGATCCTCAAGGGATCGCGCTGGTCTGGCCTCACCGGAATCCTTCCATGCGAATCGCTCTCCTCCTCCTCATCTTCCTGCCGGCCCTCCTCCATGCGCAGGAGGCCGACCTCGACGCCATCTTCGAGAACTGGGACTCCACCCGTGCCCCCGGATGCGCGGTAGCGGTCTCCGAGGGGGGCGAGATCATCGTCGATCGCGCCTGGGGGATGGCGGACCTGGAGTTCGGGGTCCCCAACACCCCCCGGACGATCTTCGAGGCCGGGTCGGTCTCGAAGCAGTTCACCGCCGCGGCGGTGGTCCTCCTGGCCCTCGACGGGGAGATCGACCTGGAGGACGACATCCGTGACTACTTCCCCGAGCTGCCGGACTACGGCGAGCCCATCCGGATCCACCACCTCCTGAACCACACCAGCGGCCTCCGGGACTGGGGGAGTGTGGCCGCCATCTCGGGGTGGGGTCGGTCCGACCGGACCCACACCCACGACCATGTGGTGGAGATCGCCGCGCGCCAGACCGCCCTCAACTACCCTCCGGGACAGGCCTACTCGTACACCAACACCGGGTACAACCTCATGGCGATCCTGGTGGAACGGGTCACGGGCGACTCCTTCGCCGACTTCTCCAGGGTGCGCATCTTCGAGCCCCTGGGGCTCCATGACACCCACTGGCGCGACGACTACCGGCGGATCGTCCCGGGACGGGCCTCGGCCTATTCACCCTCGGGCAATGGCTTCCGCATCAACCGACCCATCGAGGATGTCCATGGCAATGGCGGCCTCCTCACCACGGTCCACGACCTCCTCCGATGGGACGAGGCGCTCCGCACCGCCTCCTTCCACGGCCCCGAGTTCGTGGAGCTCATGGAGCGGCGCGGGGTCCTCACCGATGGCCGGACGATCCCCTACGCGTCGGGCCTCTTCGTCGATGAACGGAGGGGCGTCCCCTACGTGAGCCACACCGGCGCCACCTCGGGGTACCGGGCCTTCCTGGGCCGATATCCGGACCAGGAGCTCTCCGTCGCCCTCCTCTGCAATGTGACCAATGCCAATCCCGGAGGTCTCGGGAACCAGGTCTCCGACCTTTTCCTGGGAGACCTCCCCGAACCCGAGGACCCCGAGCCCCCGACGGGCATCGATCTCACCGAGCCGGTCCTCGAGGCCCGGGCCGGGCTCTACCACCACGCCGAGACCGGAGAGCCCACCCGCCTCAACTGGACCGAGGGAGAACTCCGGTACGGGAACCAGCCCCTCATCCCCCTATCCGAAAGGGAGTTCGCCATCGGAAGCGGGGAGCGTCGGATCGTCTTCGACGAAGCCACCGAGCGGACCCCCTTCGAGCTCCTGGACGGCGACCACCGTGAAGGACGGTTTCTCCCGGTGGAGGAGGCCGAGCCGGAGGACCTCACCCCCTACGAGGGGATCTACCGGAGCGACGATGCCGAGACGACCCTCGAACTCCGGGTGAACGACGAAGGTGAGCTGGTGGCGCACCGGCGTCCGGCGTCGCAGATGACCCTCTCACCCATCTATCCGGATGCCTTCCAGGCGGGGGGACTCGGCCTGGTCCGCTTCCACCGCGACGACTCCGGGGCCGTCACCGAACTGAGTCTCCGGCAGGCCCGGGTCCACGATCTCCGCTTCCAGCGTGTGGCGGATCCGTAAGCGAGGTCCTACCTTCCCTCCCGAAGGGTCATACTGTCCCCCACCTTCCGAGTCCCCGTGATTGAACCCAACCCGGTTCCGAGCGACATGAAGCAGCCCCCCATCCGGGGTGAACTGCGCTGTCGGGCGGATGGACGTATCGTTTCGGGGTCCGATGACGTGGCGCACCTCCTCGGATGGCCCGGATGGGCCGAGATGGAGGCATCGGTCTCGAGTCTCTCCCAGTTGCTGGCCGACCCCCTGGATCGAGAGCGACTGGGAGAGGGCGTCCACCATGTCCTGGCCGGCGACGAAACCCGCTGGGTGCGGCGGAATGGCACCTCGATCTGGCTCATTTCAGGAGTCAAGCTCCTGGAGTGGGATCCCGACGGCAACGATCTCCTCGAGGTCACCCTGGAGGATGTCACCGAGCAGAAGGCCCTGGAGGACCAGCTTCGGCAGGGCCAGAAGATGGAGCTCCTGGGCCAGCTCACCGGGGGAGTCATCCATGACTTCAACAATATCCTGGCGACGATCCTGACCCACACCGAGCTCCTGGAGGATGGGATCCGGACCGGCAGGACCGACGAGGCCCTCCAGGATCTCCGGCAACTCCGGGTGACCGCCGAACGGGGCACCCACATGATCCGCCACCTCCTGGTTTTCAGTCGTCCCGAGGACCTGGAGCGGAACCGGATCTCGCTCAATGAGGTGGTGAGCGGCACCGTCGAACTCCTCCGGCGACTCCTCCCCCAGACCATCGAGATCGAAATGCGGGAGGAGGAGGAGCTGCACGCCCTGGCCGATCCGGGTGCCATCCAGCAGATCCTCATGAATCTGGCCACCAATGCCCGCGATGCCATGCCCCGGGGGGGGCGGCTCGAGATCGCCGTGGTGCGCGCGACCCTCGACCGGCGCCACATGAACCAGCACGGGTGGGGGCAGCCCGGCGAGTACGCCTCCATCGAGGTGCGTGACACGGGGGTCGGCATGGCCCCGGACGTGATGGCGCGGGTCTTCGAGCCCTTCTTCACCACCAAGGAGAAGGGGAAGGGGACGGGCCTGGGGCTCCCCATGGTCTATGGACTCATGAAACAGCACCGCGGCTTCGTGGAAGTCACCGCGGCCGAGAAGGGGGGCACCCGGGTCCGCCTCTACTTCCGCCCGGCACCCGATGAGCCCCGGGTCCCGGAGACCCGCACCGACGACGCCACGGCCACCCCGGGAGAAACGCCCAGCGCATCGGTCCTCCTGGTGGAGGACGACGAGGCGCTCCGGAAGGTGATGGAGCGAAGCCTCGGGCGGGCGGGGTACACGGTCCTCACCGCTCGCGACGGACACGAGGCCCTCGATCTTCTCGACGCCGGCGAGCGCCCGGAGCTCATCATTGCCGATGTGGTCATGCCGGGAATGGGCGGGGTCGAACTTCAGAAGATCCTCGCCAGCGCCGGGGGAAGCTCTCCCCCCGTCCTCCTCACCAGCGGGCTCGACCCGTCGCGGGCCTTCCAGGGTGAGCCGGTGCCCGACCATGTTCCCTTCCTCCAGAAGCCCTGGACGATCCAGCAGTTGCAGGCACGAGTCTCGGAGATCCTGAACGGTCGCGGGTAGGTCGGTCCAGCGCCTCTTCCGGCAGTCTCCAGGCCGACTCAGGGACCGTCCAGCGCCTCCCGCAACAGCCCCTGGGCCAGCTCCGGATCGGCCTTCCCCCCGGTCTCGCGCATGACCTGGCCCATGAAGAAGCCCATCAGGCCCGTCTTTCCTCCTCGAAAGGCCTCCACCTTGTCGGGATGGGCCGCCACGACCCTCTGGACCACGGGGCGGAGCGCGTCCTCGTCACTTACCTGTGCCAGGTCCAGCTTCTCGACGATGTCGGCGGGGGTGCCCCCGTCACGAGCCAGGACCTCGAGCACCTCGCTTCCTCCCCGGCTCGAGAGGGTCCCCTCTTCGACCAGGGCCACCAGCTCGGCGAGTTCGGCCGGACCGAAGGGGAGCTGGTCCAGGCTGCGGCTCCCCTGCACCGGGGGGAGGGCGTTGATGATCCAGTTGGCCAGCGAGGTTGCGGCATCGGAGTCCTCACCCGGCCACGCCTGGACCGCGGCCCGGTAGAAGTCCACCACCGCCGGGTCCCGCGCCAGGATCTCGGCGTCGACGGCGTCGAGGCCAAAGGCCTCCACCAGGGCGTCGGCCCGAGCCTGGACCTCGGGGGAGACGGGAGGGCGCTCCCCGGGCTTGCCGGGGATCGCGGCCCCACTTCCTCCCGACCGCGATTCCGCGGAATCGCCCGGGCGCTCCGCCCCGTCCGCGCCGTCATCCCCACTTGTACCGCCACCGAGACCGGTGAGCTTGGTGCCGACCTTCGCCCACGAGTCCCGGAGGGTGACGATCCGGTTGAAGACGAGGCCGTCGGATCCCGGATCCCGCCAGAAGTACCCCACCCGCTCGAACTGGTAGCGGGTCTCGAATCCATCGTCGCGGACCGAGGGCTCGATGTACGCACCCTCGATCACCTCGAGGGACTCGGGATTCAGGAAGTCGGAGATGTCGGCGTCTTCGCCCCGGGCCGCAGCCGCGGCGTCGGGGTCGGGCACACTGAAGAGCCGGTCATAGAGCCGGACGGTGCACCGCTCGGCATGGGGGGCCGAGACCCAGTGGATCGTCCCCTTCACCTTCCGCCCGTCGGGGGTGTCTCCCCCCCGGGTCTCGGGGTCGTAGCTGCAGCGGAGCTCCACGACCCGACCGTCCTCCTTCACCACCTCGTCGCACCGGATCACGTAGCCGTAGCGGAGGCGGACCTCCTCGCCGGGGACGAGCCGGCGGAAGCCCTTCGGCGGGTCCTCGGCGAAATCGGCCTCATCGATGAGGAGCTCCCCCGAGAAGGGGACCCGGCGAGCCCCCTCGAGCCCCACATCGCGCGGGAAGTGGGGGGCGTCGATCCAGTCCACCTCGGGCTCGCCGGTCTCGGCGTCCACCGGCCAGTTGGTGAGGGTCACCCTGAGGGGCCGCAGCACGCAGAGCACGCGCGGCGCCTTCCGGTTCAGGTCGTCGCGGATGGCGTACTCGAGCTTCCCCATGTCCACCCGAGAATCGGCCTTTGCCACCCCGATCATCTCGCAGAAATTCCGGATCGAGGCCGGGGTGAACCCCCGGCGCCGGAGCCCGGCGATGGTGGGCATCCGGGGGTCGTCCCACCCATCGACCCGCCCCTCCTTCACCAGCCTCAGGAGCTTCCGCTTGCTCATGACGGTGTAGTCCAGGTTCAGGCGGGCGAATTCGTACTGCCGGGGGCGGGCGTCGATGGTGACGTTCTCGACGAGCCAGTCGTAGATCTCGCGGTTGTTCTCGAACTCCAGGGTGCAGAGGGAGTGGGTGATCCCCTCGATGGCATCCTCGAGACAGTGGGCGAAATCGTAGAGGGGGTAGATGCACCACTCATCGCCGGTGCGGTAGTGCTCCACATGCCGGATCCGGTAGAGAAGGGGATCGCGCATGATCATGTTGTGCGCCGCCATGTCGATGCGGGCCCGGAGCACGTGGGCCCCGTCTTCGAACTCCCCGGCCCGCATGCGCCGGAAAAGGTCCAGGTTCTCCTCCACCGACCGGTCGCGGCAGGGGCTCGGAGTTCCCGGTTTCGTCACCGTTCCCCGGCCCTCCCGGATCGCTTCTTCGCTCTGGGAGTCGACGTAGGCAAGTCCCTTCCGGATAAGTTCCTCGGCAAAGCCGTAGAGGCGCTCGAAGTAGTCCGAGGCGAAGTAGAGGTGCTCGCCCCAGTCGTAGCCGAGCCACCGCACGTCATCCTGGATCGCCTCCACGTACCGCGGGTCCTCGGTGGAGGGGTTGGTGTCGTCGAAACGGAGATGGCACCGGGCCCCGTCATGTTCCCCGGCGATCCCGAAGTTCAGGACGATGGACTTGGCGTGGCCGATGTGGAGAAAGCCGTTGGGCTCCGGGGGGAAGCGGGTCACGACGGTGTCGTGCCGTCCGGCCTCCAGATCCCGCGCAATGATCTGCCGGATGAAGTCGTTCTTCTGGTCCATGGGTCTCCGGGTCGAGGGGGCGAACCCCCAATCCTAAGGGGACGCTCCCCCAACCGGAAGCCTTGAATGGCGGTCGCCGAGGCCACGTACGCCCGGGACCGCACCCTCGTGCACGCCCATGCCGCGGACGCAGCCGCGTTCCGGCCCGTCGGCCCACGCTCGCGAGTCGTCTACCGCCCGACCTTCACCCCCAGGACCAGTGTACGGGGCAGGCCCGGCCTGGCCCCGGCCGGCCGACGGGCAACGATGTACTCCCGGTCGGCCAGGTTCTGCACGGCCCCGTAGAGGGTCGCTCCCCCGACCTGGTAGTCTGCCTGGAGGTTCAGGACGAGATACCGGTCGGTGGGTTGGACCATGGGACCCTGGCCCGCCCGGGTCCGGGTCCGGCTCGACGCCGCCGCGCTCAGCCCGGCACTCCAGACCCCACCGTCGGCCCCAAGGCTCGCGTTGAGCTGGTGACGTGGCAGGTAGGGGAGTTCGTCACCGGTCTCGACGGTGCCCCATGGACCGAAGTCGCTCTCGAAGTCGGTGCGGAAGGTCGCCCGGCTCGCGGTCCAGGAGAGGCTCACAGGGAGTCCCACCGAAAGGTCACGTCCCCACGCCAGGTCGTAGTCGAGAGAGGTCTCGACTCCGTACGCCTCCACCGCGCCTCCGTTGTAGAGGCCCCCCGGCTCATCTTCTCCGCTGGCCAGTGTGGCCTGGCCCAGGATGTTCCGGTAGTCGGAATGGAATGCGGCCGCCTGCAGGGCCAGACCCGAGCGACGGATGCGGAGCCCCGCCTCCCAGTTGACACTTTCCTCCGCCCTGGTCTCTTCTGCCGCACCCGGTCCCGGAGGGCCGAAACCCCGATGCACACCTCCGAAGAGTTCGACGCCGTGATCCACCTCGTAGGCGGCTCCCAGACCCGGAATGATGGCTTCGACCCGGTTCTCGCGAACCCGAGTGGGCGTGTCCCGATTCGGGGTGTCGGTGGGATAGTCGGTGCGGGTGAAGTCGATCCGCTCCCAGCGGACGCCCGGGACCAGGCTCACCCGACCGATCCGGATCTCGTCCTGCAGGTAGAGGGAGAGCGCACGGGCCGAGCCGACCCGGTTGGCGTGGGTACCGGCCACGCCCCGGGAGGTCCGAACCGGCGACCCTCCCAGCATCCGGTATCCGTCCTCCCACTGGAACCGGTCCTCCTCGTCTTCGTGGAGGCGGATCCCGAACTCCAGGTCATGTTGTGCCCGGCCCCCTTCGTACCGGATCCCGAGCACCGCCTGGATCCCGGTGGAGAGGTACTCCCGGTTATTGGCTCGCACTTCGAGGGCATCCTCGCCACTCTCGGCACCTTTGAGGACCGCGAGCGCGTCGGCGTAGCCGTCCGGATCGTCGAGGACCGTCGAGATGCCCGTGCCCAGGACACTCTGCAGCTTGTACCAGTTGCGGGCGAAGGAATTTCGGTACGCGGTAGTGGTCAGATCCACCGCCGGGGTGAGTCGGACGAAATGCCGGAGCTGGATCTGTCGATGCTCCGTGTCCATCCGGTCCTTGGCCGAAGCGGCGTATCGGGCCATCGGGGTCTGACGGAAATCGGCCTCGGTGAGCCCGAGGTAGGTTTCATTCGAACCCTCGTCGTGGTAGCCAAGCTTGAGTTCCAACTCCTGGTACCGGGGCGCGTCCACCGCACTGTTCACCCGGAACTTCGCCAGGTAGTCACCTACCCGGAAGCCGGTGTCCCCCCCCATGGGTAGCTCCTTGAAGCCGTCGGAACGAAGCTGGTAGCTCTCCACCAGCCACCCGAAGTGGGCCCCCGAGTCCCCGGCCCGCGCCTGCACCTTCAGGGTCCGATCCGGTCCGCCACTGGTATCGAAGAACCAGCTCGCCCGCTCCGGGATCGTCGTGGAAACCAGGTTGAGGGCACCCCCGATGGTCCTCGGTCCGTAGCGCACCTGGCTCGAGCCCTTCCGGACCTCCACCGCCTCCATCCGCCCCACCACCGGGAAATAGTAGGCCGCAGGAGCGGCGTAGGGCGCTGGTGCAATGAGGACGCCATCCTCCATCAGCGTCACATTGGAACTCCGTGAGACCCCGGTGGCCCGCATTCCGATGTTGGGGCGGAGTCCGTACCCGTCCTCCTCCTGCACATGCACCCCGGGGACCCGCCGGAGCACGTCATGCACATTGTCGAAGGCAAGGGTGCGAGCCTCGAGGTCCTCGCGACTCAGGAAGTGCGCCGAGCCGGTGATCACCGAGGCATTCAGTGGGTCACCGATCATCCGGGTCCGGCGGGAGCGAACCACGATGGGATCAAGGCCCACCGGCGTCGCCACCAGGCGGATCTCTGTGGTGGTCCGTCCGGCGACGGTCACCTGGACCTCGCGAAACCCGTAGCCCAGGCGCCGGATCCCGAGGGTCACCTCTCCTTCCGGTACCCCGCGGAGGGTGAATGCCCCCCGCTCATTCGTCGTGGCGGAAAGGCCCTCGCCGAGGACCTCGACGGTGGCACCGGAGATCACCGCGCCGGTCTCTTCAACCAGGACACGGCCTTCGATGGTCTGGGCAGAAAGTGGGGGAGCGAGGAGAAGCAGAATGAGGAGGAGCCGGGTCATCTGTCATCCGTAATGGAGAATCGTTCTTGATTAGTTGAGAACCGTTCTCAATCTCAACAACTCCGAACGTGCGCCCTGTTCCGTGGCCTGTCAACCCCCGCCCTCGAACCGGGCTCGGGAGGCGTGGGGGCGAAGCCCGCAACCGAAACGTCGAAGGGGGCGCCGGGTATCCCGTGGCCATGAGAGTTCTTGTCATAGGTGCAAATGGAAAGACCGGTCGTCTGATCCTGGAGCGGCTGGTGGATGGTCCTCACGAACCGGTGGCCATGGTCCGCGATCCGGACCAGCGTCCCCACCCCGAGGTGGAGACCCGGGTCGGCGACCTGGAGGAGCCCCTGGACCCGGTCCTCGAGGGGTGCCATGCGGTGATCTTCGCGGCGGGGTCGGGCTCCTCCACCGGCCCGGAGAAGACCCTGGCGGTGGACCGGGATGGCGCGGTCCGGAGCATCGCTGCGGCGGAGGCCGCCGGGATCGAGCGCTACGTCATGCTGAGCTCCATGCGCGCAGACCCCGAATCGGAGGGCCACCCCATCTCCCACTACCTCCGGGCCAAGGGGATCGCCGACCGGCACCTGGAGCGGAGCGGGCTCCATTGGACCATCGTCCGACCCGGCCGGCTCACCGACGACCCCGGAACAGGACGCGTCCAGGTGGCCCCCCGTCTCGAATCGTTCGGTTCCATCACCCGCGCCGACACGGCCGCGATCCTGGTGGCATGCCTGGACGAGCCCAGCGCCCTCCACCGGACCTTCGATGTCCTGGAGGGCGAAACACCGGTGGTTGACGCTCTCCGGAACCTCGGCTAGCTTCTCCCCATGCGACCGAACTGCGCCCACCATCATCATACCCATCATCCCTCCCCGACGGGACGGGTGACGGATGGGTGTGCGTCGATGGGATAGCTGGACCGGACGCCACCAAACCGACACCGCGGCCCGTCACGAGACGGGCCGCGGTTTTTTTGTGTCTACCGAGGATGATCACGTGCAGAGAATTGCCATACCGAACAAGGGCCGCCTCTCCCAGGCCGCGCTGGACCTCTTCGAGCGGGCCGGACTGAAGGCCGAATTCCGGGCCGACCGGGCCCTGGTGGCCCGCCTGGGCGACGCCTTCCAGGCCATCTTCGTGAGAGCGCAGGACATTCCGGAGTTCGTCGCCGACGGGGCGGCGGAATTCGGGATCACCGGCGCCGACCTGATCGAGGAGTCCAACCGCCCCGAGGTCACCGAGCTTCTGGACCTGGGGTTCGGAAAGTGCCGGCTCATCGTCGCCGTCCGCGACGACTCGCCGGTGGACACCCCGGAAGCCCTCCCCGAGGGGACCCGGGTCGCCACCTCCTTTCCCGGCCTGGCCCGCCGCTACTTCGAGAGCCTCGGAGTCCCCATCCGGATCGTTCCCGTCTCGGGGGCCGCCGAGATCGCCCCGCACATCGGGGTCGCCGACGTCATCGTCGACCTCTCCTCCACCGGCTCGACCCTCCGGGTGAACGGGCTGCGCGAGGTGGGCACCATCCTCCACTCGTCGGCGCGACTCATCGGGAATGCCGACGCCGACGGCAGCGAGCTGACCCCCTCGCTCGAGTCGGTCCTCCGGGCGGAGAAGAAGCGCTACCTCATGACCAATGTCCCCCGGGACCGGCTGGAGGAGGTTCGCGAAGTCCTCCCCGGGATCTCCGGCCCCACCATCGTCGACATCCTGGACCAGGGGCGCTGGGTCGCCGCCCACGCGGTGGTGGACGAAGACAAGGTGCACCGCACCATCGCACGCCTGAAGGCGCTGGGCGCCGAGGGAATCCTCGTCACCCGAATCGAGAGGCTCCTCCCATGATGGACCGCCGCATCGGCGACCTGACCCCGGAGGAGCGGACATTCCTCTTCGATCGACCGGCCACCGAAGAGATCCGGGAGCCGGTCCGCCGGATCCTCGACGAGGTGCGCACCGAGGGGGACGCCCCCCTATTCCGGATGGCGAGGGCCTTCGACGGCGTCGAACTGGAGGCCCTCGAGGTCCCCCGCCGGCTCTGGAATGTCGATGTACCCACCCGCGACGCCCTGGAGCGCGCCGCCCGGAATCTGGAGGCCTTCCACCGGGCGCAGATGCCCGGGGAAGTCGTCTTCGAGACGGAGCCCGGCGTCCGGCTCGGCCGTCGCTCCACCCCACTCCCGGCGGTGGGGGTCTACGCCCCCGGCGGGACCGCGGCGTACCCCTCCTCGGTCCTCATGGGGGTGGTCCCCGCCCGGGCCGCCGGGGTCCCCGAGGTCGTCGTCTGCTCCCCCCCGGGCCCCGACGGCCTTCCCCCCGCCGAGGTGCGTGCCGCCTGCCGGATCGGAGGCGCCACCCGGCTCTTCGCCCTGGGGGGCGCCGGTGCGGTGGCGGCGATGGCGTACGGCACCGAGTCGGTCCCCCGGGTGGAGGCCATCGTGGGACCGGGGAACCAGTGGGTCACCGAGGCGAAACGCCAGGTCGCCGGCGCACTCCGGATCGATGCCCCGGCAGGTCCCTCGGAGCTCCTGGTGGTGGCGGGACCCGGAGCGGACCCCGACCTGGTGGTCCTGGAGATGGTGGCGCAGGCAGAGCACGACCGGGAGGCGGCGGTGGCGGTGGTGGGCTGGGACGACGCCCTCCTCACCACCATCCGCGACCGGCTCCTCGCCTTCGAGGGGCCCCGCGCCGAGATCGTCCACGAAGCCCTCACCCGTCGCGGCGCCATCGTGCGCACCGACTCCCGGGAGGAGGCCCTCGCCTTCGCCGAGGACTTCGCCGCCGAGCACCTCTCCCTCATGACCGACGACCCCCGCCGGGACCTGGAGACCCAGACCACCGCGGGCACCGTCTTCCTGGGCGCCTCGGCGTCCGTCGCCTTCGGGGACTACATGACGGGTGCGAACCACGTCCTTCCCACGGCGGGCCGGTCGCGCGCCTTCTCCGGCCTCTCCACCCTCGACTTCCTCCGCTTCTACACCTGGCAGGAGATCACCCCCGAAGCCGCGTCCTCCATGGCCGAAGACACGGCGCGTCTCGCCGACGCCGAGGGTCTCCCCGGCCACGCCTCAGCCGCACGAGCCCGACAATGACCCCCTTTCCCAGAGAAGCGTACCGGCCCCTGGTCCCGTACGCTCCCGACCGGCGCCCGGTCCCCATCGACCTCTCCGACAACACGAACCGGTGGGGGACGCACCCGGCCGCACTCCAGGCGGTGCGGGAAGCCGACCCCGAAGCACTCATCCGCTACCCCTCGGTCTACGCCGACGACCTCCGGCGGACGGTGGCCCAGCACTTCGAAGTGCCCCTGGAGTCGGTGGCCACCGGGTGCGGCTCCGACGATCTCCTGGACTCGGCCTTCCGGGCCCTCTGCGACCCCGGCGACTCCATCGGGCGGACGCCCCCGACCTTCTCCATGATCGAGATCTTCGCCCAGATGAATGATCTGCGGGTGGTCCCCTTCGACGAGGGGGATCTCCGCTACCTCTGCCGGCCCAACAACCCCACGGGCACCTCGATTCCCCGCGACGAAGTCGTCGCCGATGGGCGCCCCCTCCTCATCGACGAGGCGTACGCGGACTTCGCCGACGACGACCTGGTCCGCTTCGCGGCGGAGTCGAAGGGAGTCGTCGTCCTCCGCACCCTTTCCAAGGCCTACGGGCTCGCGGGCCTCCGGGTGGGCTTCGCCATCGGAGACCCGGTGATCATCGCCGAGATGGAGAAGTCACGGGGCCCGTACAAGGTGAACCAGCTCGCCGAGCGGGCCGCGGTGGCCGCGCTTCCCGATGCGGAGGGATGGGTCCGGGGGATCATCCGCCAGACGCGGGAGGGGCGGGCGTACCTCATGGAGGCCCTTCAGGCGCTGAACCCCGTACCGTCGCAGGCGAACTTCATCCTTCTCCCGGTGTCCGATGCCGCTGCCGCCACGGCGGCCCTCCGGGAAGCGGGGATCGCCGTCCGTCCCTTCCCCGACCTTCCGGAGTATGGCGACTGCATCCGCATCACCATCGGTCCCCGCCCGGAGATCGACGCCTTTCTCGACGCCTTTCGGAGGATCCAATGATCGCCCTCTATGATTACGGTGCCGGCAACATCCACTCCCTGGCCAAGGGGCTTGAGGCGGGAGGCGCCCGGGTCCGCATTACCGACCAGTGGAACGAGGCCCTCGACGCCGACGCCCTCGTCCTTCCCGGAGTGGGGGCCTTCGGGGCGGTATCGCTCGACAACCGTCGGGTCCGCGAGGCCCTCGAGGCGGAGCTCCCCTGTCTGGGCATCTGCCTGGGGATGCAGCTCCTCCTCTCCGAGAGCGAGGAGGCTTCCGGGGAGGGGATCGGGCGGATCCCAGGCGTCGTCCGGCGTCTTCAGGCGAAGACGATCCCCCAGATGGGATGGAATGACGTGGAGGCGGGAGACGACCCCCTGCTGGAGGGGCTCGGCACCTTCAGCGCCTACTACGCCAACTCCTTCGTCTGCCAGGTGGAGGATCCGGAGGTCGTCGTCGCCTCCACCACCTACGAGCGCGACCGCTTCCCCGCGGTGATCCGCCGCGGGTGGACGTGGGGCGTCCAGTTCCACCCCGAGAAGAGTTCGGAGGCCGGGCTCCGTCTTCTCGCCAACTTCATCCGGATCGTGGAGGAGCGATGACGACCTTTCGACCCCTTCCGGCCGTCGACCTTCGCGGGGGCCGATGTGTCCAGCTCGTGGGAGGCCGGCCCGAGGACGAACGGGTCTCGCTCCCGGATCCGGTGGCGGTGGCCGAGCGCTGGCGGTCCATGGGCTTCGACCTCCTCCATGTGGTGGATCTCGACGCAGCGCTGGGGACGGGCGACAACTTCGACCTGGTCCGGAAGATCGCCCGTGGGGGCCCGGTGCAGGTGGGAGGGGGCATCCGCGACCGCGAGGCGATCCGCCGGATGAGCGACGCGGGGGTGGAGCGGATGATCGTGGGCACCCGCGCGGTGGACGACCCCGAGTGGCTCGCCTCCGTCGCCGACGAAGTCCCGGACCGGATCGTCGTCGCCTCCGACATCCGCGACGGGATGGTCCTCCGGAAGGGATGGGTGGAGAGCTCCGACCTCCCGGTGGCCGACTTCCTGGGGAGCCTGGCGGGCCTCCCCCTGGCGGGAATCCTCTGCACCGATGTGGGCCGGGAGGGCCGACTCGAGGGGATCGACCGCGAGGGCGTCCTCCATGCCATCGCCCACGCGCCGCACCCCCTCTGGATTTCGGGGGGGATCACCACCATCGAAGAACTCGAATTCCTGGCCGATTCCGGCGCCGCAGGTGCGGTGCTCGGGATGGCCCTCTACACCGGTCGCATCGACCCCGAGCTCCTCCTATGACGAAAGTGCGCAGAACGACCCGAGAGACGCAGATCACCCTGTCCCTCACCCGGACCTCCGGTCCCATCGAGGTAACGACGGGAGACACCTTCCTGGACCATATGCTGGTGACCCTGGCCCGCTACGCAGGGGTCGGCCTGACGGTGGATGCGGTGGGAGACCTCCGCCATCACCTCATCGAGGATGTGGCCATCGTCCTGGGCCAGGCCTTCCGGAAGGAGATTCCCGACGAGGCGGAGCGCTACGGATGGGCCGAAGTGCCCATGGACGAGGCGCTGGTGCGCGCCGCCATCGATGTGGGCGGGCGACCCTTCTATGGAGGCGAGCTTCCCTCGCCCCTCTACGACCACTTCCTCCAGTCGCTGGCGGTGAACATGGGGGCGACCCTCCATGTGGTGGTCACCCGGGGCCTCGACCGGCACCACGTGGTGGAAGCGGGGATCAAGGCGACGGGCCTGGCGCTCCGGCAGGCCATGCGGGAGGGAGACGAGGTCTTCTCCACCAAGGGCGCGGTCGCCCTGGAATTCCTGGAGGAGTAGCCCATGCTCAGACCACGCCTGGTCGTCTGTCTCGATGTGCAGGATGGACGCGTCGTAAAGGGCACGAACTTCCGCGGGTTGCGCGACGTGGGCGACCCGGTGGAGCTGGCGCGCCGCTACGAGGAGGAGGGGGCCGACGAGATCGTCTTCCTCGACATCTCGGCATCGCACGAGGGGCGGGGGACCTTCCTGGAGACGGTCCGTCGCACCGCCGAAGTCCTCTTCATTCCTCTGACGGTGGGGGGCGGGGTCCGGACCGTGGAGGACATCGATGCCCTCCTGCGGGCCGGGGCCGACAAGGTCTCGGTGAATTCCGGCGCCGTGCGGGACCCCGAGGTCCTCACTGCGGGCGCCGCCCGCTTCGGGAGCCAGTGCGTGGTGGCCTCCATCGATGGCGCCTGGGTGGAGGACGGCTGGTACCACCACACCCATGGCGGGCGGAAGCCCACCGAGCTCGAGGTGGTGGCGTGGGCCCGGGAGTGCGTCCGCCGGGGAGCGGGAGAGATCCTCCTCACCTCGATGGACCGCGACGGCGTCCGCACCGGCTACGACCTGGAGATGACCCGCGCGGTGGCCCGGGCGGTCCCCGTGCCCGTCGTCGCCTCGGGGGGCGCCGGAAAGGCCGAGCACCTGCGCGACGCCCTCGTCCGGGGCGAGGCCTCGGCGGCCCTGGTGGCCGGCATCCTCCACGACGGGAAGACCACGGTGGGGGCGCTCAAGTCGGCGCTGGCGGGATGGGGGATCCCCGTCCGGAACCCACCGGAGCGTGCCCTCGATCTGGACCGGATCCAGTGGAGCGACGGACTCGTGCCCGTGGTCACCCAGGACGAGGACGGGGCCGTCCTCATGGTGGCGTGGGCGAACCGCGAAGCGGTGGAGCGCACCCTCGAGACCGGGTGGATGCACTACTGGTCCCGCTCCCGCGGAGAGCTCTGGGAGAAGGGAGCCACCTCGGGGAACCGCCAGGCGCTGGTCTCCCTCCGCCCCGACTGCGATCACGACACCCTCCTGGCCCGGGTCCGTCCCGAGGGTCCGGCGTGCCACACCCTGGAGCCCACCTGCTTCGGTCCGGGGGAGGCGGGCCTCATGGACACCCTGGCCCGCACCATCGAGGACCGGGCGCACAGCCGGCCTCCCGACAGCTACACCACCCGCCTCCTCGACGACGAGAACCTCCGGCTCAAGAAGCTGGGCGAAGAGACCGCCGAACTCATCACCGCCCTCGTCCGCGACGATGGCCGCGCGCCGGAAGAGGCCGCCGACCTCCTCTACCACCTCCTCGTCGCCCTGCGGGGCGCCGGTCACCGGTGGGAGGAGGTCGCCGCCGCGCTCCAGGCCCGCCGGGGTTCGTAGCGTATACGCTACAGTCGCCTTCAGTCCCGCCGGAGTTCGTAGCGCTTTCGCTACAATTATCTTCGGTCCCGCCCTCGAACGTAGCGCTTACGCTACATTGGTCGCAGGGTCCTGTTCCGGTGAGCTGCGACCGGGGCGGGGGGCGGGGTCCTGTAGCGTGTTCGTTACACCCCCCATGCGGTACCGGACCGAAGCCTTCGCGCCAAAGACGAAAATCCCGAAAACGCATCGAAAAAAACCGCCCGATCCGGATCCTCTGCGAATATCGACGAAAAACCGGATCCGGCCCTCGTGCCGCCGCCGCCCATCCCGAATTCTATGCGAATATCGACGAAGATCCGTGAAGCGCCTTCGAAAGCGCGACGATTTCCGGATTTTCGTCCACCGACCCGGACTCCCCAGCTTCAGCGACCTTCTGCTGCAGTGAAACGGTTTACGGTCGACAGGACCCCGCCCCCCGCCCATCTTTCCTGAATGATCGAACGACACCGCATGAGAATGGAAAGGATCGGATGGATGACGTGAAGACCGAGATCGAAGCGCTCCGCGAGGAAATCCGGAAGCACGACCACCTCTACTACGTCGAGGCCGCCCCCCGGATCTCCGACGCCGCGTACGACCGCCTCTTCCAGCGCCTGGTCGAACTCGAGGAGGCCCAGCCGGAGCTCCGGACTCCCGACTCGCCGACCCAGCGGGTGGGGGCCGATCCGGTGGACTTCCTGCCTACCGTCCGGCACGTCGTCCCCATGCTCTCGCTGGATTCGACCCAGGACCCCGACCAGGTCCGCCGCTTCCATGAGCGGATTGGCCGCGCCATCGGAGGCGAACCCGCCTTCCTCCTGGAGCCGAAGCTCGACGGCATCTCCATCGAGCTCGTCTACCGCGACGGGGTCCTGGACCGGGCCGTCACCCGGGGCAATGGCATCGAGGGCGAGGGCGTCACCGAGAATGTCCGCACCATTCCCTCGGTCCCCCTCCGGCTCCGGGGCGAGGCGCCGAGCCTCCTTGCGGTGCGGGGCGAGATCCTCATGCGCCTCTCCACCTTCGAAGCACTGAACGAGGGTCTCATGGAGGGGGGAAGCGAGCCTTACGCGAATCCGCGCAACGCCACCTCCGGGGCGATCCGGCAACTGGACCCGAAGGTGACGGCGTCCCGGCCCCTGGAGTGCCTCGCCTTCGACATCCTCGAGGCCCGGGGTGCGACCTTCCACACCGACACCGAATGCGTCGAGGCGCTCCAGGGCTGGGGCTTCCTCCTTCCGGAGCGGATCGAGCGGGTGACCGAGGTGGACGACATCCTGGCGTACCACCGGCGGTACGACGAGGACCGCGACACCCTCGACTACGAGATCGACGGCATCGTCATCAAGCTCGACGACCTGGACGACCGCGCCGACCTGGGGAGCACCTCGCACCACCCCCGCTGGGCCCTCGCCTACAAGTTCGAGCCCCGCAAGGAGATCACCCGTATCGACCGCATCGGGATCCAGGTGGGCCGCACCGGTGTGCTGACCCCGGTGGCCCTCCTCCGGCCGGTGGAAGTGGGCGGGGTCACCGTCTCGCGCGCCACCCTCCACAACCGGGAGGAGCTCGAGCGGAAGGATGTCAGGGAGGGCGATCGGGTGCGGATCCAGCGGGCGGGAGACGTCATCCCCCAGGTGGTCGAAGTGGTGCCCGACGACCGGGAGCGGAGCGAGCCCTTCCGGATGCCCGACGCCTGCCCCAACTGCGGGACCCCGGTGGAGACCCGCGGTCCCTTCACCCTCTGCCCCAACCGCTTCGGGTGCACCGCCCAGCTCAAGGGGCGCATCGTCCACTTCGCCTCGCGGGGGGGCCTCGACATCGAGGGGCTGGGCGAGGAGACGGCGGCCCTCCTGGTGGACCGCGAGATGGTCCGCGAGCCGGCCGACCTCTTCCACCTGGACGTCGAGGCCGTCGAGGCCCTCCCCGGCTTTGCCGAGAAATCGGCCCGGAAGCTCGTGGAGGCCATCGAGAAACGGAGGGAGACCGAGCTCCGTCGCTTCCTCTTCGGGCTGGGGATCCCCGAGGTGGGCGCGACCGTCGCCCGTGACCTGGCGAATCACTTCCAGGACCTCGACACCCTCCTCGAGGCGGACCGGGAGGCCCTCGAGGCCGTGCGGGGCATCGGCCCCACCATGTCGGAACTCATCGTCGAGTTCCTCTCCGACGAGCAGAACCGCCACGCCATCGACCGCCTGGCGGCCGAGATGAAGGCGCTCACCGTCGACGCCCCCACCGGGGGCCCCCTCGAAGGCCAGACCTTCGTCTTCACCGGGTCCCTCGAGACCATGACCCGCCGGGAGGCCCGGAAGCGGGTGGAGGCACTGGGGGCGAGGGCGACCTCGTCGGTGTCGGGAGAGACCGACGTGGTGGTGGCGGGGCCGGGTGCCGGGAGCAAGCGGAAGAAGGCAGAGGAGCTCGGAGTGGAGATCCTGGACGAAGCCGCCTTCCTCGAACTCCTGGACCAGATCGCCGCCGAGACAGGAACTCGGGAGGAGGCCGGGGGTCCCTAACCGCATGTGGACTCTCCTGATGGCGACGGCGCTCTTCACCCAGACCGACTTCGTCGAGGTGGACGTTGCCTCGGTGGGCGTCGAGCTCCAGTCGCGCGAACCCCTCGCGCTCCTCCATTCGGAGTGGGAGCAGGTCCTCCCCATCTGGATCGGCGAACTGGAAGCGAGTGCCATCGCCCAGGCACTCCAGGGCGTGGACTTTCCCCGTCCCCTGACCCACGACCTCCTGGTCTCGGTCATGGGAACCCTCGACGGCACCCTCGAGGAGGTCCGGGTCACCGAGTTGCGCGGGGGGACCTATATCGGAGTCCTCGTGGTGCGCACCCCCGATGGGGTCCACGAGATCGACACCCGTCCCTCCGACGGACTCGCCCTCGCCGTGCGCACCAATGCCCGGATCCTCGTGGCCCGCAACCTCCTGGAGGAGGCGCCCGACCTGGACTTCATTGCCGCCGCCGGTGGAGAGCCGGTGATCCGCTACCGCGGGGTGACCCTGGGGCCCGGGGCCGAGGTCCTCCATGTCACCGCAGAAGTCGAACGCCGGGACCTCCGGCGGGGAGACCGGATCACGGCCGTCCGCGACCGGGCCATCGACAATCCCATCGCCTTTCTCGAGATCGCCCTCGACCAGTCCTCCAGCTTTCCCGTGGACCGGGTGCGGGACGGCGAGGTGGAGACGATCCTCCTGCCGGCCCCCCGCCAGCCGGGGCGCATCGGGCCGTGACTCCCGAGGAGGCCCTCCGGGGCTTTCACCAGCACCTGCGGGGCCGGGTCATCTCCATCGGAGGAGGCCGTGAGGCGCCGGCGCGGGCAGGGGCGGAGCAGGTGGTCACCGTGGGCCCCGCCGCCGCGGAGGTCGATGTGGTGCAGGAGGACCTCCGGCGACTCCCCTTCGCCAACGATACCTTCGACCTGGTCTTCGTCCATGGGGTCCTCCACCGGACCCCACCCCCTCGTCGCGCCTGGCTCCGGGAATTCTGGCGCCTGGTCCGACCCGGGGGACATCTGCTGGTCACCGGAAGTCCGGGGCTCCTGGATCCCCGCGATCGGCAGGTGACCGGCCTCCTCTGGGTCCCCTGGCTCCCCTCCCCCCTCGCCTTCCGCTACGCCCGCTTCCGGGGGCGTTTCGAGGGCGACCGCGAGGCGTGGGATCGCTCCGGGTGGCGAGGCGTCGGTCGGGGCGAGGTGATGGATCCCCTGCGCAGGGCGATCGACCGGTCCCGGGACCGGACCCGGCACCTCATCCAGAAGGAGCCCGATCCCGTCGGAGTCAACCGTCCGGAAGTTCAGCTTCCGGGGACCGCACGATGACCAGGAGGAGCGCGATGATCAG
>SLSF01000180.1 GCA_007130605.1 Gemmatimonadota bacterium | reverse complement strand
TCCATCCGGGCCCTGCCGCACATCGCGGATCCGGCCCATGTCGCGGACGAGAAACTCGTCACTGGCGAAGCGTCGGTCCCCGTCGAGGGTGACCCTCGAGAGTACCTGGCCTGCGAGACCGCCGGTGAAGAGGTTCCCCTTCCAGTTGGGAAATTCGTCTCCGGTGTAGATCATGAGCCCCGAGGTGGCGATGGAGGGGGTCCAGTGATGGACCGGGTCCTCCATTCCCTCGGCGCGCACCTGCTCGTGGATGGGCGTTCCGGGACCATAGTTCACCCCGAAGCCCACCACCGGCCATCCGTAATTCAGCCCGGGACGAATATGGTTCAATTCGTCGCCGCCCTGAGGGCCATGTTCATTGCTCCAGACCTCGTTGGTCTCGGGATGCACCGCGAGTCCCTGCGGGTTCCGATGGCCCCAGCTCCAGATCTCCGAGAGGATGTCGGGATCATCGACGAAGGGGTTGTCCTCGGGCACCCTCCCGTCGTCATGGAGGCGGACGATGGTGCCGATGTGGTTCGTGGGGTCCTGGGCCGGATGTTCGTGGAGATCGCCGGCGGGCCGCGCCTGCCGGTCACCGATGGAGACGAACATGTAGCCATCGGCATCGAAGGCGATCCGGGAGCCGTGGTGTCCCCTTCCCTCCCGCCAGGCATCGGCCTCGAAGACCTCTTCCAGATCGACGAAGGCATCGTCGACGAAGCGGGCCCGGATGACGGCGGTGGTCCCTTCCGAGTCGTCGTCGTTGGGCTTGGCGTAGCTCAGGTAGACCAGGTCATTGGAGTCGAAATCGGGATGAAGGACGATGTCGAGGAGGCCTCCCTGTCCCCCGGTGCGGATCTCGGGCAGCCCGGGGACGGGCTCGGGGAGAAGCTCACCGTCGCGGACGATCCGCACACGCCCGGGACGCTCGGTGACCAGCATGTCGCCGCCGGGGAGAAAGGCGATGCCCCAGGCGTTTTCCAGCCCATGGACGAGTGGGACCACGCCGTAGTCGTAGTGTTCGGACGAGAACACATCACCCGCCGCGTCGGTCTGGTGGTCCGACTCCGCCTGAGCGGTTTCCGCATCCGGCGCGTCACAGCCCGTCAGAAAGAGTACGGCCATCAGGATGGCCAGGGGAGTGCGAAGGATCTTGGACGCCATCTCGTTCTCCTGCATAGGGTTCAATGTCTTCCCGGACCCCATGGTATAGGACGATGAGGAGGGGAGGTTCCCCGGGTGGGGAGCGAGGGACTGGTTGTCTTTTCAAAGGGACAGAGATACTCTCTTCGACTCATGGTGTCCTGTGCCCCCGGCGAATCCCATATGACCGCATCGAATTCTCGCACTCCGAACACTGGGGACCGGATCCGGTTCCAGATGGCCAATGCGACCCCGACGGCCGACGGGCGGTGCATGGTCGAGGTTCAGCTCTCTCTTCCCGGCGGCGCCCAGCTCTTCGGCAATTCCGAGGGGCCGGACCTCCCCGATGCCCGGGTGCGGGCCGGTGCCGACGCCACCGTGGAGGCCCTCGATCCGGTCCTGCGGGGCCGACTCCACCTTCGTTACAAGGGGGGACGGGTCCTCGAGGCCTTCGACTCCACCCTGGTCATCGTTTCTCTGGCGGGCACCCTCGGGGGGCGGGAATACACCCTCATCGGCGCGGTCTCCGCCGACGACCGGGACCTGGTGGAGGGCGGTGCGCTCGCAGTCCTCGACGCGGCCAACCGTGTCATCGAGCGCTTCCTCTCCATTGGAGAGCGCTGACCACGGTCACTCTCCGCCGCCGAGGATCTCCAGCAGATAGACGTCGAAGACCAGCATCCCCGAGGGACGCCCCGGCGCCGCAGGGTCTCCATAGGCGAGATCCGCCGGGATCCAGAACCGGCGCTGCTCCCCCTCGGTCATGAGCTGAAGTCCCTCGACCCATCCGGGGATCACCTGGGTGACCCCGAATTCGAGGGGGGAGCCCCGGGAGACGGAACTGTCGAACATCGTCCCGTCGGTCTGCCAACCCGAGTAGTGGACCCGGACTCCATCATTGGGTCCGGGGGTCCGCTCCCCCTCCCCCTCCTGGAGCACCACCCAGGCCAGGCCCGACTCGGAGGTCTCCGCGCTCCTCGGGGGCCCATCCACATTGGGCGGAGCGGGGATTGCGCCATCCACCACGGCGTCCGGATCAAGCTCCATCTCGAGGGCCTCGCCACAGCCGGCGAAGAGGAAGGGTGCGATCAGCAGGAGGGAGAGCAGTCGCCAGCGGTGCATTGGGGGGCTCCAGGTTCGGGTTCAGGATCGGTGGAGGGGAGAAGAGTCGGTGGCACGACCTCGAAGCGCAAGAGCAGGCTTTCCGGTCCGGCCTCCCCGAAGCCGCCTCACGCGCCTGGCGGGACGCTGCGCTCCGAGGGCTTCCCTGGATCCGGGGCCGGGCCGCACGCTGCCGACGGAAGGCTTCGTCTCAGTCCGCCTCGGGGTCCGGCCGTCCGTAGAGGTCCTCCCGAAAGGCGTCCTGGAGGAGACGGGTGATGGGACCCGGAGTCCCCTCCCCGATCACCTGGCCGTCCACACGCGACACCGGGAGAACATCGGTGGTGGTGCCGGTGAGGAAGAGCTCGTCGAGCGCCGCCAGCTCCTCCACGGCGAGGCCCTCTTCGAGGCAGGGAACGCCTCGGTCTCTCGCCAGCGCGAGGACCCGGTCCCGCGTCACCCCCCGCAAGATGTAGTTGGCCGCCGGATAGGTGCGCACGACCCCGTCCATGACGCCGAAGACATTGGTGCTCGATCCCTCCAGCACCATGCCGTCCCGCACGAGGATCGCCTCGAAGGTATCGGCGTCGTGGGCCGCCTGCTTCGCCAGGATGTTGGGGAGGAGGTTCACGGTCTTGATGTGGGCGCGGGCCCACCGCCGATCCGGGTGGAGGATGCAGGCGCCGCCCGAATCCTGGAGGTCATGACGGGGCTCGAAGGGGGAGGTCGACAGGTAAACCGTGGGGGGGATGTCGGGGTCGGGAAAGTGATGGGTCCGGGGCGCGCTCCCCCGGGTGACCTGGAGGTAGATCGTCGCCTCCCCCTCGTCGTGCCCGTTCTCGGAGAGGAGCCTGCGGGCCACCTCCAGAAGAGTGCCATCGGCGATGGATTCGGGGATCCGGATCCGGAGAGTGGCGAGTCCCTCCCGAAGGCGGTCCATGTGCGCATCCGGGGCATACATCCGGCCTCGTACCGAGCGGAAGACCTCGTAGACCCCGTCCCCGAAGACGAATCCCCGGTCATCTACCGAGACACGGGCCTCGGACCTGGGAAGGAAGGTGCCATTCAGATGGACGAGAGGGGCATCGGGGTTCATGGCTCGAGGGCGTCCGGGTTGAGGGTTTGGAGGTCCTGACCTCGGAGGTCAGGGCCGTCGTTCGGCCAGGTACTCCCGGAATCCCACCTTCAGGGTGAAAGCCTGGCTGACCTGGAAGGGGTCGAGAAGCCGTTCGATGGTCGCCGACTGAAGGTGATTTCGGGAGGCCCGGGCGGGGCCGGTGGGAGTGTAGCGGATCCGCCCCGGCCCGAGAAGGGTGAAGGCGAGGGGATGAGAGGGGAGCCCCTCATGGGCCTGGACCAGGGCATGAAGGCGTGCGTCGGGACTGGCCAGTTCCACGAGCCGCGTCACCAGGGCCGGACGCCCTTCCGGCGGGAGACGGTCCAGAAGGTCCCAGAGGAGGATGGTGTCGTAGGGGGCCTCCGGTTGCGCCGGGAGGTGCGCCAGGGCCTCCGTCCACCCCTCGCGCCCGGCCACCGTGGCCAGGTCGGCGAAGCGCACACGATGAGCGATCTGTCGATGGACCTCGAGCTGGGCCGGGGTCGCCGGACCCAGGTCGAGGACGGAGTGGGCTTCCCCTTCCGTCAATCGTTCGAAGAGGGCGGCGAGCCCGGGAGCGGCACCTTCCACCGGTTCCGGGAGATGCGTTTCTTTCGGCGCCTCTGCGTCGGAGGTGTGGGTCCCGGAGAGGCGGTCGAGCCAGCCCATGGCGCGGATTCCGACGTCGTCAGGACGAGGCTTTGCCGGAGCCCGACCCCGCCGGCTCCTTCTGCCCACTTCCCTTCCCTTCACCCCCGCCATTTCCGGTGGCTGGCGAGCGAGGAGCGCGGCTGCCGGCAGAGGTGGAGGTCTGCGACGTCGACTTCGAGGCGCCGGGCCGTTCTCCCATGTCGATCCCTCCCCGGAAGTTGGCTCCGTCCTCCAGGACGACCCGGGGCGAAGTGATGTCACCCTCCACACGGGCGGAGCTGCGGAGAATCACCCGTTCCTCCGCAATCAGGTCTCCCACGACCCGGCCCTCCACCGTAACCAGGCGCGCCTGGATACTTGCATGGACCTCGCCTTCCGATCCGACGGTGACGGCATTCTGCTCGAGGGTGACCGAGCCCTTCACATGTCCCTGGATCAGGAGGTCCTCGTCACCGGAGACATCGCCCTGGATCCGGATGGACCGGCCAATGCTCGCCCGTTCGCCCGAGGTGGATGTGCGGCGTGGGGTCTCGGTGCTGCCGGTGGGGGCATCGGCCGGCGAACGGTTTTCGGTGGTGCCTTCGTCTTTCTTCCACATGGGGTCCTCCCTCGTTGCAGGTGGTCCGTACAGTCCTGGGTGGGTTCGATCACACACACCCGTTCGAATGTCGAGTCGGCTTCGCTCCACCGGGTACGCGGACCGGGCACACAACTGGATCGTGCCCGGTTCCGGACGGGGTGGGGAGGGTACGGGATGGTGGAGCATCCGGAGGGTACGGGAGCCTCCGGGCCGACGGGCTCAATCTCGGCGTCGGGGAGCGCGCCGTCAAACGGGGATCGGGGTCCCGGTGTCAGGGACCCTCGCTGGAAAGGGTGAAGAGAGGCTCCCACGCCCATCCCGTCAGCTCTCCGGATCGGACCTCTCTCCAATCTCCATTGGCACTCCCCAGGAGAACTTCGGAGTCCTGGGGAACGATCCCCTGCACCTCGCTCTCGCTCCCTGGTGCGGAACGGATGTTCACGAAGGTGGTGGCCACGGCCCGAACCCATCCGGACGTGGTGGAGGGGGGCGTGGGCTCGGGTTCATCGACGGGCTCACCCGAAGACGGCTCGGTCTCTCCTTCCGGAGGAGTCGTGTCGTCGTCGGATGAGGGGGGGAGGGTCTCGTCATTCCCCTCGGTGGAGGCGGGTGGGGGATCGGGAGCGTCGGTCCCGGCATCCGGTGGGGGCGACTCCGTGGCGGTGGGAAGGTCGGCCGACGCCACCACCGCCTCGGGAGAGGTGGATTCCCCACCGGTGGCGAACGCCCCTCCCACGAGGAGGAGGGCCACCAGGCCGAGCCCCGTACCCACGAGGAGCGACCTGGAGGGACCCTTTCTTACCGGTTCCTCGCACCAGCGACACGCCTCGCTCGCCGGATCGATGAGGGACTCGCACCCCCGGCACGGCCGGAACCCTTCCGGACGTACCTCCGGGAAGGGTGCCTCACAGGTGGGGCACCGACTGGCGATCGGGAGCGCCTTGGCGCTACACGCTTCGCATCGCAGATAGGGCATTCAATTCCTCCACGGCTGTCAGGATTCCCCCGACTCCAGGCGAGAGTCCGGGAAACATCCGAATCCGTACCGGGAAAGACAGAATGGGGGGACCCCGGGGTGGACGTCAATCCCCCGTCCATTTCGAGGATCTCCCCGTCCCACCGTGCCGACGGCACCTACCGTCCACCGAGGGAGTGTGGCATCTTCTCCAGGAGGGGGCCGGGAAGGACGTCATCCCGCTGGAGCTACGTACCGTCCTCATGGGCCTCTCCGGGAAACCGACGGTGCACATCTTGCACCACCTGAACCATGGAGATTCCGGGGGTCGGAGGACCGCCTCCCCCCCCGAGCCACCCTTAGAACCGATCCGAGAGGAGCAGGCATGACGAGCGCACTGGACCACCGCGAAGCACTGGCCCGCACGGCGGCCGCCATGGTCGCCCCCGGCAAGGGGATCCTCGCCGCCGACGAGAGCACAGGCACCATCACCAAGCGTTTCGACGGGATTGGCGTCGAGAGCACGCCGGAGAACCGACGGGACTACCGGGAGCTCCTCTTCCGGACCGAGGGGGTCGAGAAGCATGTGGCCGGGGTGATCCTCTTCGACGAGACTCTCCGCCAGGAGGGAGCCGACGGGACGCCGCTGGTGGAACTCCTCCAGTCCCGGGACGTGATCCCGGGGATCAAGGTGGACAAGGGGGCCAAGCCCCTGGCCGGATGTCCGGGAGAGACCATCACCGAGGGGCTGGACGGGCTTCGTGACCGTCTCCAGGAGTACTACAGGATCGGGGCCCGCTTCACCAAGTGGCGTGCGGTGATCCGAATCGGGAGCGAGATCCCCTCCCGCACCGCCATCGAGGTGAATGCACACGCCCTGGCGCGGTACGCTGCGCTGAGCCAGGAGTCCGGCCTCGTCCCCATCGTGGAGCCCGAGGTTCTGATGGATGGAGACCACTCCATCGAGCGGTGCCGTGTGGTCACCGAGGAGACCCTCCGGGAGGTCTTCCTGACACTGGGACGACAGCGGGTGCTCCTGGAAGGCATGGTGCTCAAGCCCAACATGGTGCTGGCCGGCAAGAGTGCCCCCGAGCGTCATGGCCCCGAGCGGGTGGCGCTGGAGACGGTGGAATGCTTCCTCCG
>SLSF01000034.1 GCA_007130605.1 Gemmatimonadota bacterium | reverse complement strand
GTTCCCCCCAGGTCGCCGCCCACCGCGATCCCCACATCGGCGGCGGCGAGAGCGGGGGCGTCATTGATCCCGTCGCCCACCATGGCCACCGGTCCCAGCTCGCCCCGGAGCGACTCGATCCGCGCCAGCTTCTCCTGGGGAAGGAGGCGTCCCTCCACCCGCTCGATCCCCACCTGCCGGGCCACCGATCCGGCGGCGGCCTCGGAGTCGCCCGAGAGGAGGATCGTCTCCATTCCCAGCCGCCGGAGTTCGGCGATGGCGCCGGGGGCGCTCTCCCGGGGGATGTCGGAGAGGGTGATGGTGCCCACCCGCTCTCCGTCGACTTCCACCATCACCGGGGTCCACCCGGCGTCCCGGCCTGGGAGGTCCGCCGGGTCCGTCTCGCCGAAGTGCTGGGGGCTCCCCACGGTGACGGTGCGCTCCTGGAGCTGCGCGGTCATCCCCCGTCCCACCAGGGCCCGATGGGCCGTGGCCCGGGGGATCCGGTGGGCCGGAAGGCGCGCCCGGGCGGCGCCCACCACCGCCCGTCCCACCGGGTGCTCGCTCCGCTCCTCCACCGCCGCGGCGACGGCCAGGAGCTCGTCACACGGCTCGCACGGGGCGTCCTCCCCGAGACAGTCCACCGCCTGCACCCCCACCACGGTCAGCGCGCCCTCGGTGAGGGTGCCGGTCTTGTCGAAGGCGACGACCCGGACCCGCGAGAGGGCCTCCATGTGCGCACCGCCCTTGATGAGGACGCCGCGCCGGGTGGCGTTGGTCAGGGCGCTCACCACACTCACCGGCACACTGATGACCAGGGCGCAGGGGCACGCCACCACCAGGAGGGCCAGCGCCCGGTAGAACCAGCCGAAGGTGTCGGGGTCGGGATTGAGAAAGGGAGCCCCGAAGAGGAGGGGGGGCAGGGTGGCGACCAGGGCGGCGAGGAGGACCACCGCCGGGGTGTAGACCCGGGCGAAGCGGTCGATGAAGCGCTGGGTGGGCGCCCGCCGCCCCTGGGCCTCCTCGATGAGACGGATCATCCGGTGGAGGGTCGTCTCCGACGCCGGACGGAGGACCCGGAGCTCCAGGGCGCCGGCGCCATTGATGGCCCCGGCCAGGACCTCGTCGCCGGGGGCCCGCTCCTGCGGGATCGACTCCCCGGTGAGGGCCGATTCGTCGATGGTGGAGTGGCCCGCCACGACCTCCCCGTCGATGGGGATCCGTTCACCGGGACGGACCAGGACGAAGTGGCCCGGCTCCACCGACTCCACCGGGACCGGGCGGAGTTCACCGTCTTCCATGAGGGTGGCCCGGTCCGGCGCCACCGTCATGAGCCCCCGGATGGCCCTCCGGGCCCGATCCCCCGCGAAGGCCTCCAGCGACTCCCCCAGCGAGAAGAGGACCAGGACCATGGCCGCCTCCACCCACGCTCCGATGACGAGGGCGCCCACGGCGGCGATGATCATGAGGGCCTGGATGTTCAGCTCCCGGTTGATCCGGAGCCCCCGCCACCCGGAGCGGACGACGGGCCCCCCGGCCAGGAGGACGGCCACCAGCGCCGGAAGCTCGATCCAGAGGGCCTCCCAGTGGAGGATCTCGTGGAAGATGAGTCCGGGAAGGAGGAGGATTCCGCCCAGGAGCGCCGGCCAGTTCCGACGGTGGGCGATGAGCCAGCGGGGCAGGGAGATGGGGGGCGCCTCGGCCCCCTCCTCGCCGTCGAGGGTGCCGCCGTAGCCCAGCGCCTCCACCCGCTCCAGGACCTCTTCGCGGGAGACCGTGCCCTGCACCTCGAGGACGCCGGCGGGATAGGTGGCGCGACACCCCTCCACCCCGGGGAGCGACGACACTCCCCGCTCGACGGAGGCGGCGCACGACGTGCAGTCCATGCCGGAGATCTGGAAGCGCAGTTCGGAGGAAGGGGAAGCCATGGGTACGGAGCGCGAGGAAGGGTCGATTTTCCGATACGCCCCGATACCCCCGCCCCCCATATGGGATCCCCCGGGGTGTCTCGGCTACTTGTCCTCCGGGAGTGGGACCGGTCAATTGGAAAGGGCCGTCGGCGCGGATCGAGTAGGCTGGCGGGGAGTAGTTGGAAGTGATGCGGACGGGAAGGTCCCGTTCGCCGGGGCGGCCAGACCGAGTCCATCGGTGCCGCCGGATCCCGGTACGGACGACGAGCCTGAGGAGGTCCAAGTGGAGTCGGAGAAGAAGCTTCTGGTACCTGGAGTCGTGTCGGGGTTGATCGGTGCGACGATGGTGGCGATCTGGTTCCTGCTCGTCGACATCGCGGCAGGTGCGCCCTTCCGGACCCCCGCCATGATCGGTGGCGCCCTCCTGGGGCTGGAGGGGCTCGATACCTCGCCGGGACTCATCGCCCTCTTCACCGTCATCCACTTCCTGGTGTTCGCCCTGGTGGGGTGGGCGGCGGCCTGGGCCCTCTCGAAGCTCGAGCGGTCCCCCGATCTCCTCATGGGAATCGTCCTGGGCTTCATCCTCTTCAACGGGGTCTTCTTTGGAAGTGCCGCGGTCACGGGGATCGATGTGGTGGCGCAGCTGGGCTGGATCGAGGTCCTGGTGGGCAATCTCCTGGCGGGCATCGTCATGGTGAGCTTCCTTCATTCGGCGGGGATCACCCGGCGGGTTCAGTGGTCGGAGGTCCTCCGCGAGGGAACGGTGCTCCGGGAGGGGCTCATCGCCGGGATCGCCTCGGGGGTCCTGGTGGCCACCTGGTTCCTCATCGTCGATGCGATCCAGGGGCGTCCGCTCTTCACTCCCTCGGCCCTCGGCTCGGTCCTCTTCCTGGGGGCCACCGACCTGTCGCAGGTGGAGGTCTCCTTCTGGCTCGCCGCGGCCTACACGCCGGTCCACTACGCCTTCTTCATCCCCGTCGGGATCATCGCCGCGGCCATGATCCAGCAGGCGGAGCGGCAACCCCCGGTCCTCATCGGGATCATGCTCCTCTTCGTCGCCTTCCAGGCCTTCTTCCTGGGACTGGTGGCGGTGGTGGCCGAATTCCTCCTGGGCCCCCTCGCCTGGTGGAACATCGCCATCGGAAATCTCGTCGGGGTCCTGACCATCGCCGGCTACCTCTGGAAGAAGCATCCCAAGCTGGCCGAACTCATGGGGACGCAGTCGGACCGGATCGAGCATCCCGCCTGACCTCGCGGGGCACTTCCGCCGACCCCTGCCACAGACGCACAACCACAACCGTTCTGGAGAACCACCGATGCACCGAAGGCTCCTCGCTCTGATTCCCCTCCTGGTCCTCTTCGTCGTCCCCACCCCCGGGGTCGCACAGACGGCCTCCATGGACGACTTCCGCTCCTTCACCTTCGGCCAGCCGAATCCCGAAGGGGTCCGCGATGTGAGTGTCACCGCCCTCGACCCCGAGTCGGACGAGGCGGAGCTTCTCGCCGAGGGACTTCCCCTGAAGCCGGAACGCCTTCTCCGGATGACGGTGACCGAGGGATCGTGGATGTCGGTGGATGTGAGCCCCGACGGGGAGTCGGTCGTCTTCGACCTCCTGGGCTCCATCTGGACGGTGCCTCTCTCGGGTGGCGAGGCGACTCCCCTCACCCGGGGGATGGCCTTTGATGCCATGCCCCGCTTCTCGCCCGACGGTGAGCGGGTGGTCTTCGTCTCCGATCGCTCCGGGGGCGAGAACCTCTACAACATGGCGGTGGACCTCTCCGACACCATCCAGGTGACCCGGGGGAACAACAATGCCTACCAGTCGCCCACCTTCTCTCCCGACGGCCGCTACATCGTGGCGACCCGGCAGGGTGGGGGAGGCCAGGGGAAGCTCTGGACCTACCATGTGGACGGGGGCTCGGGGACGGCGCTGATCTCGGAGCCGGCGAATCTGCGGACGACGGGTGCCGCCTTCACCCCCGACGGAAGCGAGATCTGGTACGGGCGCCGCACCGGATCGTGGACCTACAACTCCCCCATGCGCGAGTACCAGCTCGCCGTCTACGACATGGAGACGGGTGAGAATCGCACGGTGACGAGCCGGTATGGAGGGGCTTTCCGGCCCGTCATCTCCCCCGACGGCCGCTGGCTCGTCTACGGCACCCGGCATGTGCAGCACACCGGGCTCCGGATCCGGGATCTCCAGACCGACGAGGAGCGGTGGCTCGCCTTCCCCGTTCAGCGTGATGAGCAGGAGTCCCGGGCCAGCCGCGACGCCTACCCGGGGATGGCCTTCACCCCCGATTCGCAGGAGCTGGTGGCCACCTACGGAGGAAAGCTCTGGCGGATTCCCGTCGATGGCGGGGAGCCCACCGAGATCCCCTTCGTGGCCCAGGTGGAGCTCGCCATGGGCCCCGAGGTCGACTTCGACTACCCCATCGAGGACACCCCCACCTTCACCGTCAAGCAGATCCGCGACGCAGTCCCCTCGCCCGACGGCGACCGGATCGCCTTCGCGGCCCTGGGGCGCATCTATGTGAAGGATCTGCCCGACGGCGAGGTGGTGCAGCTCAGCGACCTGCCCGGAAACCAGCACGAGCCGGTCTGGTCGCCCGACGGAAACTGGATCGCCTTCGTGAACTGGGACTTCCAGGATGGCGGACACATCTGGCGGGTGCGCCCCGGCGGGGGAGATCCGGTGCGCCTCACCACCGAGAATGCCTTCTACCAGCAGCCGGCGTGGACTCCGGACGGAGAGCGAATCGTCGCCATCCGGGGGCCGGCGCGGGCGGTGCAGGAGGCGCTGACCCAGGGGGTCCCCTTCGGCACCGAGGAACTCATCTGGATCGACTCCGACGGAGGTGAGGGGAACCACATCCGCCGGGTCCAGGGCTTCTCGCGGCCCCACTTCACCGACGACGGGGAGCGGATCTGGGCGCATGGCGGAAATCGGGGCCTCATCTCCTTCCGCTGGGATGGCACCGAGGAGCGGGTCCATGTGCGGGTGGTGGGACCGAGCCCGGCGGGGTCCTCCAACAACCCGGCGGCCTCCCTCATGCAGGTGAGCCCCGACGGGGAGCGGGCGCTGGCACAGATCGGGATGCAGATCTACACCGTGCACATCCCCCGGGTGGGGGGTGACGGCCCCACCATCAATGTCTCGAACCCCGACAACGCCGCCTTCCCCGCCCGCCACCTCACCGATGTGGGCGGGCAGTTCCCCACCTGGAGCGCCGACGGGTCCAGTGTCCACTGGTCCATCGGAAATGCCCACATGATCTACAACCTCGACGACGCCCGCGCCTTCGAGGACTCGGTGCGCGCCGCCCGCGAGGAAGAAGCGGAGGACGAGGCGGAGGAGGAAGACCCCGACGTCGACGAGGAAGAGGAGGCCGATGAGCCCGACCGCTACCGGCCCGTGGAGATCCGCGTCGCCGTGGAGATGGAGCGCGACCTCCCGGCGGGGACCGTCCTCCTCTCGGGGGCCCGCCTCGTCACCATGGCGGGCGACGAGGTCATCGAGTCGGGCGACCTCCTGGTTCGGGACAACCGGATCGCGGCTGTGGGGGCCTCCGGATCCCTCGACGTGCCCGACGACGCCGAGGTCATCGATGTCTCGGGGCACACCATCGTGCCCGGCTTCATCGACACCCACGCCCATCTCAGGGCGCCCTTCAACATCCACCGGGACCAGCCCTGGGCCTACGCCGCCAACCTCGCCTACGGGGTGACCACCACCCGCGATCCGCAGACGGGGGCCACCGATGTCCTCTCCTACGAGGACATGGTCCGCGCCGGACGCACCCTGGGGCCCCGGATCTACTCGACGGGGCCGGGAGTCTTCTCGGGCGAGGGGATCTCGAGTCTCGACGACGCCCGCGACGTCCTCACCCGCTACGCCGAGTTCTACGACACCAAGACCATCAAGATGTATGGGGCGGGGAACCGCCAGGTGCGGCAGTGGATCATCGAGGCCGCCCGGGAGCTGGAGCTCATGCCCACCACCGAGGGCTCCCTCGACCTCATGCTCAACATGACCATGGGGCTCGACGGGTACTCGGGGATGGAGCACAACATGCCCGGCTTCCCCCTCTACGGAGATGTGGCCGCACTGGTGGCCCACTCCACCATGGCCTACACCCCCACGATCCTGGTCACCTACGGGGGACCGTGGGCCGAGAACTACTACTTCGCCACCGAGGACGTGGTGGGCGACGAGAAGCTCCAGACCTTCACCCCCTTCGAGGAGATCCACCAGAAGGCGACGCGCCGGAATGCCGGGTGGTTCCACGAGGAGGTCCACACCATGAGCCTGGTCAGTGACTTCGTGGGCCAGGTGATCCGGAAGGGCGGCCGGGCCGGGGTGGGGAGCCATGGCCAGCTCCAGGGGCTGGGCTACCATTGGGAGCTCTGGGCGACCCAGGCCGGAGATGTGACCGAGCACGAGGCACTCCGGGTGGCGACCCTCCTGGGGGCGACCTCGCTGGGGCTCGACGGGGACCTGGGATCGCTGGAGTCGGGGAAGCTCGCCGACCTCGTCATCCTCCGCGACAACCCCCTCGACGACATCCGAAACTCCAACACCATCGAGTACGTCATGATGAATGGCCGACTCCACGAGGGGGATACCCTGAACGAGGTCTGGCCAGTGCAGCGGGAGGTGGGACCCTTCTACTGGCAGACGGCGGAGCCGGTGGTGCCGGTGACACCCGCAGGGGTCCGCTAGCCCACCCACGGCCTCCCCGTCACAAACGCCTCCTCCCGGTCGT
>SLSF01000225.1 GCA_007130605.1 Gemmatimonadota bacterium | reverse complement strand
GAGGATCCGGTCCACCTCGTCCAGGAGCTCCTCTTCGGGACGGTCGTCGCCACCGGCAGGGGTCCGGAGGAGTCTCCGGTGGACCGGCTCCCGCTTCTTGCGGGCCTTCTCGGGCTTCTCCCTCCGCTTCTGCGGAACCACAGCCATGGAGGGGTCGAAGCCGCTGCTTGCGGCGAAGCGGTTGCTGGTGCCCCCGGGAGGCGCGAAGCGAAGGTAGAGGAAGGCGGCCAGGAGGCCTCCCAGATGGGCGAAGTGCGCCACCCCATCCTGCACGCCCCCGAAGCTCGAAATGAAGGTCACCACGAAGAGGAAGGCCACGAGCCACTTGGCCTTCACGGGGAAGATGCCCCAGATGTAGATGGGGGCGTTGGGCCAGATCCAGGCGAAGCCCAGCATCGTCCCGTACACCGCCGCCGACGCCCCGATGATGGGGGCCGAGGGGGCGAAGATGAAGCTCAGGAGCGCCCCGCCGAGCCCACCGGCCAGGTAGAATTTCAGGAAGTCGGTGGAGCCCCACTTCTGCTCCAGGGGAGGCCCGAAGAAGAAGAGGATCAGCATGTTCAGCGCCACGTGCCAGAAGCTTCCGTGGATGAACATGTAGGTGAGGAGACCCCAGGGGCGGGTCAGCGCCTCGGTGGGGGTGAAGGCGAACCACTGGACGAAGAAGGCGGGGCTCGTCGCCAGCATCACCAGGAAGATCACCGAATTGGCAATGAGGAGACGCTTCACCCATGGAGTCAGGGTGAAGCCGAAGCCGAAGCCGGAGCGAGCCTGGGTGGTAGCGAACGACATGGTGCCGGTGACGAGGGTGGATGGGGTCGGGGCCACGCGGTGCCCCGTCCTCGATTCAACCCGATCCGCCGGGGGGTGTTCCGCCCGAGCCGAGGCGGGCGAGGGCGGTGCGGGCGATCCGGTCGCAGAGGTGCGCGAAGGGAAGCCCCCCGGCCTTGGCACCCCTGGGGAGGAGCGAGTTGGAGGTCATTCCCGGAATGGCATTGGCCTCGAGGCACCAGAGGCCGCCGTCGTCGTCGAGGATGAAGTCGACCCTGGAGAAGTCCCGGAGGAAGAGGGTTCGGTGCACCTGGAAGGCCAGCTCCCGGGTCCGGCGGGCCACCGACTCGGGGATGTGCGCCGGGAAGACCTCGCGGGCGAGTCCCGGCTGGTACTTGCACTCGTAGTCGAAGATCTCGTGCTCGGGAATGATCTCGCCCACCGGGAGGGCGTCGTCGCCCACGATGCCCACCGTGAGCTCGCGCCCCCGGACGAAGGCCTCGTAGAGCACCCGGTCGTCGTGCTCCAGCGCCAGTGCCACCGCCCACTCGAGCTCCGACGCCTCCTTCACCAGCGAGAGACCGAGGGTCGACCCCCCCGACGCCGGCTTCACGATGAGGGGAAGGCCCAGCCGCTCGACGACCTCCTCGGGCGCGGCGGGATGGGCGATCCAGTCGGGGGTGGGGATCCCCGCCTCGCGGAAGAGGCGCTTGGAGACCTCCTTGTCCATGGAGAGGGTGCACCCCAGTCGGCCACTCCCGGCGTAGGGGAGGCCGGTCAGGTCCAGGAGCGCCTGAAGGGTCCCGTCCTCCCCCGTCCCACCGTGGAGGACGGGGAGGATCACATCGACCCCCTCCATCTCCGGCGCGTGGGTGAGGCGGGTGATCTCTCCCGTCTCCAGGAGGTCGAGCTCGCCGGGATCGGGCGGGGCGATCCCCACCCCCCGGGCCAGGAGTCGCGCCTGGTCTTCCTCCGACAGGACCCCGCGGGCAGTATCGAAGGCCACCACCTCGTGGCCCCCGTCCCTCAGCGCCTTTGCCACCTGGGCCCCCGACGCGAGGGAGACGTCGCGCTCACCGGAAGTCCCTCCCATGAGCACCGCGATCCGGAGGCGGCTCACGAGCCGGGCTCCCCATGGAGGGGGAAGCCGTGCTCCGCCATCCACTCGTCCGAATAGAGCTTCGTCAGGTAGTGCTCCCCCCAGTCACAGAGGACACAGACCACGAAGGCGTCGGGGTCGTCGATCTCCCGCGCCACCTCGAGGCCGGCGTGCACGATGAGGCCGCTGGAGCCCCCCACGAAGAGCCCCTCCTCGCGGGTGAGGCGGCGGGCCATCCGGAAGGCGGTGGCGTCGTCCACCACCCGGTAGTCGTCCACCACATCCAGGTCGAGGGCCCCGGGAATCTTGTCATTGCCCAGCCCCTCCACCTGGTACGTCTCCCCCTCGGGCATCTCGCCGGTGTGGAAGAAGGGAGCGAGCACCGAGCCCACCGGGTCCACCCCCACGATCCGGACCTCGGGATTCTGCTCCTTCAGGTAGCGGCCGGTGCCGGTGATGGTGCCCCCGGTCCCCGCCCCCGCGAAGAAGTGGGTGATCCGCCCGTCGCTCTGCTCCCAGAGCTCGGGGCCGGTGCTCTCGTAGTGCGCCCGGGGGTTGGCGGGGTTGTAGAACTGGTCGGCGAGGAAGCCCCCGGGGGTCTCCCGGGCGATCCGCTCCGCCTGCTGCGTGTAGTGGCGCGGGTCGTCGTGGGGAACATCGGTGGGGGTGATGAGGACCTCGGCCCCGAAGGCCCGGAGGAGGCGCACCTTCTCGATGCTCATCTTGTCGGGCATGGTGAAGATGCACCGGTACCCGCGGGAGGAGGCCGCCATGGCCAGGGCGAGTCCGGTATTTCCGCTGGTGGCCTCCACCACCGTCCCCCCGGGCTTCAAGTGCCCCGCGGCCTCGGCGGCCTCGATGATGGCCTGGCCGATCCGGTCCTTTACCGACCCCCCGGGATTCATGAATTCGCACTTGCCGTAGACCGGTGTGCGGATCCCCTCGGTGACCCGGGTCAGCCGTACCAGGGGGGTCCACCCCACCAGGTCGATGGCGGAGGTGGCGGTGGCGCGGGTGGTGTCAGGGTGAGTCATCGGCACGGGGCCTCTTCGAGAATTCGACGGGCAGAGATGCCCACATCCGGATCCGCTTCCCGTCTTTCCTTCCGGGCTGGAAGCGGAGGTCCCGCGCCCCGGCGACGGCCGCGGCGTCGAGGCCCTCGTGGCCCGACGACTCCACGACCTCCACCGAGTCCACCCGCCCGGTCTCGTCCACCCGCACCCGGACGATGGTGGTCCCTTCGGCCCCCTCGTCCCAGAGCTCCACCGGGTAGGCGATGGGCTCCTCGCCATAGAGGGGGGTGGGCTGTTCGAGTTCGCTCTCGCCACCGCACCCGGCCAGCACCAGGAGCACGATCGCGCCGGCACCGAGCACACGGTGCCCGGCAGCAGACAGGAATTCGGCCATCATCCTTCCGTCGTCCCGTCGAGGTCGCCCCGCCCTGCCGCCGCCGCACGGAGCTCCGCCAGGAGATTCAGCGCCTCGAGGGGCGTCATCGTCTCCAGGGGAATGGTGCGCAGTCGGGTCACCAGGGGGTCCTCCCCGCCAAAGAGTGAGAGTTGGTCGCGGGCGGGGGTCGAATCGGGTCGATGGGCGCCGGAGCGCCCCAGTCCCTCTCCCCCGCCACTGTGGGTGCCCTCCAGCTCGGCGAGCAATTCGCCGGCCCGGGCGATGATCGGCTTGGGAAGCCCCGCGAGCCGCGCCACCTGGATCCCGTAGGATCGGTCCGCACCGCCCTCCTCGAGTCTGCGAAGGAAAACGATCTCCTCGCCGGCCTCCCGCACCGACACGTTCATATTCTTCACGCCCCCGAGAAGATCCCCCAACTGGGTGAGCTCATGGTAGTGGGTGGCGAAAATCGTCTTGCTCCCCAGGTGCTCGTGGAGGTGTTCGGTGACCGCCCACGCGATGGACACGCCGTCGTAGGTCGAGGTCCCCCGTCCGATCTCGTCCAGGAGGACCAGGCTCCGCTCCGTCGCTCCATGGATGATGGAGGCCGTCTCATTCATCTCCACCATGAAGGTGGACTGGCCCCGGGCCAGGTTGTCGGAGGCCCCCACCCGGGTGAAGATCCGGTCGCAGAGGGGCAGCCGGGCGCCGTCGGCCGGCACGAAGGCCCCCATCTGCGCCAGGAGCTGGATGAGGCCGATCTGGCGGAGGATGGTGCTCTTTCCCGCCATGTTGGGCCCGGTGAGGATGACGATCCGTCCCTCGTCGTCCAGCGACAGGTCGTTGGGGATGAAGTCCTCGCGGGGCATCATCGTCTCCACCACCGGATGGCGTCCCCCCCGGATCTCGAGCTCGAAGCCGGTGTGGAGTTCCGGGCGGACGTAGCCCCGTCGTTCGGCCCCGTGCGCCAGCGCCCCCAGGACATCGAGGCGGGCCACCCGCACCCCCGCGTCCTGGAGCCGCCGCACCTCGGCGGAGAGCTCCGAGCGGAGGGCCTGGAAGAGCTCGGTCTCCAGCGCCAGGATCCCCTCCTCGGCGCCGGCGACCTTCTCCTCCCACTCCTTCAGTTCGGGGGTGAAGTAGCGCTCGGCGTTGGAGAGGGTCTGCTTCCGGACATAGTCGTCGGGGACCTTGTCCAGGTTCGCCTTCGTCACCTCCAGGTAGTAGCCGAAGACCTTGTTGAAGCCCACTTTCAGCGATGTGATGCCGGTCCGTTCCCGCTCCCGGACCTGGAGCGAGGCGATGAAGTCCCGGGCGCCGTCGCGCACGTCGCGCAGCTCGTCCAGCTCCCCGGAGAAGCCCCGCCGGATCACCCCGCCATCCTGGAGGTTCGGGGGGGCGTCATCGGCGATGGCGGTGCGGATCCGCTCGGCCACATCCTCCAGGAGGTCGGTGTCGGTGGTCAGGGAGGCCAGGAGGGGCGATTCCACCCCCTCGGCCGCCTCCCTGAGTGCCGGGAGCGCCTCGAGGGAACGGCCCAGCGCCCGCACCTCGCGGGGACTCGCCCGCTGGGAGCCCACCTTGGCGGCCAGCCGCTCCAGGTCGTGGATCCCGCCCAGGATCTCCCGGATGGACCGACGGAGCCCGCCCCTCCGGTGGAGCTCCTCCACCGCCTCCTGCCGCTCCCAGATCTCTCCCGCCACCACAAGGGGGCGGAGGATCCACCGCCGGAGCATCCGGGCTCCCATGGCGGTGACGGTCTCGTCGAGAACATCCACCAGGGTCCCACCCGCCTCTCCGGTCCGGAGCGGCTCCACCAGCTCCAGGTTCCTGCGCGTCATCTCGTCCAGAAGCATCTCGCTCCCGGGCCGGAGGATCCGGGGAGGGCGGAGATGGCCGGAGCCCGAGGGCTGGGTCTCGCCCAGGTAGTGGAGAAGCGCCCCGGCGGCGGCCACGAGGCCCGAGTCGTCGGCCTCTCCCGTCCCGAAGCCCAGGGCGTCGAGGGTGTGGATCCGGTAGTAGCGGAGGAGCTCTTCGGCCCCGAGCCCCGGGTCGAAGAGCCAGTCGTCGCGGAAGGTGCGGGGGGTCTCCCCCTCGCGGCCCACCGAGGTCTCCCGGAGCGCCTCGGGGAGGAGGAGCTCGGCGGGCTCGATCCGGCCCAGTTCGGGGGCGAGGGCGTCGGCGGGAACCGCCTGCACCAGGAATTCGCCGGTGGAGAGGTCCACCGCCGCCACCCCCATGGGCCCCGCGGGGGTGGACGCCACCGCCACCAGGAAGTTGTTGCGGGCAGCCCGGAGGAGGCTGTCGTGGAGGACGGTGCCCGGGGTGACGGTCTCCACCACCTCGCGGCGGACGATCCCCTTCGCCTCGGAGGCGTCCTCCACCTGGTCGCAGATGGCGGCCCTCCGGCCCTCCCTGACCAGGCGCCCCAGGTACTCGTCGAGGGCCTTCGCCGGCACCCCCGCCATGGGCACCTTCGCCGCGGCGCCATTGTTCCGGCTGGTGAGGGTCAGCCCCAGGAGCCGGGCCCCCTCGCGGGCGTCCTCGTTGAAGAGCTCGAAGAAGTCCCCCACCCGAAAGAAGAGCAGGGCGTCAGGATGCCGGGCCTTGGCCTCCCGCCACTGCTTCATCAGAGGGGTGTCTTCGGTGGTGGGCATCGTCGGGGGGGATCCGTTGGAGGGCGCAATCGGCCCGAAGCATATCGGAAGGATGCCTTCGTGATCAAGCCGGGCCGGCGGACTGCCTCTGGCGGAAAACCGCCCGCAGGCCCCATTATGCGCGGGCTGCTCCCGGTTACGGAGGTTCACCGACGACCCTTCGCGCGGGCAGCATCCGCCCTTCCGACACGGAGGCCCGATGGTCACCATTCCCGAGCTCTGGCTCCCCATCCTCCTCGCCGCGATCCTCGTCTTCGTGGCAAGCTCCGTCATCCACATGTTCCTGGGCTACCACGCCGGCGACTTCGACGCCGTCCCCGACGAGGACCGAGTCCGCGAGGCGCTCCGCGGGGCAGACATTCCCCCGGGCGACTATGCCATCCCCAAGGCGTCCAGCATGAAGGAGATGGCCGACCCCGAAGTCGTCCGGAAGTACGAGGAGGGGCCGGTGGCGGTCCTCACCATCCTGAAGAGCGGGCCGGTGAAGATGGGCCCGGTCCTGGGCAAGTGGTTCCTCTTCCTGGTGGCGGTAAGCATCATCGTCGCCTACCTGGCCGGCCGGACCCTGGTGGCGGGTGCCGACGCCATGGCGGTCTTCCGGGTGGCCGGCACCGTCGCCTTCGTCGCCTACGCCGCCGACTCCTGGCCCCAGTCCATCTGGTTCGGAAAGCGGTGGAGCACGACGCTCAAGAACACCTTCGACGGTCTCGTCTACGGACTGGTGACCGGAGGGGTCTTCGCGCTGCTCTGGCCCTGAG
>SLSF01000117.1 GCA_007130605.1 Gemmatimonadota bacterium | reverse complement strand
CTGGCCCTGGTATTTGCGGCACCCGTGGTACTGGCGGGAGCGATGGTGGTGGGACTGAGTGACACCTGGTTCGACCTGCGTGCGCGAGTGGCGCGTGCCCGAACCGATGACGGAAGAGACGATTCCTGAAAAGTGAGTGAGCGATGAAGTTGATCTTGAAGCAGACAGTGGAGAATCTCGGCGAGTCCGGAACCGTCGTCGACGTGAAGCCCGGCTACGCCCGGAACTATCTCCTTCCGCAGGGTCTCGCCTACGAGGCTTCCGAAGCGAACCTCCGGAAGATCGAAGAGGAGCAGGCGAAGGCCGAGGAGCGTTCTCGCCGGGACTACCTCGAGGCGCGGCGTCGTGCGTCCCAGCTCGAGGGCGCGGCGCTCACCTTCCAGGAGCAGGCATCCGACGAGGGCAAGCTCTACGGCTCCGTTTCGGCGGTGGATATCGCCGAGGGACTCAACGCCCAGGAGCTCGACTTCGAGGTGGAGCGCAAGCATGTCGACCTGGCGGATCCCATCAAGGAAGTGGGCGAGTACCAGGTCCGCGTGGTGCTCCACGAAGAGGTGGAGCTCGAGATCCCGGTCCAGGTCGAGCGTGCGGACGACTGATCCGTTCCGGGGCGAGCCCCGGGACCGACTTCGGAAGGTCCGTTTCCTCCAGAGAGGCGAAGGGTAGTCATGGTCGAGGATGGAGAGAACCACACCATCGACGGGCTGCCCGCGGAAATCGCCCGAGCGGCTGAACTGGCCCTGGAGCGAAAGGCCACCGATGTGGTGGTGATGGACCTGCGGGGGATTTCGTCGGCCACCGACTTCTTCCTCATCGCCACCGGGGGATCCGATGTCCAGATCAAGGCCATCGCCGACCGGATCCTCGACGGACTGAGAGAGGACGGGGTTCGCCCCGAGCATGTGGAGGGAATCCGGAGTGGCCGCTGGGTGCTCCTGGACTTCATCGACTGGGTCGTCCATGTCTTCCATCCCACCGCCCGGGATTTCTACCAGCTCGAGACCCTCTGGGGAGACGCAGTCGTCCAGTCGTTCGCCGACGAGTGAGGTGCGTGCCGACGCATTGCCGCACGCCCGATGGTCGGGTTACCTTGGGCGCGATCCGGGCCGGAGGAGGCTCTCCTTCTCCGGTCGAACCTCCGGACCCCAGCGACCAGTGAGCCAGCCGTGAACGCCCCCATCCGTTTCGATCCGGTTCAATCCACCCTCCCGGAAGGGGTCCTCCTTCCCCCGTCGGCTTCGGGCGAGGTGGTGGCGCTTCTTGTGGATCCGGGTACGGGGATGGATGGATGGCCTCCCAGGGTGGCCCGGTCGGTGGCCCGGACCTGGGCCGAGCGGGATCGGTCGGTGGTCCTCCTGGACGCGCACATCGAACGCCCCGCCCTCCATCACCTCCTCGGTGCGTCCAATACCGAGGGGATCACCGATGCGGTGGAGTACGGGGCCTCCCTTTCCAGGGTGACCCAGTCCCTGGAGTCGGAGCCCTTCGACTTCATTCCGGCGGGCACCGTTCTTTCGGATCCGCGGGAGTTCTGGCGGAGCCGTCGGTGGAACGCCCTCATGGATCGGGCCCGCAAGGAGCAGCGGGTCCTTCTCCTCTACCGCCCGGCGAGCGAGCCCGAGATCAACTCGGTGGTGCGCCAGGCGGACCGATCCTTCTGGGTGGGGCGCCCCGATGCCCCGGACGCGGCGCAGTATCCGGGGATCCGGGCCATCGTCCCACCGAGGTCTCCGGAGGACCGGGATGCCGCCGCCGACCCGGCGGTGGAAGATCGCTACCGGAGCCCGTCGGGGCTCATCGGATCGACCCAGGAGACCATCGCTCCCAAGCCCGAGCGGGAGCGGGAACAGGCGAGGCCGCAGAAGCCGACGCGCCCGCGGCCGGCACCGTCCCCCGGAGGCGCCCGCCCCGTGGGGACCCGGCGCTCTACCCCCTGGATCCTCCTGATCCTCGTCCTGATCCTGGCAGGTGGTGTCATCGGACACTGGTTCGGTGTCTTCACCATCCCCGGGCTTCCCGTCCGGATGGAGCCCGCCGAGACCGGCCTGCTCGGTCTGCTCTCACCTCTGCGCTGACCTCCCCACCGGATGAGACTGAAGGCACTCCGACTCCACGGTTTCAAGTCGTTCGCCGATCGCACCGAGGTGGTCTTCCACGACGGAATCACCGCCATCGTGGGCCCCAACGGATGCGGGAAGTCCAATATCTCCGACGCCATCCGCTGGGTGCTCGGCGAGCAGCGCCCCAGCGCCATCCGTGGCGCAAGGATGGACGAGGCGATCTTCCAGGGCACCACCACCCGCCGTCCCGTCAACCGGGGCTCGGTGACCATGGAGATCACCAACGAGGACGGCGTCCTTCCGGTGGCCTACGAAGAGGTGGAGATCGCCCGCACCGTCTACCGTGACGGCGGGAGCGAGTACTCGCTGAACCGGTCTCCCTGCCGGCTGCGCGACATCCAGGACCTCTGCCGCGACACCGGTCTCGGCGCGAATGCCTATTCCATCATCGAGAACCGGATGATCGACGCCATCCTCTCCGATCGCGCCGAGGAGCGACGGGGGCTCTTCGAGGAAGCGGCGGGGATCGGAAAGTACAAGGACCGGCGGAAGGGGGCGATCCGCCGCCTGGAGCGGGCGGAGCAGGACCTTCAGCGCCTGGCGGACCTCATCGGCGAGGTCCAGAGCAAGGTCCGGTCGCTGGCTCGCCAGAAGGGGCAGGCAGAGCGGTTCCACGCCCTCCGTTCCCGCCGCCTGGACCTGGAGATGGGAATCGCCCGGATCGACCTCTCCTCGCTGGCCGAGCGCCGGGACGAGATCCGGAAGCTCCTCGAGGGCGGCCTCGATTCCGGCGAGAGCCTCCAGGCCGAGATCCGGACTGCCGAGACCCGGCTCGAGACCCTGAAGATCGAGGGGACCGAACTCGAGCGGGCCCGGACCGAGGTGGCCGGAGTCGTCGACGAAATCCGGGGCGAACTGGTTCGATGGGAGCGGGAGATGGCCGTGGCGGAGGAGCGGAAGGGCGCCGCCGAACGCCGCCTGGACCAGATCCGCCAGGAGAGGGAGGCCCTCGATGGCGGAGAGGAAGAGGCCCGCTCGGAGGGACGTGCTCTCGCCGAAGCCGAGGAGGAGGTCCGCGCCCGCCTCGAGGCGATCCAGGGGCGGGCCGAAGCGGTGCGGGGCCGGGCCGCCTCCGTCCGCCAGGAGCTCCGAGAGGCCCGCGAAGGGCTGGACGAGGTGGAGGGACGGGAGCGGGAGGTGGCCCGGAAGGTCGCCCAGCTCCTGGGCGACGCCGATGCCGCACGGACCCGGGGGGTGGACCTGGGAGAGCGAATGGAGGCCCTCACCGAGGAGGTGCGGAGGGTCGAGGACGAACTCGCGGCGCTCAACGACCAGGGGGACCTCTTCTCCGACCGGAGTCGATCCGCACGGAAGGCCGAAGAGGAGGCCCGCGAAGCGCTGGAGGGTGCCGGAGCCCTCGAGGAGAAACGAAGGGAGGAGGCCGCTGCCGCCCGGGAATCGGCGCGGACCCTCGAGGACGAGGTGGCCCGGCTGGAAGCTGGACTCGCGGCGCTGGAACGGCTGGAGCGGGACCGCGAGGGGGTGGATCCGGTGGTGCGGGCCCTCCTGGAGGCGGGTGTGGAGGGGGTCGAGGGAGTGGTGGCCGACTTCCTGGTGGCCGAGCCCGAGGTGGCCGGGGCGGTGGAGGCCTTCCTCGGTGGGATGGCCCGGGCGGTGGTGGTGCGGGACCAGGAGGCCCTCCAGCGGGTGCGGCAGTGGTTCCGGAAGGAGTGGAAGAAGGGGGGAGGAATCATCCTCCTTCCCCTGGACCGGGCTCCGACTTCCACCCCTGCGGGCTCGCTCCTGGACCGGGTCACCCTCGATGGCCCGGGTGCCCCGTGGGCCGGGGCGCTTCTCGACGGGGTGGAGTTCCTGGAGGAGGGCGTCGCGCCCCGGGGCGACGGGGTCTGGGTGACCGCCGATGGCACCACATCCGACGCCCGCGGCGTCGTGCGGCTGGGGAATCCCCTGGGCGCCACCGGGATCGTGGAGCGTCGGGGTCGGATCGAGGAGATCGGGGTCGGCCTGGAGGAGACCCGAAAACGCCTGGACGAGGCACAGGCGGAACGGGGCCGTACGGAGGAGGCGGTCCTGGAGGCCCGCGAGGCGCTCGAGGGGGCGCGTGGGGCTCTGCGGGAAGCCGAGGACGCCCATCGCGCGGCGAAGGTGGAGGTGGCCGCCCGGTCCGACCGACGGGAGCGCCTCGAGGCCGAACACGCCGAGCTGGGACGGCGGCTCGACGCCGCCCGGAAAGGGGCCGCCGAGGCGGAACGGCGGGCCGCCGACGCCGAAGAGGAGCGCGGGCGCCTCGAGTCGCGCGAACGCGAACTCCTGGAGGCCCGGACCGAGGCCCGCGCCATCGTGGAGCGGGTCCAGGAGTCGTGGGAGGAGGCCCGGTCGGAGGAGTCCCGTGTCACGGTGGAGGAGACCCGGCTCGAGGCCGAGGCGGCCCGGATCGACGACCGTCGGGTGGCCCTGCGTGCTCGGATCGAGGGCGCGAAGGAGCGGCGGGAGCTCCTGGCCCGCGAGGAGGAGGAGCTGCGGGCCGAGGTCCAGCGCACCGAGGGAGTCCGGAGCGAGGGGGAAGCCGCCCTCTCGGAGCTCTTCCGTCGGCGGGACGAGGCCCATGCCCGGCTCCGGGAACGGGACGAGGCGTGGAACGCCCTCCAGGAAACGGTGGAGCGCGCCGAGAAGCGGTTGCGCGAGGCCCGGAGCTCGGAGCGCGAGGTGACGGACCGTCGTCACCGGCTCGAACTCGAGCTGGGAGAGATCGAGGGCCGGATCGGACGGGTCCAGGACCGACTCGAGGGGGAGTGGGGACGCTCCCTGGACGCCCTCCTCGAGGAGGCGGATCCCGTGGAGGGGGAGAAGGAGGAACTGGAGACCGAGCTCCGCGATGTGACCGTGCGTCTCGAGCGGCTCGGACCGGTGAACATGCTGGCGGTGGAGGAGCACCGGGAGGAGTCACAGCGACTCGAGTTCCTCACCGGGCAGCGGGACGACCTGGACGAGGCCCGTGACGACCTCCGGCGAGCCATCCGCGAGATCAACCAGACGGCAACCCGGCTCTTCCGGGAGACCTTCGACCAGGCGCGGGAGAATTTCCGCCAGACCTTCCATCGCCTCTTCCAGGGGGGGGAGTGCGACCTCTGGCTCGAGGACCCGGACGACCCCCTGGAGTCCCTCATCGAGATCCATGCCTCGCCGCGGGGGAAGCGGACCCAGAGGATCGATCTCCTCTCGGGGGGTGAACGGGCGCTCACGGCGCTCTCCCTCCTCTTCGGGATCTACCTGGTGAAGCCGTCGCCCTTCTGCGTCCTCGACGAGGTGGACGCACCCCTGGACGAGTCCAACATCGGCCGCTTCATCCGGCTCCTCCAGGAGTTCAAGGAGGAGTCCCAGTTCGTGGTGATCACCCACAATCCGCGGACCATCGAGGCTGCCGACTGGATCTACGGGGTCACCATGGAGGAGCCGGGGGTGAGTTCCATCGTCGGGGTCCGACTGGAAGAGGCGCTGGAGGCCGCCGGTGCCGCCCTCTGAGCAGGGCGGGGCCCCGGGGGACCTCTCCCGAACCACCCGGGTCACGGTGCTGGGCTCCGGGACCCTCCTCCCCGATCATCGACACCACTCCGCTGCCCACATGGTGGAGTGGAACGCCGGGGCCGTCCTCCTGGACTGCGGTGCGGGAACGCTCCACGGGATGGATCGGTACGGCGTCGACTGGAAGCGGATCGACCTCCTGGTCCTCTCCCACTTCCACACCGATCACATGGGGGACCTGGCCTCGATCCTCTGGGCCCGGGAGCACGGCCTGCGTCCCTCCGAGGCTTCGCCGCTGACCCTGGTGGGCCCACGGGGAATGGTGGACCGGCTCCATGGCCTTGCCCGCGCCCACGGGGAATGGCTCCGCGAGCCCACCGGAGGCATGCGTGTGGTGGAGGTGGAGGGTGAGGGGATGTGGAGTGATCCAGAGGGAGGGATGGGGATCCATCATCATCCCACTCCCCACACCGAGGAGTCGCTGGCCTTCCGGATCGAGACTCCCGCGGGTGAGGTGGGCTACACCGGCGACACCGGCCCATGCGCCCCCCTCGCCTCCTTCTTCCGGGGTGTCCGGGTCCTCGTTGCCGAGTGTGCCGTGGCCGACGGGACCGAGGTCCCCAACCACCTTTCCCCCATCGAGGTGGCCCGGCTCGCCCAGGGGTGTGAGCCGGAGATCCTGCTTCTCACCCATCTCTACCCCGAGGTGGACCGAAGCCGGGTCACGGACCTCATCGCTCGGGCGGGGTATACCGGGCGGGTGGAGGTGGCGGAGGACGGGATGGTGGCGGAGGTCCCCATGGGACGTCCGGTAGCGGTTCACACGGCCGCAGACGGGGTCTGAACCGAGGCCCTGGAACACACCTCCACCTGCATCATGAACCGATCTGCCCCTGCGGGCGGGTCACGGGATCCAACACGGACAGAGACAACGACATGCTGGTAGTCATGAAACAGAGCGCCACCGACGACGAGATCGGACGGGTGGTGGATACCATCGAGACCATGGGATACGAGGCACGGCCGATCCCCGGTCGGCAGCGAACCGCCGTGGGGCTCGTCGGAAATGACGGGCGGGTCGACTCGGCTCGCCTGGAAGGGCTGCCCGGTGTGCTCGAAGTCATCGCGGTGAGCCACCCGTACAAGCAGGTCTCCCGCGAATGGAAGGCCGACGACACCATCGTGACCCTCGACAACGGGACCCGCATCGGTGGGGCCGAGATCGTGATCATGGCGGGGCCGTGTGCGGTGGAGAGCGAGGAACAGATCGTGGGCGTGGCACACACGCTGCGAAGGATGGGGGCGACCATCCTTCGAGGGGGGGCCTTCAAGCCCCGCACCTCTCCCTACTCCTTCCAGGGACTGGGAGAAGAGGGGCTCCGGTATCTCGCCCGCGCCCGCGAGGAGACCGGACTTGCCATCATCACCGAGGCCATCGATGCCGAGGGGGTCGAGGTGGTGGGGGAGTACGCGGACATCATCCAGATCGGTGCCCGCAACATGCAGAACTACCCCCTCCTTCGCCGGGCCGGCCGATACGGGAAGCCGGTGATGCTCAAGCGGGGCATGTCGGCCACCATCAAGGAGCTCCTCCTGGCGGCGGAGTACCTCCTGGCCGAGGGGAATTCCCGGGTGATCCTCTGCGAGCGCGGGGTGCGGAGCTTCGACACGCACACCCGGAACCTCCTGGACCTCACGGCCATTCCGGTGGTGCAGTCGCTCTCGCACCTTCCCATCATCGCCGACCCGTCGCATGGCACGGGGCTCCGCTCGAAGGTGACCCCCATGGCGCGAGCGGCAGTGGCGGCCGGGGCCGACGGGCTGATGATCGAGGTTCACCCCGAGCCCGATCATGCGCTCTCCGATGGCGCCCAGTCCCTCTATCCGGAGCAGTTCGAGGAGCTCATGCGCCAGATCGCAGTCATCGGCCAGGCCCTCGACCGGAAGATCCTGTCCCTTCCGGCGATGGCATCGCCCTGACCCCAGGCCGAGATTTCCCTCCGCATGGATGAGGGGACGGGTGCGGGTCGATGGAGGGTCGACCTGGCCGGGTCCCGCTGCGAGCGGAGGGAGTCTTGGAATCCAGCGTCCGGAGGGGGAGACGGGGAGAGGCCTTCGCGGCCGCATACCTGGAGTCGGTGGGCTGGCGCATCCTGGATCGGAACTGGCGGGATGGCCCCAGGGAGATCGACCTGGTCATCCTCCGCAACGGGGTGGTGGCATTCGTCGAGGTGAAGGCCAGGACCGACGGTTGTGCGGGCTCGACCCTCGAGGCGATTCACGCCGGCAAGCGCCGGGAGATCGAACGGGCGGCCCGTCGGTGGATCCGGGAGCGCGCCCCGGAGCACCCGGGAGTGCACACCCTTCGATTCGACGCGGTGGGAGTTCGGATCCTGGGTCGCGACCGGGCCGAGATCCGCCATGTGCAGGGCGCCTGGTGGACCGGTGAGTGACACCCGGCTTCGGTTGACGGAATGGAGGTCGGACGGTATGTTGAAGGCGTGCCCCAGGTTCGCAGAATGAAAGCCCACGAACTCCGTCAGGACCTCGCCGGTAGCAGCGGTAAGTGTGGTGATCGTTGCTGCGGTCAACCTGGGGCATTTTTTTGCCCATCGGTCTCGCGCTGAGCAGCCTCCTCCGGCCCCTGCCCGCCAGTGTCTCACACGGCCCTCGCCCGAAAGCATCGTCCACGGCGCTTCGCCGAGGTGGCGACGCAGGAACATGTCTCCGAAACGCTGCGCCGGGCGGTTTCCTCCGACCGTGTCGGTCACGCCTACCTCTTCTGTGGTCCCCGGGGTGTGGGAAAGACGACCCTCGCCCGGGTCCTGGCCATGGCCCTCAACTGCTCCGACCGGACCGCCGAGGGTGAGCCGTGCGGGAGCTGTGCCGACTGCGACAGGATCTGGAGCGGAACCACCTCTCTCGACGTGGTGGAGATCGACGCGGCTACCAACCGGGGTGTCGACGATGCCCGCGAACTTAGGCAGCGGGCGATGTACGCGCCCTCGGAGGAGGGCCGCTTCAAGGTCTACATCGTCGATGAGGCCCACATGCTCACCCGGGAGGCGTGGAACGCGCTCCTGAAGGTGCTCGAGGAGCCACCCCCCCGGGTGATCTTCATCTTCGCCACCACCGAGCCCCAGAAGATCGAGCAGACCGCGGCTCCCATCATGTCGCGGTGCCAGCGCTTCGACTTCCGACGCCTCGGGGTGGCCGAGATCGTGGCGCGTCTCCAGGAAGTCCTCGGCCTCGAGGGGGCGGGCTCCGAAGAAGAGGCCCTCCGAATCATCGCCCGGAAGGCCGATGGGGGGATGCGGGACGCCCTTTCTCTCGCCGACCAGGTGCTGGCCCTTTCCGAGGGCACCATCGACGCCGGCACCGTGCGCAAGATCCTCGGCGTGGTCGAGGAGGAGCGCTACCTGGAGTTGTTCGACCTCCTCATCGGTCGGGATCGGGGAGGACTCTTCGGGCTCGTGGGAGCGCTCCAGGACCAGGGCTACGACCTGGTGGAGTTCTACCATGGGGTGCTCGAGTCCCTCCGGACCCTCCTTCGGCTCCGCCTGGAAGGGGAGGATGCCGAGATCGCGGCGGAGCGGCGCGAGGACTGGACGGCCCGTGCCCGGCACTTCGCGCCTGCGGAACTGGTCCGCATGCTGGGAATGGCCGCCGAACTCGAGACCTCGGGGAGCCTCCGGAGAACGAATCAGCCCCGGATCCTCCTGGAACTCCTCTTCCTCCGCTTTTCCTACCTCGATCGCACCGTCGCCATCGAGGACCTCATCCGGTCGCTGGGTGGGGAAGGTCCCGCCGCGGACGCTCCACCGCAGGGTGGCGGCCCCGAGGTGCCCCCGGTTCGTCCGCCCTCTCCCGCTCCCACCCCTTCGACGCCGGAGCCCGAATCCTCCGCACCGGAGCCGGAGCCCACTTCGCCGGAGCCCACCTCGGCGGGGCCCTCCGGCGACGCATCGCGCGGGGCTCCCCAGGCACGTGGCAACGACGGACCGCCCACATCCCCGACGCCGTCTACCACCGACCTGCGCCAGGCATGGACGCGCCTCCTCCAGACCGGCGAGGGCATGCCCCCGGGCCTCTCTCCCTTCCTCATCGCCGCCCAGGTGGAGGTGGTGGCGGGCGGGCTCCTGGTCCGACTTCCCCCCGGCCCCGGCGAGGAACGACTCCAGGAGAAGACGACACGGAGGGCCATCGAGGGCGTCCTCTCGAAGGCCACCGGCGAAGCGGTCCGACTGAAGGTGGAGCGCATCGATGTGGAGGCCGAGGCCATCGACGAACGGATCTCCCGGACGAAGGTGAAGCAGGGCCGGCTGGACGACCTCCTCGAGCAGGAACCCGGCCTCCGGCCGGCGGTAGAAACCCTGGACCTGGAAATGACCGATTGACCTTGAGGCACCCCCCGAGCGCAGTCCCGGGGGGTTGGCATATGGAGACGATGATGGACATGAAGCAACTGCTCCAGATGGGCCAGCAGATGCAGGCCCGGATGGGGGAAATGCAGCAGGAACTGGAATCTCGTGAGCTCAAGGCCTCCGCCGGCGGAGGGATGGTCTCCGCCACCGTCGACGGAAAGGGCGAGGTGAAGGGGATCACCATCGATCCGGCGGTGGTGGACCCGGAAGATGTGGAGATGCTGGAGGACCTGGTCCTCGCCGCCATCTCCGAGGCCCAGAAGAAGGCCCGTTCCGCCTACGAGTCCGAAATGAAGAAGGCATCCGGAGGGCTCCCCCTGCCCTTCAAGTTGCCGGGGCTCTGACACCCTCCGTGTCGGTCCTCGACGAAGTGACTCGGGAACTGGGACGGCTTCCCGGGGTGGGGCCGAAGACCGCGACCCGGCTCGTGCACCATCTTCTGCGGGAGCCGAAGGAGTCATCCTTCCGGCTCGCGGCCGCCATCCGGGAGCTCGCCGAGCGGGTTCATCCATGTGCCCGGTGCGGGACCTACACCGAGGCCGAGCTCTGCCACATCTGCACCGACCCGAAGCGCGACCGCACCGTCGTGTGCGTGGTGGAGAATGCCTTCGATGTGCACGCCATCGAGAAGACCGGCGAGTTCCGGGGGCTCTTCCATGTCCTGGGCGGACGGCTCTCGCCCCTGGACGGGATCGGCCCCGAGGAACTCGCGATCGAAAGCCTCCTGCAGCGAGTGCGCGCTTCCAACGGCGAACTGGAGGAAGCGATCCTTGCGACGCACCCTTCGGTTGAGGGAGAAGCCACGGCAGTCTACCTTGAGGGGGTGCTCAGACCCGAGGGGGTACGCGTGACCCGGCTGGCCCGGGGGATCCCCATGGGGAGCGATCTGGAGTACGTCGACGGGTCCACACTTGCCGAGGCTCTCTCGGGTCGACGCGAGATGTGATGGGATCGGGAACGAGGGAATACCATGACCGATGAGACAAGACGCTGGATCCGGATCACCGGGATCACGGTGGGGGCGGTGGCGGTGGCGGGGGGCATTGCAGTCCTCCTCGTTCGCGATCAGCTCCAGCGACAGCAGCGAAACCTTTTCCATCCGTCCGGCCTGCGCCGAATGGCCGCCCTCGGGTATCTCTCCCGACAGCGGGCGTCGGTGGACCTCCTGAACCTCCTTCGGGACTACATCGCCTGGGAGTCGCGCAAGCTGCTCCGGAATCGTGCCCGGGCCGTGGTGGACCGGATGCAGCGCGAAGTGGAGGAATCCGGCCACGCCAGAGTGGGAGCCCCCCGTTGAATCCACCGGGAACGCACGCGTCGGGGGGAGAGGGGGAAGCCCTCCTCCGAAGTGCCGTGCGGGACGCCGTGCACCGGGGGGGCGCCCGCGTGGGGTTCCTCCTGGACCCTGCGGGAATGGTGTCCGCCGCCGCCGGGAACCCCGGTTCACTGGAGCCCACCTCCTTCGTGTCCCTTGCGGCCGCCCAGTTCACCGCTGCGCAGGACCTTGCTTCGACGGCCAACCGGGGAGACCTTACGCAGCTTGTACAGGAGGGGGCCGCGAGTCGAACGCTCCTCGCCTCCATTCATGGAGGCCGAGCCCTGGTGCTTCTCTACGACCTGTCCGAAACGAGAGGGACCCGTGGGTGGATCACGGCGACCGAACATTCCCGCAGGACTACCGAGGTGATGGACGTGGACCAGACAGCGAAGGCGATGGGGACCGATTCTGGCGGAAGCGAGCCGGGAGCACGTTCCCTGGGGGACCATTGGTCCGAGGACGCAGAAGGCGAAATCGATCGGGTCTTCGGCGGGGAGGGGTGAAACCATGTCCATGATCAACTACGCGTCCCGCGAGATCAACTGCAAGATCGTCTACTACGGAACGGGCCTGGGGGGCAAGACCACCAACCTGGAGCATGTCTACTCCAAGGTGAATCCCGAGAGCCGGGGCAAGATGATCTCTCTCGCCACCGAGACGGACCGGACCCTCTTCTTCGACTTCCTTCCCGTCGACCTCGGCTCCATTCGCGGATTCAAGACCCGCTTCCACCTCTACACCGTGCCGGGCCAGGTCTACTACAACGCCTCGCGGAAGTTGATCCTCAAGGGCGTGGACGGCATCATCTTCGTCGCCGACTCCCAGGCTCAGCGGGCCGAGGCGAACATCGAATCGATGCACAACCTCTTCGAGAACCTCGAGTCGTATGGATACGACCTGGAGACGATCCCCTTCGCCATTCAGTACAACAAGCGCGACCTCGACAACATTCTGCCCGTGGAGACGCTTCGGGAGCAGTTGAACCCGGCTGGAGTACCTGATTTCGAGGGGGTTGCCATCGAGGGCGTCGGGGTCTTCGAGACCCTTCGTGCGGTGAGCAAGCTCGTCGTAAAGACACTTAGCTGAGCCCGGCGCTCCATGCCCCGGGAATCCTGGAATGTCCCGAATGCGATCACCGTCGTTCGGATCCTCTCCTGCCCCCTGATCTTCGTCCTGGCGCTCTCCACCAGCGCCGGTACCCTCCTGGTGGCCTTCCTCCTCTTCACCGCAGCCGCGGTGAGCGACCTCTGGGATGGCTATCTGGCCCGGAAGCACGGGCTCGTGACCACGGTGGGGAAGCTCCTGGATCCCATCGCCGACAAGCTCCTCCTGGCTTCGACCTTCATCCCCTTCTACATCGTTTCGCATCGTCCGGACCCGCTCTCCGACATACCGTTCTGGGGAGCCATGCCCCTCTGGGTGCTGATGGTCATCTTCGGACGGGAGGTGGCCGTCACCCTCTTCCGGAGCTGGGCGGCCCGGAAGGGATCGGTGATTTCGGCAGGTCAGTCGGGAAAGATCAAGGCCTTCACCCAGAACATCTTCTCGGGCGCCCTCCTCCTCTGGTATGCCCTGGTTCGGATGGCCCACGAGTCCGGTTGGACCGCGACGACCCTCTGGGACGGGTGGGCGATCTTTCATGGGAGCGTGGTGGCCCTGTCGCTCCTGGTGGCCCTCGTGCTCACGGTCTACTCCATGGGTGTCTACGGATGGCAGAACCGGGCGCTCTTCGCCTCCGGAGGGGAGGTGGACCGCTCTGCGGGTGGGCGTGAGGGATGACCGGGCACACCCTTCCCCGAGCCGCCATCCTCACCATTGGAGACGAGCTCCTGAAAGGGGAGCGGGTTGACACCAATTCCGCCTGGCTGGCCCGACATCTGACCCGGAGCGGATTCCGGGTCACCGAGGTCGTGTCGGTGGGGGACCCCCCGGAGGAGATCCGCCATGGACTCAGGGAGGCCCGGGCGGTGGTGGGTGAAGGGGGACTCGTAGTGGCCACCGGCGGCCTGGGGCCGACCCTCGACGACCGGACCCGCGATGCCGTGGCCGAGGAGTTCGGTCGCGAGCTCGTGGAGGACCCCGAACTCCTGGCCGAACTCGAGGCACGCTTCCGGAGCCGGGGTTTCGACGCGCTTCCCACGCCCAACCGGCGGGTCGCCCGGGTCCCCGAGGGCGCCCGGCTCCTTCCGAACCGGGAGGGCACGGCACCCGGCCTCGTCCTGGAGGAGGCGGGAATCATGGTGGTTCTCCTTCCCGGGGTCCCCGCGGAGATGCGCCACCTGGTGGAGGGGCCCTTCAGAGAGGTGCTGGAGGAGCGCTTCCAGGGTCGGGGCGGGGCCGGGGTGCCGGTGGTCCGGAGCATTCGGACCACCGGGATCCCCGAGTCCGCCCTCGCCGAACGGATCGAGGATCTCCTCTCCGATACCGGAGCGGTGAATCTCGCCTCCCTCCCATCCGTATTGGGAGTGGAACTGGTCGTTTCGGCGACGGGCCCCGACGCCCAGCGCTCCGTGGAGGAGATGATGGACACACTCCTGCGTCGCCTGGAGCCCTGGGTCTATGATGCGCCGTCGGGCGACCTGGCCGAGGCGGTTCTCCTCCGGATGCGTGCGTCCGGATGGACGGTGGCCATGGCCGAGAGCTGTACCGCGGGCCTGGTTTCGAAGCGGCTGACGGACCACCCCGGGGCCTCCGAGGTCTTCCTCGGTGGCGTCGTCGCCTATTCGAATACGGCGAAGGAGGCGCTTCTCGGGGTGCCGGAGGCGCTCCTGCGTGAGCATGGGGCGGTCTCCGCAGAGGTCGCTCGGGCCATGGCACGGGGTGCATGCCGGCGGTTCGGGGCCGATGCGGCGGTGGGGATCACGGGGATCGCCGGACCCGGGGGCGGGTCCGAGACCAAACCCGTGGGAACGGTGGCCATCTGGACCGTGACACCCCATGGCGAGACCGGTGGAGTCGAGCGCTTTCCCGGTGGCCGGGAGGAGATCCGGGCCCGGGCCGCGCAGCACGCGCTCCACGGGCTTCTCCAGGTGGCTTCGAACCCGTGGGCCAGGGATGGGTAGAGGGGAACGACCCGGAGGTCGAAGGGCCTCGACCGACCCCGGCCGACATCCGATGAAAGGAGGCAGGAGACCATGACGAAATCGAGCGATGAGAACCATCCGACGGAAGGGAATTCCTCCGACGGATCCGCTGCCGAAGAACACAGGGGGGAGGAGGGCCGTGTGGGGATCGATCTGGGAGTGGAGGCGTCCGAGGCGGACCCATCGGATTCCGGTGACCGGGTGAGCGATGCATTGCACGACCTGGAGCTGGAGCTCGCCGAGGTCCGGGATCGTCATATCCGCCTCGCGGCAGAATTCGAGAACTACCGGAAGCGGACTCGCCAGGAGCTCGGCCAGTCCGGAACCCGGGCCCAGGCCGAACTCATCGGGGTCCTTCTCGATGCCCTCGACGACTTCGACCGCATCGTCCAGCTGGACGAAGACGCCACCGATGCCGGAACCGTCCTGGAGGGCGTCCGCCTGGTGGAGAAGAAGCTGAAGCGATCCCTGGCCGATGCGGGAGTCGAGATGCTGGATCCCACCGGTGAGCCCTTCGATCCCGAAGTGATGGAGGCGGTCTTTCGACAGCCCACCGAGGCGGAAGAGGACGACGACGTGGTGAGCCAGGTCTTCCAGAAGGGCGTCCACCTGAAAGGTCACCTCGTTCGGCCCGCCCGGGTGGCGGTCTGGAAGCTGGACTGACCCATGAGTACCCAGACGAAGGACTTCTACAAGATTCTCGGGGTCTCCGAAAAGGCCGACCAGGACGAGATCCGGAAGGCGTACCGGCGGCTGGCGAAGAAGCATCACCCCGATGCGAACCAGGGCGATGACAAGGCGGCCGAGCGGTTCAAGGAGATCGGCGAGGCCTATGCCGTGCTGTCGAAGCCGGAGCGCCGGAAACAGTACGACCAGATGCGGAAGTATGGAGCCTTCGGCATGGGAGGTGGGGCCAGGAGCGGACCGAGGCGGCCCTCCTCCGGGCCGGGCGCCGGGGCCGGTGGCTTCGGCACCGACAGCCAGAGCTTCTCCTTCGACGACCTGGGGGGGCTGGGGGACATCTTCTCATCCATCTTCGATCGAGGACGACGGCCGGGAGAGGGAGCGCGCAGGGAGGGGAGCGCCCGCAAGGGTCAGGACATCGAGCTCTCGGCAGAGATCTCCTTCGACCTCTCCGTGCGGGGTGGACGCCTCAATCTCAAGGTCCCGGTGACGGAGGCGTGTGCCACCTGCGGGGGGAATGGCGCCCGACCGGGGACCCGACTGGACCGCTGCCAGGAGTGTGGAGGGAAGGGAGTCGTCTCCTTCGGGCAGGGCGGATTCGCGGTGAATCGTCCCTGTCCCGCCTGTGCCGGGCGAGGGCGGATCCCCGGCGACCCGTGTCCTTCGTGCAGGGGTTCGGGGTCGGTTCGCCAGACCCGCACCCTCCAGGTGAAGGTGCCTGCCGGGGTCGAGTCGGGAGACCGGCTGCGCATTTCGGGGCAGGGGGAGCGGGGGGACAATGGAGGCCCACCCGGAGACATCATCCTGACCTTCCAGGTCAAGTCACATCACTTCTTCCGCCGTGAGGGCCTCGATGTGCATGTGACGGTGCCCATCAACATGGCCCAGGCCGCCCTGGGGTCGAAGATCCGGGTCCGCACCGTCCACGGGAAGCATGTGGTGCTCAAGGTCCCTCCGGGTACCCAGAGTGGAACACGGTTTCGGATCCGGGGCCAGGGGGTGACCAAGGGAAATCGCACCGGCGACCAGTTCGTCGAGGTGAAGGTGGAGATCCCCTCGTCAATGAGCGACGAGGAGCGCACGGCCTTCGAGGCCTTCGCCGAGACCGCCGCCCTCAAGCACTGAGTTCGGCCGCCTCCGGTGTCCGGCTTCCCTCTTCCCGGAGGATTCGGGCGATCCGTCCCCCGCCCAGGAGCTGGTCTCCGCGGAAGACCACGGCGGACTGTCCCGGGGTGACTGCGGGCTCGGCCTCGAGGAATCGGCACTCCCACGACGCACCACCCTCCGACGCCTCCACCCGGGCCGGAATCCCCCGCCCCCGATGGCGGATCTGGACGAGGACCTCCTCGTCCGGAGCGGGGGGCGAGGCGATCCAGTTGGCACCGGTGGCCTCGAGTCCATGGGTCTCCAGTGCCTCCTTCGGCCCGATGACCACCTCCCGACCCTCCGGACGGATCTCCAGGACGTAGAAGGGCTCGGGAAAGCCTCCACCGAGGCCCTTGCGCTGGCCGACGGTGAAGCCCGCGTAGCCATCGTGCCTTCCCACGACGTCGCCCTCGAGGGTAACGAGGGGTCCGGGCTCCAGGGCAGGGTGCCGAGGACGGAGCCGCTGCTGGAGGAACTCCCGGTAGTCGCCCGAGGGGACGAAGCAGATCTCCTGGGACTCCGGCTTGTCGGCGGTGACGAGCCCCAGCTCGCGCGCCATGGCCCGGACCTCGGGCTTCGTGAGTCCACCCAGGGGAAAGTGGAGGCGAGGAATCATTCCGGCGGGGAGCCCCCAGAGGAAGTACGCCTGGTCCTTCCCGCTGTCGGCACCCCGGTGAAGGGTCGATCCTTCGGCCCCATGGCGGACCCGCACGTAGTGCCCGGTGGCGATCCCGTCACAGCCGAGGGCCTCGCCACGGCGGAGGAGGTCGCGGAACTTCGTGTTGGAGTTGCACCGGACACAGGGGTTCGGGGTGCGCCCGGCGGCATACTCGTCGACGAAGTCGTCGATGACATCGCGGGTGAACTCTTCTTCCACATCGAAGACCATGTGACGGATGCCCAGGCGGTCCGCCACCGAGCGGGCGTCCAGGATCCCGTCGAGCCCGCAGCAGGTGCGGGACGGCCCGGCCGTCTCGTCGTAGCAGAAGGTCTTCATGGTGACCCCGATGACCTCGTGGCCGGCCTCCACAAGGAGGGCGGCGGTCACCGAGGAGTCCACGCCGCCGGACATGGCTGCGAGGATTCGCGATGGCTTCATCTGGAGCTTCCTTCCTTCGACGGGGAGGGTGCGATCGTGGACCGGGTCAGTCGTCGGAGTACCCGGTGGAGGATCCCTGACGCTTCTTCCACCTCGGCGGGGGTGGTGTTCCACCCGAGGGAGAGGCGGAGGATCCCGAATGTGGTGGCGTCGGGGCCGAGGAAGGTGCGAACGGCCGGCCCGGGCTCCGACGATCCACTCCGGCACGCCGACCCGGCGGAGGCGGCAACCCCCTCCAGGTCGAGGGCGCCCAGGAGGACCTCGGTCTCCACACCGGGAAGGCCCAGGGCGACGATGTGGGGGGAGCGAGGCCCTTCGCGAGCCACGATGCGGACGCCCTCCGTCGCCTCCATGGCCCGGCGCTCCAGGAGGGCGCGCAGCGTTTCCAGCTCCCCGGTGCGGACGGCGCACGCCTCCATCGTCTCCTCCAATGCCTGCGCCACGCCCACGGCTCCGGCCACGTCCTCGGTGCCCGGACGGAGTCCGAACTCCTGCGGCCCGCCATGGAGGAGGGGCGCGAGGGCAACCGACGAGGGGACCGCGAGAATGGCGATGCCCCGGGGCCCGCCGAGCTTGTGGCCGGACAGGGAGAGGAGCAGGGGGCGACCCGAGGGCTTCGGGAGCTCCATGTGGAGAGCCTGGGCGCCATCCACATGGACGGGAACCCCGGCGGCGGCGGACGCCTCGAGCACCTCCTCCACCGAAAGGGCGAGGCCGCACTCCGAGTTCACCGCCTGAACCGAGAGGAGGCCGGGGCCCCGCTCGAGACATTGGCGGAGGCGCGACCGGTCGGGCCGTCCCATGGCATCGAAGGGGAGTCGCACCAGCTCCACTCCCTGCCCCTCGAGATGGGAGGCGGGTGCAGAGACCGACGAATGCTCGAGGGCGGAGAGGCCGAAGGGAGGGAGGGGATCGTCGGGCGCCGACGTGCGCAGGTGCGCGAAGCGGCCGAGGATCGCCAGGTTGTTCGCCTCGGTGCCGCCCCGGACGAAGTGGATCTCCCGGGGAGCGTATCCGAGCCGAGCGGCCACCCGTGCCCGTGCCTCGGTGAGTGCGCGCCTGGCCCGGGCACCCACCTGGTGGGGTGACGAGGGATTCCCCCACGCCTCCTCCTCCACCTGACGCATGGCCGCTGCAACCCCGGGACGCATGGGGGTGGTGGCGGCATGATCGAGATAGATTCCGGTCATGGAAGGCGGGGGGAGGTGGATTCGCAGGGAGGTCGGGTCCGGGACCCCTGCCGATACCCCGGAACCGATTCCACGGTCGGAGGGTCGAAGGAGGTGGATCTCTGTCCGAGTCCGGTCAAGGGGATATCGAACATGGGCAGGGCGTCCCAGTGGTCCGTGTCTTTCCTCGACATCCTTTTCATCTCCAAAGGTACGCAATGCCGGCACGCAAAGCTCCCCCTCCCGCCCGATTCCGGGCCACCGTCCACGGCACCATCTTCGGCGAACGGGAGCGGGTGCTGCGCACCGTCGAGTCGGGGGATCCCCTGACACTCATCCCCGACCCACCCATGGAGGAGGCCCCGGGGGTCTGGGTGCATGTCCGGAGTGGGGAGCCGTTGGGGCACCTCCCGCGAGAGATCGGGAAGTGGCTCGCCCCCTGGATCCTCGCCGGTGGAAGGACCGAGGCACGGGTGCTGAGGGTGTCCGGGCCCGAGACCCCGAGCTGGCGGCGGCTCCTGGTGGAGGTACGCTGCACTGGCGAACCCATGTCTGCGAAGTCCTGACCCGGGAGCCGGGTCCGAACGGGTGTAGCGAAAACGCTGCCGCCCCCGGCACGTCGGGTTCAATTGTAGCGTATTCGCCACTGTCCGCTTCGACCCCGGTGGGAGAATGTAGCGTAATCGCTACATTGTGGGCCGGGGAATCCGGGGTTTGTGGCGTTTTCGCTACAATACTCCGGAGCCGTCAGAAGGAGGAGACGGGGACCTCGGTGAGCGAGGGGAAGCGAACCGTCTCGCGGGTCCAGTAGGGCTCCCCGTACTCGACCCGGATCCGTGCGCCCCAGTACGCCATCTGTGCCCGCACCTGGTCCTCCAGCGAGCGGGTCCCGCCCGGAAAGACCTCGCCGGCTGCATGCTTCCCTTCGAACTGGGATTCGAAGGCCCGGATCGCCGCCATCTTCCGGTCGATGACCGGGGTCACGTCCAGGACGAAGGTGGGGGGCGGGGCGTCTTCGCGGAAGAGGGTGGCGTGGATGAGTTTCCGGGGTCGGAAGGGTGGGGCTTCCACCTCGAGTTTCCGGAGGGAAGCCAGGAAGGTGGAGGCATGTACCAGGGCCGCCGCGGCGCGATGATCCGGGTGTCGACCTTCGATCCAGTGCGTGACCACCACTTCGGGGCGGAGCCGACGAAGGAAGCCCGCCACTCTCCGGCGGGCCTCGTGGGAGTCCTCGAGCCGGCCGTCGGGGAGGCCGGCATTCCACCGACCGATGATCCCGAGGTGTTCTGCCGCGGCCTTCGCCTCCGCCGCCCGGAGATCCGGGGTGCCACTGCTGCCCATCTCCCCACGGGTCAGGTCCAGGATCCCCACCCGCTCTCCACGGCTGGCGGCGAGTGCGAGTGCGCCGCCGCAGAGGAGTTCCGCGTCATCCGGATGGGCGAAGATGGCGAGGAGGTCGAGGGGGGCCTGTCGACCCGATTCGCCCGGAGCGTCATCGGGGGGGCCCGGGGCCCGGGCTTCGGGGGATCCGGTCATTCGCTGTCTGTCCTCTGGAGCGGAGGGGAGGGGAGCGGGACCCCCAACCATAGGGGTCCGGGTCCGGCGGGGTCAACGACGGGGGAGGGGAGACCGGAGCCCACCCTCTCCCAGGAGCCGTCATTCGAACCGGAGGGCCTCCACCGGCTCCATGCGGGCGGCCCGGAGCGCAGGCACCAGGCCGAAGACCATCCCGGTGACCACCGCCATGACCAGCGAGATGGCCACCGCCCAGAGGGGCGTGGCGGCGGGGATCGGGGTCGTGGCGGCCACGAGGGCGGCGAGACCGCCTCCCAGGAGGAGCCCGGCGGCGCCTCCCAGGAAGGTGAGCATGGCCGACTCCACGAGGAACTGCCAGAGGATCTCTCCGCGGGTGGCGCCCAGGGCCTTTCGGATTCCCACCTCGCGGGTGCGCTCGGTGACCGAGATGAGCATGATGCCCACCACACCCACGCCACCCACCAGGAGCCCCACCGAGGAGAGTGCGAGCATCACGATGAAGAAGACCCCGGTGAAGTCATCGAAGAGCTCCAGGAGCTGGGTGGAGCGGAGGATCGAGAAGTCATTCGCCTCGCCCGGTGCCAGCCCCCGGACATTCCGGAGCATCCCGATGATCTGGTCCTCGGCCTCGTCGATGGAGACGTCGTCGCGGGGGACCACGACGATCTGTCCCCACTCGTCATCGATGTTCAACCGTCGGAGCGCCGTGGTGTAGGGCACGATGGCCATCTGGGCGGCGGCATCGGTGAAGGGGTTCTGGGGGACCTCGAAGACCCCCACGATGGCCATGGGAAGGGAGGGGCCCGGGCCCGCCGAGACCCGGATCCTCCGCCCGAGGGGGTCGTCGGAGCCGAAGAGGTCCTCCGCCAGACGCTCCGAGACCACCACCACCGACCTGGCCTCGGCCACCTCCACCGGGATGAAGTTTCGCCCGCGCACGAAGGTCCCCCCGCGATACTCGGTCCACCGCTCCGACTCCGCCGCGCCGATGACCCCGGTGATCCGCTCCCCGTCGGCGCTCACGGTGATGCCTCCCTCGGCGCCGGGATCCTGCAGGTCGAAGCTCATGACCGCGCTCGCCACCGCCGGGAGCCGTGCCGCGCGATGGGCTTCGTCCACCGTGATGGATGGGCGCCGGAGCCAGTCCGGTCCGGAGCCGGTCTGGACGAGCTGGAAGTCGGAGAGATCGACACGGGTCACATAGAAATTCCGGGGTCCGGCGGCCTCGATCCCTTCCTGCACCGACCCCCGGACACCGGTGATGAGAGAGGCCATGATGACGACCACCGCGACCCCGACCCCGATGCCCAGGATGGTGAGGCCGGACCGGTACGGGTTCGCCCGCACCGAGTCGAGGGCGATGCGGATCCCCTCCCCGACACCATGGAGGAGCCGGCGGATTCCGGGACGCCTACTCATGGCGGAGTGCCTCCACCGGATCGAGCCGGGAGGCCCGCACCGCCGGGTAGACCCCCGCCACGATGCCCACTCCCATCCCGAGGGTCACCCCCAGGATCACCCACTGCGGGGCGATGGCGGCGGGAAGGGGGGTGAAGGTGCGGACGAGGGCGGTGAGTCCGATCCCGATCCCCACCCCGATGAGGGCGCCGATGCCCGAGAGGGTCGTGGCCTCCACCAGGAACTGGGCCACGATGTCCCGTCGGCGCGCACCCAGCGCCTTCCGCACTCCCACCTCGCGGGTTCGCTCCATGACCGAGACCAGCATGATGTTCATGATGACGATTCCGCCCACCACCAGCGAGATCCCCACCAGCCCGGGAAGCGCCAGGAAGAGGACGGTGGAGATCTGGTCCCAGAAGGCGAGGGACTCCTCGGCGGTCTCCACCTCGAAGTTGTTGGGCTCTCCGGGCGCGAG
>SLSF01000093.1 GCA_007130605.1 Gemmatimonadota bacterium | reverse complement strand
TGAACCGTGAGACCGGGATCCTTTGCAATGGACCCAGAGAGAAGGGGAAGACCACCCACATCTGCCCATGTGGCGACGTCGCACCTGGTGGGGCCTGCGAGACCCTCGACACACTTTGGGCCGCCAGCGATGCTCACGAGTGCACCTGGCTACCACGCGATTCGGTGAGATCGGCATGACCCTTGCTTTTCTGACGGCAAACAGACAGCGATGACTGAAACCACTGGGCCCTGGCACGCATTGTCCCAGTTTGTGCCTTTTTGTCCTGATGGATGCCGTGGGCGGCGCCATAGGACGAGGTCCAGTGGAAGGGAGGCGAGAATGGCCACCGACAGGCCCACCGAAAACGTAGGTAGAATGCAAGATGCAGCGCAATTTGCCCGCCTGGTCACCACGGACGACTCGTTGCGTGAGGGACTGGACCAGCTTGCGGAGCTGGCTCGGCGGGTACTGCGAGTGCCCCTGGCCCAGATCAATGTGGCGGTCGCCGACCGGCAGGTCTCACTCTCCTCGGTGGCCGACCCCTCGGAATGGGCGTCCTGGAATGGCCCCAGATCGGTCCCCCTCGAGGCGTCCTACTGTCAGCACGTCATCCGGAGCGGGGAACCCCTGGTGGTGGAGGACTCGCTCTCGCACCCCCTGGTGCGGGAGAACCCGGCCACCACGGACGCAGGGATCCGCTCCTACGCCGCCGTCCCCCTCAGGAACCAGGAGGGCATCACGCTGGCGACGCTCTGCGTGGTGGATTTCACGCCGCGAGAGTGGGGTGATCCAGACCTCGAAGCCCTGTCCGCCCTCGCGGACCTCCTCATGCGGGAGATCCAGGGGCGGATCCGGGCGGAAGAGGCCCTCCAGGAGAGCGAGACCTGGTTTCGGGCGGTCATCGAGAATGGTGCGGACCTCATCACCCTTCTGAATGCAGATGGGACGATCCGGTACCACAGTCCAGCCTACAGGGGGACCCTGGGTTACGAAGGCGCCTCCCTTGTGGGCGAGGCCTTCACCTCGCTCCTTCATCCCAACGGGGTTCAGCGGTGGAGACGCGATTTCCTCGCACCTCTCCGGGAAGAAGGGCGAAGGGTCTCGGCCGAGTGGCGCATGCGCCACCGGGATGGCTCCTGGCGTACGGTCCGGGGGACCGGAGTGAATCGCCTCGGTGACCCGGCCGTTCATGGTCTCGTCCTCAACATCTATGATGTGACCCAGGAACGGCAGTTCGAGGCGGAACTCCACCAGGCACAGAAGATGGAAGCGGTGGGGCGCCTTGCCGGGGGAGTGGCCCATGACTTCAACAACCTGCTCACGGCGATCCGGATCAACTCCGACTTTCTCATCGCCCGTGAGAACCTCCCGGAGGATGCCCGGGCCGACATCCGGGAGATCTCGCAGACCGCGGATCGCGCCACGAAGCTCACCCGACAACTCCTGACCTTCAGCCGGGACCAGATCATGGAGATGAAAGTCCTCGACCTGGGTGCGCTGGCGGAAGAGATGATGAGCCTGGTCAGCCGACTGACCGGGACCAATGTGGCGATCGGTGGCTCATTCGAGCGGGACCTCCTGGTGGAAGCGGACGAGGGGCAGTTGAGCCAGGTCATCATGAACCTTGCGGTGAACGCCAGGGACGCCATGTCGGAGGGAGGAAAGCTGATTCTGGAAACCCAGGAATTCACCGCAACGGAGGAGTACTCGCTCAGTCACAGCGAGTTGCCGCCGGGACGCTATGCACTGCTCATCGTGGCCGACGACGGGGAGGGGATCCCCAGGGAGGTCCAGCGGCGGGTCTTCGAGCCCTTCTTCACCACCAAGCCTCCGGAAGAGGGAACGGGCCTGGGCCTCTCCATCTGCTGGGGGATCGTGAAGCAGATGGATGGATGCATCCACCTCTACAGCGAGCCGGGGCTCGGAACCACCTTCCGGGTCTACCTCCCGAGGGTGACCGCCGATCACGACGTTTCAGCCCCTGGACCGGTAGTCACGGAACCGAACTCGTCCGCCGCCAACACCGGCCACATCCTGGTGGTGGAGGACCAGCCCGAGATACGCCGGGTGGTGCGACGGGTCCTGGAGGCGGCGGGCCACTCGGTGGTCGAAGCCGAGTCCGCGGAGGAGGCCCTGGTTCACTTCGGGGAAACGCCTACGAACTTCGACCTCCTCCTCACCGACATCCTCCTCACGGGAATGAACGGGACCGAATTGGCTGCGCAGCTGATCCCCGAACAGCCGGAGATGGCCGTCCTCTTCACCTCGGGTTTTACCCGCGGAGAGCTCTCGGAGCAGAGTGTGGACCTGCGGAACGCAGCATTTCTCCCCAAACCCTTCGGTGCGACGGAGCTCTCCGAGGCGGTGGCCGAGGCACTGGGCGGCCGGCGAGAAGCGCGAGTGGTGGGCCGCTGACCCGGGGCGGCCCCGCACGCGGGAGGTGAATGAGGTCCCCCTTCCCGCCTTCTGTCCCGCAGAGTCGTAGGCATATAATGATCGCTTCCAATGGGTCGTTCATCCCTCCGCCCGGTCCCCGTCCCGGCCCTGGTCGCGGGCATCGCCCTGGATTGAGGACGCTGCTGCGGAATGGCCGGAGGCCGAGGCGTTGACCCCTGCCGAGTGTCCAGAGACCGAAGCGGGTGCGGAGGAAACCCCACCCAGGATCGTGAACGGCCAGACCGTGGAGCGGGCGATGGTGCGACACGTGCCCGAGTCCCTCCTCCAGTCCGGCACCTCGGCCCGCGGGATGGTGTGCATGTAGGTCGACACCGAGGGCCGGGTCCCGGACCCCTTCGTGACGAGGGGTTCCGGACTCCCGGAGGCGGATCACTCCGCGCTCCTGGTGGCGAGGGTGGTGCCCTTCGACCCTGCGCAGCGGGCCGGAGAGGCCATCCCGTGGACCCGAGAGGCGAATGGGCCCGGGGAACCCCGGGGCGAATCCGATCCGCTTGCCCCCATCCGGGCGATTCCGCGCAGGAGCAGGGGAAGGCTCACTCAACCCTGCACTCGCGATCCCGGAGAACGGCGTCCATGCGAAACCCGACGAAGGCCACATCCCTCCTGCTCCTGCTGGTCCCGCTGGCCCTTGTGGCCTGCTCCGACTCTCCCAGCCAGCCCGCCACCCTCGCGGAATCGGTGCGGGCCGAGACCCTCCGTTTCCAGGACACCTCCGTCGCAATCGCCGCCGGATACGTGTCGGACGGCCACTGCGTGGCACACCCCGACATGGGGGGGATGGGGGATCACTGGGTGAACCAGGGCCTGATCGATCCGACCTTCGACGCGATGCATCCCGAGGCCCTCCTCTACGCGCCGGGTCCCGGGGGCGCCCCGACCCTGGTAGGTGTCGAATACATCGTCATCGATGTGGGCCAGGAACACCCGGAGTTCGACGGACACCCCTTCGATGTCGGCGGCGTACCTCCCCTCATGGAAGCGGGGGTGGACCACTGGAGCCTCCATGTGTGGCTCCACCGGGCAAATCCGGCGGGGATGTTCGCACCCTTCAATCCCGATGTTTCCTGTGACTGAGTCCGAAACGGTCGTGTCGCGGCGTTCGGGTCAGGCAGACTCGGCCTCGTCGCCCTCCGAGGCCGGCAGGAAGATCCGGAATGTGGTGCCCTCCCCCACCTTCGAGTCGACCTCGATCCAGCCACGGTGCTGCTGCACGATTCCGTGGGCCGTGGCGAGCCCGAGGCCGGTGCCCTCCCCGACCTCCTTGGTGGTGAAGAAGGGCTCGAACATGTGCTTTCGCACCTCGGGAGCGATCCCGGTTCCGGTGTCGGTGACTTCGAGGCAAACGAAGGTGCCGGCCCGGGCCTCGGGGTTCTCCCGCGCAGTGGTGTCCCCCAGGGTCATGGTCTCGGACCGGACCTTGAGCTGCCCCCCCTGGGACATGGCGTCGCGGGCATTCACGGCAAGGTTCAGGACGACCTGCTCCACCATCCCGGGATCGGCCTTCACGATGGGGAGATCACGGGCGAGTTCGAGCTCCAGCGAGAGGTCCTCGCCCAGTACCCGCCCGAGGATCCGGGAGAGGCCCTCCACCACCCTGTTCAGGTCGATGGGCCTCAACTCGAAGGTCTCCTTGCGACTGAAGAGGAGGAGCTGCCGGGTGAGCGCCGCCGCACGGTCGGTGGCTCCGGCGATCTCGTCGAGTTCCTCGGTGACCTGCTCCGGGAGCCCTTCCTCCATCTGCAGGAGAGAGACCGAGGCCCGCTGCACGGTCAGGAGGTTGTTGAAATCGTGCGCGATCCCCGCAGCGAGTCTCCCGATGGAGTCGAGCCTCTGGATTCGCCGGAGCCGCTCCTCCAGACGCAGCCGCGCCCGGATGTCGCGTGCGACCCCCAGGAGCCCGACGACCCGCCCTTCGACCCGCTGGACCGTCAGGGTGAACTCCATGGGCACCGGGCTCCCACCCTCGGAGAGCAACCGGAGCTCGAAGGGCGGACCGCCCTCACCGTCGAGGGCTACGTCGAAGATCTCGAGCGCTCGAGCCACATCGTCCGGGTGCAGGAGGGGCTCGAATCGTTTTCCGACCCACTCCCGGCGATCTCGACCGGTGAGGGTCTCGAAGGCGGAGTTCAACGAGGTGATCACGCCATCGGGCGAGACCCCGAAGATGGCATCCCGCGCTCCCTCCACCAGGCTCCGGTACCGCTGTTCGCTCCGCGCCAGCGACTCGGCCATCTCCCGGCTCTCGGTGACATCTCTCCCGACCGCATAGATCAGGTTCTCCTCGGAGGCAGGAGTCGAGTTCCACGAAAACCAGCGCCAGGAGCCGTCCTTGTGGCGGTACCTGTTTTCGAATGTATGGACCCGACGGCCGGCCTGGGCGCGACGGCCCTCGGCCTCGGTCGCATCCCGGTCATCGGGATGGACAAAGTCGTGGTACGGGCGGGAGAGGAGTTCGTCGACGCTGTATCCCAGCACCTCTTCCCATGCGGGATTCAACTGCCTGAAGTACCCGTCGAAGCCGGCGACACAGAAGAGATCCGAAGAGAGCTCGAAGAGTCGGTCCCGCTCGGCCTCCGCCTTCCTTCGAAGCGTCACATCCACCCCCATCCCGATGAGACAGGGACGGCCGTTGAATTCGACTCGGCGGCCGGTGAAATAGTGGGGAATCGCCTCTCCATCCTTGGAGATGAGGGTCGCCTCGACTTCGGACGCCCCCTTCTCGAAGACCTCCCGGACCCGCTCCGCCACGAGCTCTCGATCCGCTCCCTGGAAGAGGTCCAGCGGATCGAGTGCCTCCACCTCGTCGGCCGAGTACCCCGTGAAGGCCTCGAAATTTCGGTTCCAGCGCAGGATCCGGTGGTCGATATCGAAGAGATAGAAGATCCCGGGCAGGCTGTTGATGACCTGGTCGGAGAGTTCCCGTTCGTGCAGGATCGCTTTTTCGGTGGTCTGGCGGACCTCGAGCTCACCACGCAGTTCTTCGACCGAGGCCTGGAGCTCCCCCGTCCGGGCCAACTCTCGATTCCGGCGCCGCAGTTCGAGGAGAGCCATCACGTGACGGCTCAGCACCCTGAGTGCCAGTTGATGGTCCGGCTTCAACTCACGCGGCTCCCGATCGATCACGCACAGAGCTCCCAGGGGCTGACCCTCGGGGCTGACGAGGGGCTGTCCCGCGTAGAACCGGATGTGAGGATCGGCGGTCACGCTGGGGTGGTCCCGGAACCGCGCATCCTCGTGCGTGTCCGGTATGATGAACGCATCGCCCTGGTTGATGGCGTGCGCACAGAAGGAGTGGATGCGGGGGGTATCCGCCGTATCGATGCCCATCCCGGACTTGACCCACTGACGATCTTCGTCGACGAGGTTGATCATGCAGATGGGCGCTTCGCAGATATGCGCGGCGAGGGCCGTCAGCTCCTCGAACGCCTCTTCGGGCGGGGTATCGAGCACGGCGTATGCCCGAAGCACCTCCAGCCGCAGAGCCTCGTTCTCGGGGATCGGGGGAGGCTTCCAGGAGCCGGAATCAGGATCGTCCACCATCAGCCCCCGTCGTTGGAGTCGGCTGCGGCGGCCTCGCCCAGGAGGTAGCTCCGGAACCACGCCTCCTGCTCCCCATCGAGGTGGATCCGGTGCCGGGGCTCCGAGATTCCGTGCCCCGCCCGCGGGTAGCGGAGGAACTCCGTGGTCTTCCCGAGCTTCTTGAGCGAGCGGAAGAACTGCTCGCCCTGGGTGATGGGCACCCGGAGGTCGCGCTCCCCGTGCGTGATGAGGAGGGGAGTCGTGACATTCTCCACGTACCGGATGGGGGACCAGCGCTCGAAGGTCTCGGTGGCCTCCCAGGGGAGCCCGTCGAAGCCGAACTCCAGCAGGTGGGGGATGTCGGTCTGGCCGTAGAAGGCGAACCAGTCCGAGATGGCCGCATGCCCGATGGCCGCACGGAACCGGTCGGTCTGGGTGACGGCCCAGAAGGTCATGAAGCCCCCGTAGCTGCCCCCCATGATCGCCATCCGCTCCGGGTCGGCGATCCCCAGGTCGATGACATGATCCACCCCCGCCATGATGTCTTCGAAATCCTTGCCGCCCCAGTCCCCCACATTGGCGTTGCTGAACTCGAAGCTCCGCCCCGAACTGCCCCGCGGATTCCCCTGCAGGACCGCGTAGCCCCTCGCGGCCCACACCTGCGCGCCGGTGCCGAAGCCCTTGGAATAGCGCCCGTGAGGACCTCCATGGACCTGGAGGATCAGGGGATGGCGAGTGCCCACTTCATAGCCCACCGGATAGGTGAGGAC
>SLSF01000091.1 GCA_007130605.1 Gemmatimonadota bacterium | reverse complement strand
GTCCCCTCCAAGGCGCTGATCCGATCCGGGCGCTTCATGTCGGAGGTGGCACGTCACCGGGAGTTCGGGATCCGAGAAGCCGAGGCGTCGGTGGAGATCGGCGATGTCATGGAGCGGGTGGCGCGGGTGGTGAAGACCATCGAGCCCCATGACTCGGTGGAGCGCTACGAGGGGCTCGGGGTGGAGGTCATCCAGGGCGAGGCGCGGATCACCGGGCCCTGGAGCGTGGAGGTCGACGGGCGGAGTCTGACCACCCGGCACATCGTCGTCGCCACCGGGGCCCGCCCCTTCATCCCCCCGATCCCCGGACTCGACCAGGTCCCGTACCTGACGTCGGAAAACCTGTGGGAGATGAGGGAGGGCCCGGGTCGACTCCTCGTACTGGGAGGTGGACCCATCGGGTGCGAGCTCTCGCAGGCCTTCGCCCGCCTGGGGGTGGAGGTCTCGGTTGTGGAGATGGCGCCGCGCCTTCTGCCGAGGGAGGACGAGGAGACCTCCGGGATCATCCAGTCGGCGCTGGAGGCCGATGGAGTCCGGGTCCTCACCGGGCGCAAGGTGGTGGGGTTCGAAGAGGGAGAGGCGGTGTCCGAGGATGGCCGGGAGCCCTTCGATACCCTCCTGGTGGCGGTGGGGCGGGAGGCCCGGGTGGAGGGCTTTGGCCTCGAGGAGGTCGGGGTCACGACGAAGGACGGGCGGATCGAGACCGACGACTTCCTGCAGACCCGGATCCCCACCATCTACGCCTGCGGGGACTGTGTCGGCCCCCACCAGTACACCCACGCCGCTTCGCACCAGGCATGGCACGCCGCGGTGAACAGCCTATTCAGCAACCCCTTCAAGCGTTTCCGGGTGGACTACCGCCACCTCCCGCGGGTGACCTTTACCGATCCGGAGGTCGCCCAGGTGGGCCTCACCGAGAGCGACGCGCGGGAGATGGGGAAGAAGTACGAGGTCACCCGCTACGGGATGGAGGACTCCGACCGGGCCATCACCGACGAGGGGGCGGTGGGGTTCGTGAAGGTGCTCACCGTCCCCGGACGGGACCGGATCCTGGGGGTGACCGTCGTCGCCCCCCATGCCGGAGAGCTCATCAGCCAGTGGACCCTGGCGATGAAGCACGGGATCGGGCTGAACAAGCTCCTGGGGACGATCCACCCCTACCCGACCCTGGCCGAAGCCAACAAGGCGGTGGCCGGGGCGTGGAAGCGGGAGAACGCTCCCGAGCGGGCGCTCTCACTGGTCGGGCGGTACCACCGGTGGCGGCTGAAGTGAGATCTCGCGAATGAGGAGTCCCGTGGTGGAGACCCGGACCTCGAAACGGGCCGGCCGGTCCACCCGGATGTAGCTGGCGGAGCCGTACTCGGTGTCCACCAGGATCGCCAGGAGGGTGTAGCGGCGGGCCAGGTGGAAGAGGTCCGCGGGCTTGTCGGACTTGAGGGAGTGGAGGGAGCGGGGACGACTCCGCTCGTCCTCGATCTCGCTGTAGCGCCCGCCCAGCCGGTCGAGTTCGTAGTGGGTGTGGATCCCGAGGATATTCGCCCACGGGTGCCACTTGAGGATGTGTGCGTCGACGATGAGCTGCTCGCCCAGGACGTGAAAGGTGGTGTCCCGGCCATCCGGGAACTCCACGAACGCCTGGAACTCAGCTTCGCCGGTGGGGACGGTGGTGATGGTGGCGGCCACTTCCTCGAGGGTCAGCGCGCGATAGCCCTGGGTCGAGAAACCAAGGGTGGCGGCGAGGGCCGCGAGTGCGAGGAAGAGGGCGCATGTTCCCCCACTCCCCATGGATCCGATCCAGTGGCGGCCCCGGAGGGCTCGGATGGCCACCACCAGGAAGATGAGGCTCAGAAGAGCCAGTCCTCCGGCGACGATGTAGAAGATCCAGTCGAACATCCAGCTCCCGGGTCAGTGATGTGCCTCCGGAGGTGGAAGGGTCCGGAGAACCTCGCCCCGGGAATTTACCACGATGATGGGGAAGGGGTCGATATCGTCGTGGAGATGGATCGGATCGCCTTCGGTGATGATGGCTGCCGAGAAGGAGAAGGCGTCGGCCGCCCCCGAGTCCACCGTGTATCCCATGTCCGCCAGCGATCCCACCGTGATGAGAGAGAGGGGATTGTTCGAGCCGCCACTCAGCCACCCGGTCATGAGCTCATTGGAGAGGACCGACTGGCGCCAGTGCCCGTTCCGGGTGCCATTTCCCCCGGTGTTTTCCACCGGGACCTTTTCGCCGTCCGTGTAGGTGGTGCCTCCCACCGCGTCGAATCCGGCGATGGCCTCGGGCCCCGAGAAGTACGGGTCGAGGTCGGGGTCCGATTCGGGGGCGGGATCCTGGAGGAGGCCCATGGCGCTCCAGAGCGTGCCGATTCCCAGGACATGTCCGATCTCGTGGAGGACGACGTCGTAGAGGGTCCCGTTCTGGAGCATCTGGTTCACATCGGCCTCGTCGAGGCGGACCCGACCCAGCGCCGGGAGGATGCTTCCGCCCCGGACGAGGCAGGGGCCGGCGCTTCCGAGGATCCCGCCGGGACCGTCGATATACTCGACCTGGACGATGATGAGGAGATCGTCTACGGTGCGGTCGATGGGAGTAGTCGACCCGCACTGCCCGGTGTCGATGTCGACATGGACCTCGGGGAGCTTGCCGACGATGACCTCCGCCCAGCGGGCCGCGGCCGCCTCGAAGACCGCCTGCACGTCGGGGTCCATGGAGGTCTGGTACTCGTACTCGATGTGGAAGCCGGAGGGCGGCGGCGGGGGCGGAGGTGGCGCAGCGGTAACTTCGGCGGTGACGGTGGTCTGCAACCCGCCTGTGGCGATGACGAGGGTCTGGGTTCCGGTGGAGGAGCCGACGGTCCAGGTGGCCTGCGCCCGGCCATCTGCATCGGTCTCGCTTGAAGCCGAGCCGACTGACCCGTCGCCGGACCAGCTCACCGAGGCACCGGGGACGGGGTCGCCGGCCAGGTCGGTGAGTTTCACCTCGATGGGGGTGCCCAGCGTCTCGCCCGGCTCTCCGCTCTGCCCGGTTCCCCCGATGACCACGAGTGAGGCGGGGGCCGAGAGGTCGGCGGTGGCGTCGAACGTCACCGAGCCCACCCCCGACGAAGATGCGACGAGGGTCTGTGCCTCGGAATCGGGCCCCAGGGTCCAGGGAGGGGCGGTGGCGATGCCCCCGGATCCGGTGGTTCGCTGGGTGGTGGCCGAGCCGGAGAGGGCTCCCCCTCCGTCTCCCACCGTGAAGGTGACCGTTCGACCGGGAAGCGCCAGCCCCACTGCATCGAGAAGGCGGACGGCGGGGGCCTCCGGCAGGGGCTGGAGCGCCGGGCCACTCTGGCCGTCGCCGGCGACGATCTCGAGGGCGTCGGGAGTTGCGAAGGCCTCGGCCGAAGCCAGCGCCGAGAGCCCACCGGCGGTGGCCTCCAGGTGGACCGTTCCCAGAGTCTCGCCCAGGGTCCACTCCACCGAGACTTCGCCCGAGGAGTCGGTGGAGGCGGTCGTCGCGGAGAGGGTGCCGCTCCCGGCATCGAGGGTCACCGTCACGCCCGGGATCGGCTCACCGATCTCGTCCAGGACTCTGAAGCGGACCGGATCGGCCAGGGCGAGGGTCCGGTGGGCCGACTGGTCCGAACCGGAGACCACGACGATCTGGTCGGGAGTGGCCACCGCCTCGGCGGTGACCGTCGTCTCTACATCGCCAACTCGGAGGGTGGCCTCTGCGGCTCCGAGGGTCTCGCCCAGGGTCCAGGTGAAGGAGGCCTCGCCTGCGGCGTCGGTCTCGGTCAGGGTGGGGGTGACGCTCCCGTGGTCCGTATCCACCTCGATGGGTGTGTCGGGGACCGGGTTCCCGAAGGCGTCCACCAGGCGGAGGGAGATGGGCGCCGCCAGCGCCATCCCCCGGTGACCCACCTGCCCGTCGCCTTCGACGACGAAGGCATCGGGGTCGGCGTGGACGACCTGGACCTCGAAGTGGAGGGGGTCGAGCCCGGTCGGCGTCGCCGTGAGGACCGAGGTCTCACCCGCCACCTCCGCCACCGTCCAGCCGAAGTTGGCCCGGCCGTCGGTTCCCGTGGAGACGGAGGTGGCTTGCACGGTGCCTGCGGTTGCCGCGAGTTGCACGACCACTCCCGGGATCGGATGACCATTTCGGTCGAGGATCCGTACGCCCTGTCCATTCACCAGCGAACCGGCCGGGGCCTCGGTGGGAAGGGTGCCCACCGCCTCGGCGGCGACGGGAGTCGGGGTCACCTGGACGGGAATCGACGCGGAGGCCTCGTCGGCGGAGACCCGGATGGTGGTCGCCCCCGCACCGGTGGAGTGGACCGTTCCCGCCTGCACCGCGGCCACCCCCGGATCATCGGAATCCCAGGTCAGGGAGGCGCCTTCCAGCGGCTCACCGAACTGGTCGATCACCTGGACCGATACCGTCTCCGAGTCCCCCACCGCATCGAAGGAGAGGGCGGAGAGGGAGAGCTCCAGGAGGTCGGGAACCGGCTGGGGCTCGGTGCTCCCGTCGCACGCCACGACGAGAAAGAGGGCCAGGACGATCCAGCGAGGTGTGACGCTCACCACTGCGCTCCAGCTTCGGTTCGGCCTCCGGGCTCCTCCCGGAAGCTCCATGACCTGTACTTGCAAGAGCCGCGCCTTGCAGAAAAGCCTTTGAGCACAGGGAGAATCGCCGAAAAAATCGGAACTCGGTTCCGAGATTCGGAAGAGAGTTCCGATCAGTCGCCCAGGTAGGCCCGGAGGCGATCTTCCCACTCGTCGCTGGCCAGGAGATCGAGAAGGACCTGGTTCATGGGGCCTCGCCATTCCGAGTCGAGGGGGAGGGCGATCCCGTAGTACTGCTCGACGAAGGTGCCCGGAAGGACCCGGACCTCGCCCCGGAACGCCTCCCTGGACAGGTAGCGGAGGATGGGAGCGTCGTGGACGAAGGCATCGATCTCACCGTCGCCGACGGCGCGGAGCCCCTCGTCGAGGGTGGGGAAGGTGCCGGCGCGGATCCCCTCGTCCTCGAGCCATGCCACCGCTGCGGAGTTGGCGAGCCCGCCGACGGAGACATGGGGCAGGTCCTGCGGGCCCGAGACCCGGGAGTCGAGCTGGGTCACCGTGAGACTCGAGGCGATGGAGGCGGTGAAGAAGGAGATGACGATGATGGCGGTGAACATCCAGATGAAGCCCACCACCCGTCCCCCGGTGGTCCGGGGAGACTTGTCGCCGTATCCCACCGTCGTCATGGTGACCGCCGCCCACCAGAAGCCCGCGCCGATTCCTTCCATGGGAGTGCCCCCGAACTCCTCCCGGTTCTCCGCCCGCTCGAAGATCCAGACGAGGAGGCCCCAGAAAAGGAGGAGGCCCATGAGGAGGAGACTCACCCAGAGGAAATCCGGCGAGAAGAGCCCCAGCACCGCCTGCAGGAGGCCGGCGGGACGGTGCTCCACCGCGATCCCGAGCCCCGTCACATAGAAGGGGTGCGAGAAGTCGACCCGGGCCTCCCGGTCCGAGGTGATGGTGAGCGCCGCCGCCGAGGCGAAGAGGGAGCCGTCTTCCACCCCGGTGAAGAGCTCCTCCAGCTCGCGCTCCTCGAAGCGGTACTCGATTTCGAGTTCCCGGGCGATGTGGTCCCAGAGTTCAACGGTGATGCCGGTGTACTCGCCATTTTCGGAGATGACGAAGGGAGCGACGGAACGGATGCCGACCACCACCTCGTCGTCCTGGGCGGCGAGGGGAGGGGCGAAAAGGAGGACGAGAAGAGGAATCCATCTCATTGTGATCTCCTGCGAACGAGTCCCTCCTGGGCGACCGAGGCGACCAGGTGGCCATCGCGGGTATAGATGGTTCCCCGGGCGAAGCCGCGTGCGCCGTGGGCGGTGGGGCTGTCGATGACATAGAGGTGCCAGTCGTCCATCTTCACGGGGCGGTGGAACCAGAGGGCGTGGTCGAGTGAGGCGACCTGCATGCCGGGGGTCCGGACAGTGACGGCGTGGGGCTGGAGGACGGTGGCCAGGAGGCCGTAGTCCGAGGCGTAGGCCAGGACCGCCTGGTGGTCGAGGAGGCCCCCGGACATTTCACCGATGGCGCGGAACCAGGTCATCCGCTCACCGGGCCGGGGCTCGGGGTCGAAGAGGTCCACCGGGTCCACCGGGCGGATGTCGAGGGGGCGGTCCTGGGTGAGGACCCCCCGGACCTCCTCGGGGATCCGATCGGCGGCCTCGCGGATGTAGTCCAGCTCCGGGCGGAGGGTCTCGGGGTCGGGGGCATCCGGAGGGTCCGGTGCATGGTCGAGGCCCTCCTCGGGGCGATGGAAGGAGGCCGAGAGGTTGAAGATCGCCTTTCCGTGCTGGATCGCCGTCACCCGGCGCGTGGTGAAACTCCCGCCGTCGCGAAGACGGTCGACGAAGTAGACGATGGGGTGGTCCAGGTCCCCCGGAAGGATGAAGTAGCCGTGCAGGGAGTGGGCGTGCCGGCCCTCCTCCACCGTGCGCTTCGCGGCAACGAGGGCCTGGGCCAGGACCTGGCCGCCGAAGACCCGGCCGGTTCCGATATCCCGGTTCCGGCCCCGGTAGATGTTGTACTCCAGGGGCTCCAGGTCCATGAGACCGAGGAGATCTTCCACCTGATATGGCATGGGTCCTCCCGACAGATACTGGACGAAAGCAGTCGACCGCCGCACCTTGGACGATCGGGACGGGAAGATCGGTCCGCATGGACCTCACTGCAAGGGAATGGCAAACGGATGCAGCCAAACAAGACCCAGCGACTCCT
>SLSF01000105.1 GCA_007130605.1 Gemmatimonadota bacterium | reverse complement strand
GGGTCGTTGAACATGCCGTCGAAGGCATCGCCGACCGCCTTGTAGGCGGTGCGTGCGACCTCTGGATAGTCAGCCACGCGCTGGTCTGCATCTGCTGGCTGGGGGCTGACGTCAAACAAGGCGGTGGCGAATGGTCCCGGTTCGACGACGACCACGTCGACCCCGCAGCAGGCCAGTTCGCCGCGCAGGGCCATGGAGTAGCCTTCCACCGCCCACTTGCTGGCGTGATAGACGCCGAAGAATGGCGCGCTCAGGCGCCCGGCGATCGAGCTTAAGTTGATGACCAGGCCACGGCCGCGCTGGCGCATGGCTGGCAGAAAGGCCCGGTTCATGCGGTGGATACCGACCACGTTGACGTCGAGCTGGGCGGTCATCTCCTCAGGCGTGAAGGCCTCGGTGAAACCGGTCAGCATCACGCCGGCGTTGTTGACGAGAGCATCGGGCGCGCCGGCTTCGGCGAGGATGATCGCCGCGGCTGCGTCGACTGAAGGCGTGGAGGTGACGTCAAGTTCCAGAACATTCAGATCCAGGCCCTCGCGGACCGCCGCCTCCGCCAGTTCCGCTGCCGAGTCGGCATTCTTGCCCTGCGTGCCGCGCATCGTCGCAAAGACACGATCGCCGCGTCGGGCCAGGTCAAGTGACAGCTGATTTCCGAACCCGGAGCTGCATCCGGTGATGACCACTGTTTTCTTCATGCCGGAAATCTTGCGCCTGCAGCACCGGGCCGGGCAATGCCTCCAGCGTCAATTCTTCGTCAATTCTTCGTCAACCGACCGGGTTGGGCCTGATCCGGAGCCAAAGGATGCCGGATGCGCCGGGCTGCCGACAGTCTTTCAAGCCGGTCTTTCGAACCGGGATTTCCATTGCACGTATAATCCGAGCATGGATGAAGAGCGCACAGCAACCCGATTGACATCCGGGCATGACCCATCGCTGATATGCTGGTTTGCCGATCTCACACCCGATCAGCGGCTGGCCGAGCTGGAATCGCGCGTGGAATTCCTCCAATCCCTGAGGGCAGGCCATGACCGCCAGCTTCCGCGAGATACTGGAAGTCCTCAACCGAAACGAGGTTGAGTACATCGTCGTCGGCGGCGTTGCCGCCGTCATTCACGGTGCGCCGACAACCACGTTTGATCTCGACACCCTGGTCCGACTGAGTAATGCCAATGCCGAACGGCTGGTCCGGGCCCTTTCACAACTCGAGGCCCGGTTTCGCGAGCACCACGCAACCATTCGACCCACGATCGATGACATTCTTGCCGGCGGACACCTGCTGTTGCTGACCCGCGCCGGGCCGCTGGACGTGCTCGGCTTCATCGGCGAGCAGCAGCGTTACGAAGACCTGCTGGGCGCCTCGTCCGAAATTGACATGAGCATTGGATCTTTGCGCGTGCTGGATCTGGAAGCGCTGATCGCCGAAAAGAAGCGCATGGATCGGGCCAAGGACAGCGCCGCCGTCGAACTGCTTGAGGAAGTGCTGCGCCAACGCAATCGACGAAGTGACTCCTGATTTGGAGCGAAGGCATTTGCGGACATGCGCCGCAAATGCCGTGCAACGAATACCGTAGGTATTTCGTTGCCGGGTTAATAAGGTCATTAGTAGCGCCCCATTGCCGAACAATCCAGATGGTCGCCCGAGGCCACAGCCACACGCAGGCAGCCAGGCGGATAACCATGGGATTCCCACAACGACACCAGGCCGAGGTCGCGGGCCGCTGCAAAAAAGCGCGGGTCCTCGCGCAAGGCTGCCGTTGATGGCAACCAGGCTGAGCGCAGCCAGAACCAGAAATCCTGGTTATTCAGGTCGGTATAGTCGGAGCGCTCCAGGTGATCGAGCAGCAGGTCAATCCTGCCCAAGCCGATACTTTCCTCCAATGCATAGGGTTTCGGTCTGGTCTCCCAGTAGGCGTCGACCCGGGCCGGATCTTCCAGTGCTTCGCTGAATCCCGACCATTCCGCTGATTCCAGGCCGTCTGGCCAACGAGGCACCAGGAACCTGACCATCGCTTCGATTCCCCTCGTCCGTTCTCCACTGCCCAGCAAATCCATGGCCAGGATGTACTGAGCTGGCGCCCAACCGCGCGCCATCGACAGCGCGGCTTCTGCCTCGCCACGTTGGCGATCCCCGGCCGACAGATAGGCAATGGCCAATTGACCATGGTTGATGCCGGCCAGCGGATCCATGCGTTTGGCCCGCTCAATCACCACAATGGCCTCATCGATATAGCCGCTACGCAGGAGCATATAACCCAGCCACATCACCGGCGTGGGATCCAGTCTGCTCAGCTCCGCCGCCTCGGACAAACGATCCAGAGCGCCAACAAGGTCGCGTGATTCAGCCAGCATTTGCCCCGCAACCGCCAGCCCCAGGGGATGCTTTGGCACCAGGCGCTGGGCATGCTCAAGCGCCCTTGCGGCAGCGGCATGAGATTCGATTGGACGAAGCGTACGAACGTAAGATGGTGCGACAGAGTGGGTTGCCGCCAGGTAGACCCAGGCTTCGGCAAAACCCGGATCCTGGGCGACGGCAAAGTTCAGATCGCTGATCGCCTCGGCCAGTTCAGCGCGCCGATGAAAACGCGCACGGCCACTCAAGAAGCGTTCATAGGCTTCAAGATTGGCGGTCGGTGCCCGCACCTGCACCTGGCGCTGGCCGAGTAGACTCGTCAACTCGGCCGTAATCGCCCGAGCAATATCCTGCTGCACGCCGAAAATATCCATCAGATCCCGTTCAAATGTCTGGGCCCACAACTGATCGTCGCTCTGGGCGTGGATCAGTTGCGCCGAAATCCGCACCCGTTGGTCCTGTTTGCGAACCGAGCCTGCAAGCACGTGATTGACATCGAGCAGCCGGGCGATGTCGGCAATCGACGTTTCCGTGCCCTTGAAAGAAAACGCTGAGGTGCGCGATGCGACCTTGAGGCCCTCAATCCCTGCCAAGACGTTGAGCAACTCTTCGGAAATGCCGTCAGCGAAGTACTCGTTCTCGACGTCGGGGCTCATGTTCACGAACGGCAGCACGGCAATGGATGGTTGGCCTACCGATGCAGACGGCGAACCCTCGACCACGGCGCGCTCGGAGAGCCGGAAACGCTCGTTCATCAACAAACCAATGATCACCAGCAATCCAACCAGAATTACTCGATCCATGCGCCTTCCAGTCGTTGAAGCAATCGACTGTTCAGGCGCGATCTCGCTTTCGCGCTTCACACCCTGAGGTGTCAGTTCGTAGACCCAGGAAAACACCAGCGCTGGAACCAGACCCAGAGCCAGGGTCATGGCGATGGCTGTCAGCACCCAGGCGGGTACGCCGAACAAGGGCAGCAGGATCTCAGCCAGCTGGACGGTCAGCCACGCCACGACCAGATACAGACCGGCCATGCGAATGACGTTACGCCGCTGCAGTTCGGAGAAAAAACTCATGGCACATCACTGCTGCATTGGAGTCGGCGTCCGGCCGGATCGTCAACCGCCTGGCAACCCGGCGGGAAGCCATGCACGTCCCAGAAAGCCACGATCCCGCGTTCCTGCATCAGCTGAAAGAACTGCGGGTCTTCACGAACCCAGACCAGCGATGGCAGCCAGGCGCTGCTGGTCATGAACTCGTAGGCAACGCGCGGCCCCTCCCTGGAAAACACCATTTCGCGGTCCCGAAACATCAGCGCGGCCAACATCGACAGGAGCCGGCCTTGCTGCACGCCGGCTTCGTGGGCCGCCAGAAACGCCGCCTGACTTGAGGGGTCATCCAGCGCTGTCCGCATGCCCGCCAGAAACTCGCGATCCGCAGCATTGACCAACGGTTGCGCAGACGCAAGGAGTTGAGAAGCGGCAGCACGATCACCATCGTTGGCCAGCTCCAGGGCAATGACACAGGCCCAGAACGCCTGTTCACCGAGTTCGACCGCGCGCAGGGAAAGGCGCTTGCCCTCGTGCAATCGTCCCAGTCTGGCGTGGGCCAACGCGAGATAGCCGTTGTTGATGGGTACCAGCGGATCCCGGGCCTGCGCCTGGATCAAGTGCGGCAAGGCGCGCTCCGCAAAGCCAAGATCAAGCCATGACACGCCGAGCCAAAGGCCTGCCGAGGTGTCCATCGCCGTATGATCGGCTGCTCGCTCCAGCAAGCGCAAGCCATCGGCCATCTGGTCCGGATCACCGTCGCGGAACAGCGCGGCACCGTTGACCGCCAGCGCGATGACCAGATCCGGTTCAAGAGCCAGGGCGCGCTCGGCAGCCAGCAGTGCCTTTGCACTCAGATAATCCCGATCGCGCTCGGTCGGCCAGCCGGTGCTGGCCACGTAGCTGGCGGCACCCAGAAAAGCCCAGGCCTCGGCAAAACCGGGATCGCGTTCGACCGCGAACTCCAGATCATCAATTGCGGCGTCCAGCCCAACGCGCTGGTAGAAACCCGAGCGCCCGCGCAGGAATCGCTCGTAGGCCACCAGATCGGCGGTCGGCTGCCTGACCGAGACCCGGCGTACACCCAGCACATCCTCCAGTGCCGTCGTAATGGCCTGCGCAATATCTTCCTGGACCCGAAAAATATCGGTCAGATCACGCTCGTAGTTCTGTGCCCAAAGTTGAACGTCACTGTCTGCATGAATCAACTGGGCATTGATCCGTACCCGTTGGCCCTGCTTGCGCACCGAGCCCTCCAGCACGTGGCGGACATCAAGCAGGCGAGCAATCTCAGGAACTGGTGTGCCTGAATTCTTGAACGAAAACGTCGAAGTACGCGACGCGACCCTCAAGCCCTCGATGCCCACCAGCACATTGAGCAATTCTTCGGAAATCCCGTCGGCAAAGTACTCGTTGTCGGCATCCGGACTCATGTTGACAAAGGGCAGAACGGCAATCGAGGCATCTACCATCGCCGAGACGGGTGCCCGTGCTGATGCAGGCGCTGCCCGCTCTGAAGGCCAGAACCACTCCACAAGCAAAAGCGCAATCAATACCAGGACACCGACCAGTATCAGCCGGTCCATCCGCCTGGCCGTGACCGGTTTGACCGAGCGCTTGGGTTCAAAATCCGTATCGCGCTTCAACCCATCAGGGGTCAGCTCGAAGAGCCAGGAAAAAACCAGAGCAGGGATGAAACCGATCGCCAGCAACACGATGATCGCTCTGAGCACCCAGCCCGGCACATCGAAGGCGGGCAGCACGGTCTCGGCCACTTGCACCACCAGCCAGGCCCCGACCACGTACAGCCCGGCCATGCGGAAGACATTCCTGCGCTTGAGTTCGGCGAGGAACTCAGCCATTGACCTTTCCACCCTGCTCGACGTCCGGCGCTGTGCGCCAGTGTGTAGCAACCAGCGCCGCGACGGCCTCGAGGAACAGGCCGTCAAAACCCCTGTTGCGCTGCCGATTGCGAACCTCGTCGGGCACAACGCGGATGACCAGCAGGTCCATCGGCTGCTTTCCTAGGCGGATATTCCCGAGAAATGCTGGCACTGGCAATTCTGCCCTTGACGAAAAACGACCCGGTCAGTGTAGTGCCAAGGAGGCGCCGTTGCGAGCATTCCCGTCGGTCGTGCGATTCACGGATCGGCCAGCATCAGCAATGCCCAGGCCCCCAGATTCGGCACCGGAATGGTCGGCAGTGCTGTGGCGCTCGGGTTGGCGAAGACCCTCTGGCCATCATTGGCCCTGAAAGCATGGCTGAGTTACATATGTATTAAATCGGCAACGAAATACCTACGGTATTCGTTGCAGGGCATTTGCGGCACATGTCCGCAAATCCCTTCGCTACGCGGCCCCGGCCGTTCCGGCCGGGCATTAACCCGGCAACCTGTTTGGTTGCCGGGTTAATAATCAGGAATAGTCATGCTCGGGCAGCAGATCCGGCCAGCCGTACTTTTTCCAGGCATCAACCAGACCGATGCGCTCGGCGAAGGGCAGGAACTCCGGGTGCAGGCGGGTCTGGCGAATGGGCTCGATATCGGCCCACAGCGACATCAGGCAGTACATGTTGGCCGGGGTGATCTGGCTGCCGAGCGTCTTGAAGACCATCTTGCTGTAGCCCATCCAGATGGCCGGGGCGACGATGCTGGTGTCGCAGGGGTCGGGCAACGTGGCATGGAGGTAGTCGAGCATGGCGCAGTACACCTTCCGATGTACCGTCCGTCCGCTGCAAACGCCCCTGGCGGCAATCCGCCAATAGGTATGCAGGGCCGGCCCGGGTAGCGGCCTGGTGCCGGCCGGGGGGAAGATCACGGTGTTCATCAACAGGCGTGTCTGCCTGTATTGCTCCACGGCAAGCTTGCGATCGCCAGAGGCCGCAGTGGCAACCGCGAGCCACATCGATGGCATGCCCAGATCAACCATACGCTGGCCGGCAGCGATGGCTTGGTCGATATTGCCGAGGTTGAGGTGAGCGACCGACAGCATGGCGAAATTGCGCCCGTTGACCGGGTCCTGCTCGATCGCTGCCTCGATATAGGGCAGAGCCTCCCGAGTACGGCCGATGTAAAGCAGAAAGGAGCCCAGCCGGAGGGTCACATCGGGGTTGTCGGGCTCCAGCCGATGGGCCTCGTGGGCCAGATCCAGCGCGCCGACCGGATCGTTCTCGGTCCAGCGATGAAGGCCGAGCATGGCCCGCGCGTGGCCCTGGTTCGAATCCAGCTCGATCGCCTTCAATGCACATTCGGCCATGCGTTGAGATTTGGCGAGGCGGTCAATACAGGGGGTGTAGACCGTTGTATAGACATAGGCCTCGGCCAACGCCGTCCAGCCTGCGGCGAACTCCGGGTCGACCTCCAGCGCCT
>SLSF01000207.1 GCA_007130605.1 Gemmatimonadota bacterium | reverse complement strand
GTCCTTGTACGAAACACTTCTCCGCTGTTAACCTGATAACAAATGTCATACGATTGGATGGCCTCTGTCCCAACGTTTACCAACTCCCCGGAGATGTCAAACGGCTCACCAACGACAAGGATATCAGGGAGATTTGTACTTGCAACCCTTGCTTGCAGAGGTTCTTCGGTATAACGAAACTCGTAATATATAATGTCATCCGATGCGGGGGTCAAGGCAGGAAAATCTATATCAGGGCTGCCTTTAACCATGGTTCCTTTACTGCCGTCCCAGTTCTCCACCCCAATAGTACCGGCCATCGGGACCTGCTTCCGGCAAGCCTGAAGCACAATGTCAAATCCACCTTGCTCATGCAACACGATGAAAAAGGAGGCATTGTTTGCCGAACCTCCACGCTGACCATATGGTGTTACAATAATCCATTGGATCATATGTTGACGATTCGGTGCTTCGCCGAATGTAAGGTTTCTGACCTGGTTGGTTCTTGGACTGTGGTCGCTTGATAAGTACCAATAATCCCAAAATGCATAAATGGCGTCATTTGGCTCAGATGGATCAGGCAATGCGGTGTTGGCAGGAATGCTTTCCGAGGCTGCCCTGTCAAAGGTAATGTAGCCGTTATCGCTGGCATAATATCCGTTTACGGGCTGGCCGTAAAATGCCCAGGTAAAAGGGAGTTCCTGCCAGTCAGACAAAATATTGTTGTTCGGGGCAGAAAGAATGGCTTGGGTAAACCGTCCCGGACTTGCACCTTCAATCCACCCTGGGAGGCCAGACATATCGGCAGTAAATTCGTACCCTTTCCCAACATGTTCGGTATAAACATAGTTTTGTGCGGATGCAAGCGAAACCAGGCATGAACCCAGCAGCAACAACAAGATACTTTTTAACACGTGTTTTTTCATTTAGTTATTATTTGTTTTGTAACTCTATGGATTGTAAAAATGATTGCTATTCTTCATTCAGCAAAAGTTCGATTTGCGAGATCATGCTTTCGGTCAACGTGTCTCCTCCGGAGCCCCTGTCACGATATTTGATCCGGTTGTCACGTCCAATGGTTATCCTGGTTGGGATCGCAGCTATTTCGTATTTATTCGCTACGTCCCTCCTGTTTTTGTCATAAAGCACCTCAAAAGTGTATTGATTTTCTTTCAGAAATGCATCAACCCTTGCAAAACGTTCATTCCCTTCAACCCGTTCCATTGTATTAATTGCCAAAAAAACAACATCCGGATTCGCCGAAAAATATTCCGCAGCCCTCTGAAAGTGTGGGAACACACGCATGCAAGGTCCGCACCAAAGCGCCCAGAAATCCAGCACCACTATTTTGCCAGTAAGATCACGCAAGTTTATGCTGTCGCCGCTATGGCTAAGCAGGGTGAAGTCGGGCGCATATTCGTCAATCATGCGCAAGACATATCTGTTATCAAGTGCTATGGACTTGTGCTCCTCTATCAGGGTGTGAAATCCTTCAGTGGTTTGATGGAGTTTTTCGTATGCTTTCTCCAAAACGTCTATCAGGGCCGGATTCCAGTTGTCTGACAGGATCGTTGTTAACCCCGTTTCCAATGCTTCTTGCGGTTTCCCAGCCTGCTGAAGCACGTCCACATACCTTGTAATGACATTCAGGTCAGACCCCTTGTCCAGGTCATAAGCTCTTTGGGCGGCCTTTATGGCTTCTTCATTACAATCAACCTCCAGAAGCGCCCGGGCATAATCAAGGTAAAGAGCGATTGCCTCAAGCTTGCGTGATTTTGTATATGGCTTTGCCGCCCATTCCCGATCAGTTAAATAAGTGGGTTTATACCCTCCCGGTTTTGCTTCCCATACATCAATGGCCTGCTGCATGGATTTAATGGCTTCGAATTGGTTATATCCCCTGTCCAGCATTTTCATGGCCAGGTATTGATACATCTCAGCAGTCGGGTTCTCGAATCCATTTATCCATGCTTTTGCTTCTCTGAATTGATCCAGAGCTACAAACGACGGCAACAGCACATCCATCACAATGCTCTTTTCTGTGTGCGGAAAATCATTCATGAAGTCAATGGCGGCATTCAGACGGTTTATATGGCTGGAACCCTGAGGGGGATAGACAACCCATTCGGCCCGGAATGTTTCAGAAACAGGATGATCCGGCCAGGAGGTCACCAGGGCTGAGGCCATCTCATCTCCTTTGATGCGATTGCCAAATTGTTGGTGGACAAATGCTATGCTGGCCATTGCATAGGGATCTTCCGGCAAATTTTCAAATACTGATTCGGCCAGGTTGATGGCTTCCTGAATCAATGCCTGCTGGCTGTCGCCCGGCCTCATTTGCCAGCGCAAACACCGGATGTACCAATACGCTGCTTTGGTGTTTCCCTGATGATGGTGGTACTCTTCCAGAAACAAATCAGCGCCTTTACTAATGTTTTGATCCCGAATCATTTCCGCCCTTTCAACCCAGGATGGCATAAGCATGCGGTAAATCCAGGACTTTCCTGAGGCGATGCCCACTCCCTTCACCGGAGATCCGTTTTCTCCATACAGGCGTACTTCTCCGAATTGCCCGTTCAGGTTGTCTTCTTGCTCTCCCGAAACAAACTTGTACTGAATGAATAAAGCCGGTTCTTTCGCCTGGAAGCTGACTTTCCACAAGCCATTTTCTTTCCACATCGGGTATTTCCGGAAAGACGGCTTCGCATCGCTTTCCCAAACCAGGACATACAGGTCAAGCCCAGTAACAGTATGGTTAAACACAGAGCCTTTGTCCGTTGTATTATAGCTGATGGTAAGGGTTGATCCGGCCGTTGGTTGTTCAGGAGATACCCTGACCGGGTTTGCCCTGGCTTCTGCAAGCATGCATTGCAATACAAGAACCATTAAATATGCATATATATACCTATGTTTAATCATGTGTTAAATTCATTGTAATGTCCTGCCAAAAAATGAGCTGGCTTGTTAGTTTTTATAACTTGTACTGATCACACGGCCACAAACATTCATGTAAGCATGTCTGATAGAAAGATTTCCATTGCTAGCAACATTCATATGGTATATGCTTCCATTCTTGCCGTCCATCCCTGGTTGGCTTATACATACAAACAGTTGCCTGTCAGCCGGTTCATATACATGCCACATAACATTGTCCACCTGGTACTGGGGGTCAAATTCATAAACGGTTCGTTCCTCGTTTATGAGCGGATCGTACACATACACCTTGTTGCCGGAACCATAATAGAAGAAGTCTTCATCATGGTTGCCGGCAAAGCTGGTAGCATGGTTAATATGGTATGCAGAGGGAAGTACTTCTTTTTTAATCGGGACAATGGCGGAGGGGTTGTTGATGTTGTATTTCAGGTAATACCTTGTGCCATCCTCATTCTCGAAAATGGCATCCATATCCAAAATACCCCTTGGCGCACGGGTCATTTTAGCATACACCAGGTCCAATCCAACGTTGGCCGGATCAAAGATGGGATTATCAGGATCAGCCGCGGTGGAAAAAATATTTGGCTGAGTAGGTGCCGGGATGTACAGAAACCGCTGATTTTTTGAGCAATAATGTATATTATTTCTCACATAAACTGGGGATGCTTCATAATTACCCGGATAGGCCGCATAAAATTTTGATTCCACCCGGACGGACTGTCCGTCAATGATCAGGTTATAATTCCTGTCACGGTAATGAAGTTTATTGTTGTTGACAATAAAGCTTTGATTGCTATAAACATGGTAAGCCTGCGGTTTGATAACGTCCAGACCTTCATAAAACCAGTCAGCATAATCAAACATATGAGTAAACGAGAGGCCGCTGGCATACACACCGCCCCTTTCATCATCACATATAATGGCGATGTAATCGTTTGGAGCTTCCATGGTCCATCTTATCGCCACAGGATTGGTCCCGGCATGTTGTCCATTGATGTTGTAAAAAATGTCTTCATAGACATTCCCCATAACGTTCACGAATGTGACATTGGCTTTGCCGTCCACTTCGCTTAGAGCAAGAAAACCTCTCTGCAACTCGGTCATGACTGTCAGGTTGAACTGGTAGCGGTAACTCACTCCTGTGGCAAGGGGCTTAACCCGGAAAGATATGCGATAATTTCCGGGTACTTTATTAATGAGGTAAACAAGGTTACGTTCACGAGAGATGGTATCAGCATGATAACTGGTCGTTGTATAGATCGTCCATAGGAACTCATACCCTGAATCATCTCCGATTTCTTCCATGCTTCCCTCCAGTATTGGGTTGATCACCAAGGTATCCAGCATGTTTAGCATGAAGTCCGATTCTTCTGCCGTGATCTGCACAGCATTGATCTCCTTGTATTCATAGTTGCCATGATCTTTTGTGCATGAGACCACCAGGATCAATAACGGAAAGATATGTGTAAGTTTCTTCATGTTCATGATATGATTAATGTACTGTTAGAGCAACTGTTAAAACCATGGCAGAATGCGCACCGGAGGATTCACGTCTGTGTCCATGACTATGTTGTCACGGAAGTAATTGTTGCACAACCAGCCAAAATTTCTCCAGACGTTTCGCTCAAGGTTGAATTCAAAGGAAGTTTGGGGGAACGGTCTCCCCATAATTTCCATGCAAACAACATGCTTCACCCTGGAGTAAGCGCCGAACCAGGGAGCGAGGAATTGATCCCAAATGGCCGGTTTCATTACAATATTGGAGAATACAATCCGGGCTGAGGCATGGTTTTCAAAAGCCACCGTCAAATCATCGCTTTCAATGATCTCAATGGTGAGACTCAGCATGGAATGATCCAGGTCAGGATGGTTGATCAGGACAATTGGCAAAGCATAGTCAAAAGAGTTTGGAGGAAAGTCGTAATGGTCTGCCAGTTGCTTAAAATGCTTTCCTTCTGTAGCCGTAGTTTTTTCTTCAACAACCCTGATCTGCATTTTTTGCACATGAGGTTTGGTATATCCCATAAGTTTTGCATGCAAGAAAACCGTGTCAAATTCATGGACAGAACCAAGAAATGAATAGGTCGTGCTGTCAGCATTCGATGAAAAATCCGGGAAGTACACACTTTGACTGCCTTCATAATAACCTTCCGGGTCGTTTTCACAACCGGCAAGAAAAATGATCAGCATGCCAATCAGAAGAAAGGGTTGAATCGTTCTCATAGCATCTATACTTTGTTATTCATGACCATTGATCGGGTTAAATTCCAGTTCAGAGACCGGGATTGGGAACACATATTGAGCCTCTCCAAGTGCAGATCCCCAACCAGGAATGAACTGTACTCCATGACGTTTATAAAAGTGAAACAATTGACCCTCTCCGATAAATTCTTTCCTGTATTCTTTAAGGATCTCATCTGAGATGTTTGCACCAGGGGACAGGTTGTCAAGGTTCCTGAAGTTCCTCAGGCTGTTCAGGTATGACCTGGCCAACGGAGGGCTTGTATTCAGGGCTGCCTCTGCCCCAATGAGATACACTTCTTCAGCCCTTAATACTGGAGGGCCGTCCATGTTATGTGTTTTTTGTATGTAATTAAAATCCGTCCGGCTGAACCATTGGATATACCTGCTGTCTGAACTTCCCCCGCTTCCGATGTCATAAATTTCCAGCATCCGTTCTACGCTGACAGTCAGGTAAAAATTCTCATGCGCAGACTCCGGGTCAAAATACACATCGGTCACAGCAGAGCGGTAATCAGTGCTTCTGAAGTGTAACCTGAAAATGTGACGCAACATCGCCAAAGTAGAGATTGGTTGCCATTTCATGAGGGCATGCTCAGTGGTCAACTCATTAACATATGAAAGGGCCTGTGAATAATCGCCTTTATAAAGGCTCAGCCTTGCAAGCAAAAGTGTAGCAGCATAATAATTAAAATGGGCCCGTCTCGGGAAAAGTGTCAAATGGTCGGCTTCTTCGCTTTCCGGGCCAATGGGGTCATAGGCCCGGAGCAGCTCCCTGGCCTCTTCAAGGTCCTGAGCGATGCGTTGACACACTTCCTCCATGGTTGAAAACGGAGTGCGGCTGTTGATGAACCTGTCAACATAAGGAATGGCAGGCAGGTTTTTCACCTCCTCGCTGTAGGGCGGGGCAAATAGACGTAGCAGGTCAAAATGCATGAATGCCCGCAGGGCCAGGGCCTCTCCTTTGGTCATTGCATATACGCGGTCAGAAAAAATCTCCCGGTCAACTTCGTCAATATTATCAAGCAAAAGGTTGCAATTGGCTATGTTGTTATACATGGCATGCCATATATTGTCAATCATGTTTTTCACCCCCGAGGCATCGTATTGGTATCGATGATGCTGGGCATACCGGTGTTGCGGGGTCCCTGGTATGTTTGTGTAATACTGTGCCAGGACATCAAGAAAGCCAAAGGTCAATTCACGTCCATAAAGCCTGTTGTCCTGAAGCCCAATATAAACGCCATGAAGCACGTCCTGAAATCCTTGTTGAGTCTGAAAAAGATCTTCTTTCTTCAAGGTTGAACTTGGGGACACGTCAAGCCAATCCTCACAACCATAAACAAGGGTGAGGCAGCAAGCCAGAATTATTCGGATTATGCGGGATTGAATTTTCATCATACAATAGATTACTTGTATATATAGTTTTAGCACCAGGGAATTAAAAGCTCATTTGTGTCGTAAGTGTGAAACTTCGGGTAAATGGATAGCTCAATCCTCTTTCCTGTTTGATGCTTGATATGTTAAACACATCGTTTGCGTATAGAATGATCCTTAATTCATTCATGCGAAGTCTTTCCAACTGCTCGGTCCGGAACTGGTAGGTCAGGCTGAATGAGTTGAGTCTTAAAAAATTGTTGTCTTCAACGAATCTCGAGGTTGGCAGGGTGGTGCTCAAATCGGCAATGTT
>SLSF01000187.1 GCA_007130605.1 Gemmatimonadota bacterium | reverse complement strand
GCGACCCCATGCCCCCCACCCCCCGCCTGGAGTTCCGAGACGGACTCGCCGTGCTCCGGAACACCGACGATCCGCCGGACTGGATGTCGTGGGACGAGAGGATCGAGGCGTGGGTGGCGGCCGGATGGCGACTCCCCGAGCTGCGGCGCTGGGCGGCGGAGCGCGGCATCGATGGCGCCGCTCCGGAATCGGACCTCCTCGACCACGCCTTCCACGACACCCGCACCCCCCGCGACTACCAGCGCGAGGCCCTCCACCGCTGGCAGGCGGCCGAAGGGCGGGGCACGGTGGTCCTCCCCACCGGCACCGGAAAGACCCTCATTGCCCTCCTGGCCATCCGCGACCACGCCCGGGGCACCCTTGTGATCGCCCCGACCCGGGCCCTCCTCTCGCAATGGTTCATCCAGCTCTCCGACGCCTTCGGGGTCGATCAGGTAGGCGCGTACTACGGCGAGGAGAAGGACCCCCGCCGGATCACGGTCACCACCTACCACTCCGCCTTCCAGATCCTGGAGCGCGAAGGTCCCCGGTTCGGGCTTCTGATCCTCGACGAGGTCCATCACCTGGCCGACACCCGTCACGGCGACCCCCGGGGATGGCACGACGCGCTCCGTATCGCACCGGCCTCGCACCGTCTGGGCCTCACGGCCACCTACCCCGCAGGCGCCGCCACCGAGCTGGAGCGGCTGGTGGGCCCGGTGGTCTACCGGCGGAGTATCGGAGAGATGGCGGACCGGGAGCTGGCGAGCTTCGTGACCGAACGCCGCTTCGTCTCGCTGGACCCCGACGAGGAGGCCCGGTACCAGGCCGCCGAGCACCGGTACCACACCTTCGTCGAGGCGCGTGGCTACCGGGAGCGTGCAGAGCAGAGCGGTCCCGAGGAGGCCGAGTGGTGGCCCCTCTTCATGGCGGAGACCCGACGCTCTCCGGCGGCCCGCCGTGCCTTTCGGGCCTTCCGGGAGCGGGAGCGGATCGTGGCTCTCGCTGCGGGCAAGCTTCGCGAGGCCGCCCGCATCCTCCGCATGCATCCGGCCGAGCAGGCGCTGATCTTCTGCGGCAGTCGCGCAGCCGCCGAGGCGGTGTCCCGCCGCTTCGCGATCCCCATGGTGAGCGCCGGGACCCCGGCCGGGGAGCGCCGCGACCTCCTGCGCGCCATGGACGAGGGTGCAATCCGGGCTCTCGCCAGCATCCAGGTGCTCGACGAGGGGTGGGATGTGCCCGGGGCGAAGCTGGGCATCATCCTGGGGGACACCTCGCGGGGTGGGAAGCGGCAGCACGCACAGCGGCTCGGCCGGATCCTCCGGCGGCAGGGGGACCAGGTCGCCTCCCTCTACGAGGTGGTGGCGGCGGGCACCTTCGAGTTCTTTGCCTCGCAGAAGCGCAAGTCGGCCGCGAGCCAGGTCCGCGAGCGGCAGCTCGGGCTGGGTCTGTAGCCATGCTGAGGCGTACCCATGTCGCCCCCTTCCTGACCGAACGTGACGGGGAGCTCGCGGTGGAGTTCCTCCTCGACCCGCAGAATCGCGTGCGACCCTTCCTGGCACGACTTCTCAAGCTCATGCGACGGCTCGAAGGCCGGCCGCGCGCCGTCGTGGCCGAGGGACTCCGCCGCCAGGAGCGCCGGGTCCGCGACGCCCGCCGCCTGGACGGAATCTCCCGCACCCTCCTCTCTCTCGCTCGCTTCCGGCCTCCCGAGGGGGCCGAGCGCGCACCGGAGATCCGTCGCGCGCTCTTCCGCATGCGGGGCTCCGAGTGGCCCCCGGTGCCCGGCGACGAGCGGCGCCCGTACGAGACTGCCGCCCTCGCCCTGAACCTTCCCGTCGACGAAGTCGATCGCCTCCTCTACGCCGACGACCCCGACGCGGTGCGACTGGTGCGTGCGCCCCGGCTTTCTCCGGCCCGGCTCCTCCGCCGCTACAACCTCGGGCTCGTGCAGGCGGTCCTCCTCGATGCCGTCGAGGTGCGAATCGAGGCCGCGGAGGGCTGGCGGGAGATCGTGCGCGCGGTGAAGCTCGCCCGGCTCATGCACACCCTCGAGCCGGCGGGTGGGAACCGGTACCGGATGATCCTGACCGGCCCTGCCGGACCGTACGTGGTCCGTCGTCAGCGGTACGGGGCCCGGCTGGCCCGCCTCGTGCCCGCCCTCTCCCGGCTCCGGGGATGGCGGCTCGACGCTCGGATCGCGCACGGCGACCGAACCCTCCACTACCGGCTCCGGCCCACCCGCGCCATCACCCCCGGCCGGGGCCGGCGCCCCCGCTACGACTCCCGCTGGGAAGAGGACCTGGCCGAGGACTTCCACCGAAAACTCGGCCCGGAGCGCGACGGATGGACCCTCACCCGCGAGGACGTCCCGGTCGCGATCGCAGGCGAAATCTTCCTCCCCGACTTCACCCTCCGGCACGAAGACGGACGGGAGGCGCTGGTGGAGCTCGTCGGTTTCTGGACGCCCGAGTACCTGGAGAGCAAGGTGCGCAAGCTCAGGGCGGCCGGACTCGACCACCTGGTCCTGGTCATCTTCCGGGGCCTGGCCACCGGGCAACCCGAGGGCGACGAAGGGGGCTCCTTCGACGACATTGCGGGCGAGGTGGCCGGTGAGGTGGTGTGGTTCACGAACAAGGTGCGGATCGGTCCCATCATGGAGGCGGTGGAGCGGACCGCGCGGCCGGCGGAGAGCCGAGGCTGAGGGCAGGGCGGCCGGGTTCGGCGAACCCTCAGCCGCCGCTCCGAAGCCCTTGCAGGGTCACGGGCGCACCCATCCCCGAGGCCCTCGTCATGTCGCGGGAGGTCCCTGCCCCGAATCCCTTCGGACATCCCGGACGTGCCCCCCTCCGAACCACCCCTTGCGCCATCCCCACACCCACCCCATTATTGTATTGGTGTATCGGTCACCTAATACACTCAGACAGACACAACCGACGGGTGCCGCAGGATCTCCACAGCGGGATCTCCGCAGCGCGATCTCCGCAGCGCGATCGGCGCGGCCTGACCTCCCCGGCACACCCCTCGCACCCCAACCACACCCCAACCCCACGGCCCGGTGACCCTCAGCTACGGACCCCTCAGGGTGAATCCCTCGGATCCCCGCCCCCTCTACGTCCAGATCGTCGACGAGGTGCGTCGGGCCGTCTCGTGCGGGCTCCTCCCCCCCGGCGACTCCCTCCCCTCGGTGCGCGAACTCGCAGGCGCCCTCCGGATCAACCCGAACACCGTCCTGCAGGCGTACCGGGAGCTCGAGCGCGAAGGGGTCGTCGAGGTCCGCCGGGGGCAGGGGACCTTCGTGGCACCGGGTGTCCGCTCGAGCGAGGTGAGCCGAGAGGTCGCACGGGAACTCGCCCACCGCTGCCTGCGCGAAGCGGCCCGTGCCGGCCTCTCTCCCGATGCCTTCATGGAGGCCCTCCACGAGGCCCTCCCCCCCACTCCAGACCCAGCCCCAGCCCCGAACCCGGATTCCGACGATGCTTCCTGACCCGACCCGCCCCCCCGACACCCCGCCGGCCCTCCACCTCGAGGACGTCGTGAAGCGCTACCCTTCGGTCGTGGCCCTCTCGGGGGTCTCCTTCGAGGTCCCACCGGGGAGCGTCACCCTCCTCGCCGGTCCCAATGGCGCGGGCAAGACCACCCTCCTTCGCATCCTCCTGGATCTGGCGTCGCGCCAGTCGGGCCGGGTCCAGGTCTTCGATCTCGACCCCGTCGACGCGCAGGTGCCGGTCCGGGCCGCCACCGGTTTCCTCCCCGAGGAGCTCGACTTCCCCTTCCCCATGCTCCGGGTCCGCGAGGTCCTCGACTTCCAGTCCCGCTTCCGCCCCACCTGGGATCCGGAGTACGCCGAGACCCTCGCCACCGAGCTCGAACTCCCCCGAAACCAGCGGTGGCGGGAGCTCTCCAAGGGTCAGCGCCGCCGGGTGCAGATCACCGCCGCCCTCGCGCACCGCCCTCCCCTCCTCCTTCTCGACGAGCCCACCGACGGCCTCGATCCGGTGGGGCGCGAGCGGGTCCTTTCGCTCCTCGCCACCCACCTGGCCGAGACCGGTGCCACCGCCCTCTACTGCACCCATGTGGTCGCCGAGGCCCAGGGGCTCGCGGACCGCCTCGTCGTCCTGAAGCGCGGACAGGTCCGCGTGGCCGAATCCGTCGACACCCTCCGCCGCACCCTCTTCCGAATCGAGTTTCGGGGAGGGGAAGCTCCGCCAACGCCCCCCGGGGGCGACCCAACCCCAGCGGGGACCGGTCCATCCCCGGCAGCGACCGACCCCACTCCCTCCGCGGCCGAACCAACCCTCCAAAGGACCGACCGTACCCCGTCCCTCATCCGCCGCGAAGGATCGCAGATGGGCTCCGAACGCTGGGTTCTCCGGGGGTCCGAGGAGGCCATTCGGGGCTGGGCCACCGACACCGGCCTCGACCTCCTCTCCCTCGACACCCTCACTCCCGCCGAGGCGGTCCTCGCCTACCTCTCGCCGAATGCCCCCGCCACGGGAGACCCCCGATGAACGGCTCCGCACGCACCCCCGCCATCCACACTTCCGAGAGAGGGGGGCCCTCCTTCCCGGAGGTCGTCCGGATCCATCTCCGCATCCTGGTGCGGGAGTTCCCGGTGGCGTGGATCGCGCTGGCGGGCCTCGGGCTCATCCTCCTGATCCTCTCCCTCCGCGTGTGGCTCGGCGCCGACGCCCTTGGCGAGGTGATGCTGGAAACCCAGATCACCTTCACCGCCCTGGCCTCCATCGTCTTCCTCTTCGCCCTCCTCTGGCCGGATGCGGTCTGGCGGAATCTCCCGCCGGGCGGGCGGGAGGCCCTCGATGTCCTTCCGGTCGCCCGGCGGACGCACCGACTTGGCCGGCTCCTGGCCGGCGCGGTGCTTCCCCTCCTGACCTATCTCGCTGTCGCCCTCGTTGCCGCCACCCTCCATCTGACCCTTCCGGCCCTGCAGGACGCATCCGGTCCCTGGGGGGGCGGGGGAACGGGACCCCTCTTCACCGGACTCAGTGGATGGCTCACCGTCCTCGGAGGCCTCGCGGCGACCTACCTCATCGGATCCTTCCTCGCCCTCCGTCTGGGCCGAGTGCTCCTCCCCTTCCTTCTCTTCTGGGGGATCGCCACCGCGCTCCACTTCCTCTTCATGTCGCTGGGCTCGGTGGTGGGAACGGAAATCATCCGGATCGGGCTCTTCGAGGGCGCGTGGTCGCCTGGACGGGTCCTGGTGACTGCCATGGTGTTCGATGATGGCGCCACCCTCCTCCCCTCGTGGGCCTGGGCGGTGGGCCTCCTCGGCCTGGTGTGGTGGGAGGCGGACCGGCGGGAGTAGGACCTCCGGTCAGCCCAGGACCCAACTCAACTCCGTCCGCCAGCCCTCCGGATCGGGGCCGGCCTCGGGGCCCACCACGTAACGCTCCCGGAACTCGTCACCCACCGGGAGCTCACGGGCACGAATCTCCCCATGAAAGGCCCTCCAGGCACCGGGGAGGCCCTCGTACGCACCCCGATGGATCGTCTGCACCACGCGCGCGGCGGGAAGCTCCCCCGGCTCCACCCTCCCCCGGGGCTCCACCGCTCCGTCGATGGGAAAGCCGACCTCGAAGTCGAAGGTCTCCGGGTGCAGTCGGAAGTGCCGGGCGTAGGGAGGCCCGGCGGGGGCCATCCCCTGCTCTTCGAGGGCCCCCAGGATCTCGTGGATCGCGCTGGGGAAGGCCTCCTGCATTTCGGTGCGGGGGATCGTCAGGTGGATCACCGCCGCTCGCTGCGGGGAAGTCTCCAGGATCTCGAGTTCATCGGTCATGGCATCGCTCCTCCGGGGTCGTCGATTCACACGGTGGTGCGAGTGCCCGACCCCTTGCAAGGCACCCACCCCACCTCATACTTCCAACGAACGGGTGTGCCGAAATTCGACGATGGGTCCTCGGAGCCGCTCCACCGGTCGCGCGCCGGTCTACCGGCCTCCCGCCTGTCTGCCGGCCACCCGCCTGATCCACCGGCAATCCGCTCGATCAACTCCCCATGCGTGCTCCATGACCAACATCCTCATCTCGCTGGGCATCACCGCTCTCGTCGTGGTCACGACCCAGGAGGTCCTTGGCCTGCGGATGCACAGCTTCGCCGTACTCGTCCTCTACTTCGGGCTCTACGCCGGGGTGTCATGGATACGTTCGCGGAGAACCCGGACCGATGCGGACTTCCCCGACGATGCCCCGCCGGACCGATCCGAGTGGCCGCTCTCCGGCCCGCTGGCCTCTCTCGGGCGGTGGGTCGGAGGCGGTCTCTTCGCCCTCACCTTCACGGTGACCGGCGCCCTCGCTCTCCTGAACCCCTTCCAGTTCGCGCAGATGGTCCGCCAGATCACCTGGAATGGGCGGCTCCAGGCGCGCGAGAAGGAGCGCGCTACGAGTGGGACCTCGTACACCAACAAGGTGGAGTACCGACTGCCCTTCGAGGGCGAATGGTGGGTCTTCAATGGCGGCATGACCCCGAAGACTTCCCACTCCTGGGACATCCTGGGCCAGCGCTTCGCACTGGACTTCGTGAAGGTCGACGGGGAACTGCGCCGCCACCGGGGGAAGGGGATCCGTCTGGAGGAGTACCTCTGCTACGATGAACCCATCCTCGCCGCAGCCGATGGTGCGGTCGTGCGGGTCGAGGGACGGATCTCGGACGCGCCCCTGGTGGGATTCGGGTTCTGCGACTTCCTCGCCCGGAGCTTCATCGGGAACCATGTCCTCATCCGGCACGCCGAAGGCGAGTACGGCCTGTACGCACACCTGGTCCCCGGAAGCCTCCAGGTGGAGCCCGGAGACCGGGTCGAGCAGGGTCAGCCCATCGGGCGCTGCGGGCACAGCGGCCACAGCAGTGAACCCCACCTCCACTTCCACCTGCAGGACGCACCGGAGCTCTTCGGCGGCATGGGCCTCCCGGTGACCTTC
>SLSF01000014.1 GCA_007130605.1 Gemmatimonadota bacterium | reverse complement strand
CCGGTCCGGAGAAGCCAGTGCGCCGCCAGGGTCCCGTCGGGGAGTTCGTGGATCGAGGGGAAGTCGGCCCAGTTCACGAAGAAGTCCTGGCGCTCCACGATGGTGCGGGGCGCACTCCACGTCTCTCCCCCGGGCTCCAGGGTGGCGAACCGCAAGGCATAGTCCGCGTCGTCCAGCCGCTCGAACCAGGTGACATGGACCCGGCCGTCGGAGGCCGCGAAGAGGTTGGGCTCGGCGGCCGGCCCGGTGGCGGGATCGGGAAGGGGGAGCCGGTCCACCACCGTGGTAAGCCCGTCGGTGGGCGGGGGCGGGGCATCGGTGGTCGACGCCGGGTCGGCGGCGTCGGCAGGCGGCACCTCGGCCCCGTCCCCCTGGCACCCGACGGCAAGGAGAGCCAGAAGGAGTCCGGTGAGGAGGAGGTTCGGGGTTCGGTCGGTCATCGGTTCACCTCTCCGCCCGCCCGGCGGATCGCGGCCTCGGTACGGGCCCGGTTCGGTTCACGTTCCAGTGTCCGTTCATACGCCTGAAGCGCCTCATCGCTCCGTCCGAGTTCCAGGAGAAGGTCGCCCTGGAGCTCCCGGGCGGGGATCAGCGGCCCCGGGGTCACCGGATGCTTCTCGACCCGCTCCTCGAGTGCCGCGCCCTCTTCGGCCTTCCGGAGGGCCTCGTCGATCTCTCCCTCGGCGTGGAGGATCCAGGCGGCGACGGCGAGCCGCTGCGCCTCGGTGCGCTCCGCCCAGTCCGCCTCGCCTCCCTCGTGGAGGGCATCGCGGACGCGGGCCAGGGCATCGGCCTCTTCACGGGCCTGGTCGAGGTGCCCGGAACGAACGGCGCCGAGCCCCCGGGCGAAGCGGACCACCGCCTCGACGGGGCTGTCGGGAGCGGCCCGGATCTCGAGGTCGGCGGCCTCTTCCCACCGGTCCCGCTCCAGAAGGACCCGGGCCTCCATGGCCTGCGCGTTGTACGGAAGGGTGCTCATTCCGGCCCGCTCGGCGAGCGCCCGGCCCTCGGCGGCAACGGAGTCGGCCGCCTCGAACTCCCCGAGCTGCAGGTGACCGTAGACCATGTAGTCCCAGGCGTGGAGCCGATCGAAGGAGTCGGGGCCCGCCGCATCGGCGGAGCGCCGGTTCGTCTCGATGGACTCCTCCCAGTACCCCATGCGGGTGAAGATGTGGGAGGGCATGTGGAGGGCGTGCGGGGCGTCGGGCGCGATCTCGGCGTAGGCGTGCGCCGCCGGGAGACCCCGCTCGGCGATGGGGGGAGCGTCGTAGGCGTGGATGATGTAGTGGGCGAGCCCGGGGTGCCGGGGGTGTGCCTCGAAGAGGGGCTCCATGATCTCGCCGGCGCGGAGCTGACGTTCGAAGGTCCGGTCGGCCGGCGAGGCGTTGGCGGTGACTTCGCGGGCGTAGAAGATGGTCGCTTCGAGGTCTTCGGGATGCGTCTGGCGGAGGGCATCCATCGCCTCTTCGTACTGGAGCGCCCGGGTCCGCCACTCCACCTGGTCGGCGTCGCGATAGAGATGGGCCACCGCCTCGATGTAGCCCCGCTCCCGCTCGGTGGGGGGATCGAGGGCCAGGGCCCGCTCCGTTGCCTCGAGCCCCTGGCGCGCCGCCCCATCTCCGATCCCGCCGGCGAAGGGGTTGCCCCGGGCCGCCATGGCGAGGCCCCAGTGGGCCATGGCGCAGTCGGGATCCGCAGCCGCGACGCCCTCGAAGGTCTCGCGGGCGGCGGGAAAGTAGAAGGAGTGGAGGAGGGCGACGCCCCGCTCGAAGTCCTCCTGGACCTCGGCCGCGCACGAGGTGGCGAAGGTCACCTCGCCGTAGACCGAGGGCGCTCCCTCCTGCTCGTGATCGTGGGCCGTCTCGAGGGGGGTCGGATCGGCCTCCGAGGCGGGCACATCGAGCTCGCCGGGCTCCGACGCATCTTCGCCACAACCGGTCAGGGAAATCGTCAGGGCGAAGAGGAGAACGGCGAGGGTCGGACCGGTTCGCTTCAGTTCGGGCATGGTGGCACCTTCGTCAGCCCCGCAGGCGGTGGCGCTCCGGCACATGCCGGACATTCGATGCCTGGCGCGGGGCGAGTCACCGAGCATCGGATCCGCACCATAACCTCCCCTCCCCGCGGGGTCCAGAGATCCCGAGCCGTGGGAAGGGCGGACAAGGGCCCCGGCGTTGCCAGGGCCGTCGACAGACTCACCCCCGTTGCGGGAGGATCAAGCGGCGAAGCCAGGAATCGACCTCCCTACTCTTCTCGGGGTTCGTCAGGGTCGCCAGATGCCGAAGCAGACGCTCGGCACGGTCGATGGTGACGATCTGGTCCGTTTCGACCCAGTGCGGCTTCGCCTTCCAGGTGGCGTCAGCGATTCGGAGGTCCGCAGGAATCAGCCCCGGACGCCACTTGAAGCTTTTCCGATGGGTGGTGGTGATGGGGCACACAATCACGGTTCCGAACCTGGATCGGTTCAAGCCGTCCGTCGAAACAATGAGACAGGGCCGGAGCCCTGCCTGTTCCCGCCCCTTCCGGGGATCGAGGTCGACCTCCCAGATCTCACCGCGAAGAGCCGTGGGCGGTTCGCCCGTCCGGGGCCGTGACCGATACGGGGTCACGACTCCTCGTTCCGGGCGTACGCGTCGAGCAGGGCTTCGCGCTCACGCTGCTCCACCTCTCGCTCTTCCGGCGCAAGACTGTCCCATGCGCGATCGAACATCGCCTGCATCTCGACCTCTTCTTCCTTCGCACGCTCACGCTCCAGCAGGTCCCGGACGAACGCCGGCTTCCTTCGGCTTCCGCCAGCGCGCTCCGAAAGCCAGTCATCCAGATCCGCCGGCAAGCGCAAGTTGATCTGCGCGGTCTTCGTAGCCATGTTCTCCTCCGCGGGTAGCAAGACGGTTGACGGTTGGTGTCAAAAAGATATCATCGTGTGGCCACGGGGGCAATCATCCCGACGGTACGTCGCCCGACACCATGTTCTCCACATGAAACGACGGCCGGATCGGTACCGCGTGCGCTTCCACCCGCAGGTGGACCCGAGTGTCGCTGCCCCCGAACTTGCCGCAACCTTTGGTTTCGAGATCCGAATTCTGTTTGATTTTGGATACCTTGACGGGTTCTCGGCTCACATTCCGGACCAGGCGGTCCCTCTTCTTCGGTGTGACCCGAGAGTCGAGCGACTGGGGTTCGTCGGCCCCCCCATCGATATCGGTTGGTACGGCAGGACCATCGTTCGGGACTGAGGGCGGGCGGACGTCATCCCCATCGGGTGGCGGCAGGCACACGCCTCCGCCCCCCGAGACCCTCCCCCCCTCGGGGGGTCAGCCGTCCCCTTCCATCGAGACCCACCGGAGCAGCACCTCGAGGGGCCCGCGCCCGTCGTGCCGCCACCATGCCGGGGGCCAGGGCTGTCGGGCGAAGGTGGTGACTCGGGTGATGCCCACGTGGGCGAGCTGCCGCGCGAGCGCGTCCCGACGGGACCCCGCTCCATCACCATCCGGCCCGCACTCCAGCGCCGCCGACTGCAGGACACTCCGGTGGGGAGCGAGAAGGCGGGGGACCCGGGCGAGATCATCGACAGGTGCGATCCGGAGGGTCCGCCCCAGGCACGACGGGACGAAGGCCGGATCGGGGGCGTGGACCACCGTCCAGGCGAGGTCGCGGCCGGTCCAGAGCCGAAGCCCGTCGGAAGGGGCGGGCCCCCGGCCGTAGTCAGCATTCCGGCCATGGGCAGCATTCCGGTCAGGGCCGGCACCCGGGTCCGCGTCAGCGCCCGGACCATGGGACGGCCCCCCTGAGTCCATGGCTGCGCGCACTTCCAGGCTCGCTCGCACCTGCTGGATCCGGCTCGCCTCGGTGGGATCGAGGGCCCCGGGCGGGAGCTCCCGGGCCACCGCTTCGCTGGCGGCAGCAACCGCCTCCGCCCACTCTGCCGGGGCCCGCATCCCACCTTCTTCCACCCAGACCATGTGGGGCGAGACGCACCCCCGCTGGTCGAAGAGCGCGACCGCCCGGGCCGCCGCATGGGCCAGGCCTTCGAAGTCCGCATCGAGCCCCTCGCGGGAGACGAGCCCCACCGACACCCGGTGGCCATACGCCACCAGGGGACAGTCCGCAGGAAGCCGGGCCCGCACCTGCCGAATGGTCTCCGCCCCCCCGTAGACCACGACTCGCTCCGCCGCCTCGAAGGCCGCCTCTTCGATGGGGGGCCGTGAGCCCCCGGGCCAGTAGACGACGGCGCACGCCTCGGCCAGCGCCGGATCGGCCTCCCCGATCCCCCGCGCCACGAGCTCAGGAAGCACCCGGTCCCCCCACCCCGGCTTCAGGAGGAGGGGAGTCTTCACCAGGAGCGAACGAAGGAGCGAGGTCGCCCCGACCCCGGGTACACTCCCCGAAGCCAGGTGGAAGGCGAAACGGTCTCCCACCGCCTGCGTGCGGTCCCCGCCCGGGCCGGTCACCGGTCCGTCGAGCGCGGCGGGGTCGGGAAGGTCGCTCCGGACGAGGGCCTCGAGGCGCTCCGGAGTCCAGTCCCGCGCCATCCCGTCGACGACCACCTCGGCCATCTCGGGGGAGAGTCCGGCGTCCTCCGGGATCCGCTCCAGGGCCTCCCGACGAAGGGGGTCGTCGGGGTCCAGGAAGCGCCTCCCCACCTGGCCCAGGGTCTCGGTCAGGGAGCCCACCGGCCGCCTACGCAGCTCCGGCCCCCCGTCGTCACGGAGGCGGCGGATCAGGTCGCGCGCTTCGTCCAGGTCACGCGCGCCCTCCAGGTCACGCGCGCCATCGAATTCGCGCGCGTCACCGAACCCACCAGAAGACTCGACGCTCACGACGAGCCCCCCGACCCCGGCGCGGACCCCCGACCCGACTCCGATCCTGCCTCCACCTCCGGCCGGCCCGCCCAACTTGACCCGCGCGCCTCCACCAGCTCCTCCATGGCGAGAGAGCAACCCCTGGGCACCGCCCCCGGGCGTCGCCCCAGGAGGCGGAATGCGGAGCCGCGAGGGCGGTCGGGATCGGGAGCGAGATCGGTGACCTCGATGCCCAGATCTTCGGTGAGGAGGTGCGACGCCGAGTGGAGATTCGCCAGGTCGAGATGCGCCAGGAGGCCCGGCTCCCCCGGGGCCACCGGCTCGAGGGTGACGGGATCGAGGATCCGGGTCCGCACCCAGGGCGGGCCCTCGTGGAAGCGCGCCGCGAGCCCGACATCGCCGAGGCGGTCGACGGGCTCGTAGAACTGGGAGAGCATCTCGGTCATCCCGTACTCGTTCACCATCCGTTGGAGGGGGAGGTGGAGCGCACGGGAGAGCTCGTCGTAGAGGGTCTCGCGGGGTACCTCGCGGCTTCGGCCCTTGAAGCCTCCGGTCTCCACCAGGAGGCTCCCGTCCGGGAGGGGGGGCGATGAGCCGTCCGTGCCGTCGAGCCAGTGAACCCAGGCGAAGGCGGTCCCTGCCGCCAGAACCGGGACTCCCGCTTCGGCGGCCTCCGCAAGGGCCCGCCCGAAGCCCACCAGATCGAGGGCCCACTCCGCGTCGGCGAAGAAGCCGCCCCCCCCGTCATCCCAGGTGTCGTGGAAGACCCCCGTCATGTGCACCAGCGAGGAGTCGGGGCGGGCCTCCGGAGGAGGAAGAAGGGCCAGGACCCGGAGCGGAGCGGGTGCCGGAGGTCCCCCATGGGCTCCCCATCCTGCCTGGGCGGAATCTCGGGACTCGGATGATCCCGACCCCGCCTGCAGGTACCGCGCCCCCTGAAGGAGGAGCGACTGCCGGTAGAGCTCCGGGTCGCGGACCCGGTGCACCCCCCGGGCCGACGGCCCCCCGGTCGTGCCACTGGTGAGGAAGTGGAGCGCCTCGGTACCGGGCGCCCCGCAGAACACCGGGAAGTCCCGGAAGGCGCGGGTGGGCACCAGGGGAAAGTCCTGCCAGCGCTCGAGGGTGTGGGGGTCGAGTCCCCGGCTCCCGAGGAGCGCCCGGCAGACCGGATTCTCCTCCGCCTGGTACCGCAGGACACGGAGGGCCAGAACGTTGAAGGCATCTTCGTCTCGCCGGGCGCCAGGGGCGACCGAGGTGGCCATCCACCGGATGAGATCCCGGGCGAGCACGGGTGCGCCTCCCCTCAGGAGGAGGATCTCCGGACCCGGCCCGGCTCGAGTCCCCCGGACTGGAGGATCTTCGCCTGGAGCCGCGCCCCTTCTTCGCGCCCGAAGTCCAGGAGCCGTTCGAGCGCCGCCTCGGCCTCGCTGTACGCGTCCTTTGGAAAGTCCTCTCCCTCGGCGTGGCGGATCGCCCCCTGGAGGCTCTCGAGTTCCCGTCGACTCTTCTCGAGGGCCCGGGTGAGACGGTTCAGCGCCTTTCTGGCTTCGGATTCTGCGGTGGTGGCCATGGCATCGGGATCGGTTCGGGGAAGGTCCGGAGGCGCGCCCTGCTCCCGCCGGGGTCACCGGCGGCGGAGACGGGGCGTCAGTCGCCTGCCGGGACCAGGTGGAAGTCGAATTCCAGGCGGATGTCGTCGTTGATGCTCAGCACCGAGCCCACGCTGGGGATTTCGAGGTCGAAGTCGCCGAAGGTAAAGGCGGTGCGAGCCTGCCCCCGCACCGCGCCCTCGCCCAGTTCGGCCCGGACGGTCCAGACCACCTGGCGGGTGGCTTCGCGGACCGTCATGTCGCCCACCATCTCGAATTCCACCTCCATGACCCCACCCCCGTTGGCGGCGGCGACTTCGAGCATGGCGGGCAGATCGAGGCCCCGGATCTCACGGGGCTGGAAGCGGGCGTCGGGGTGGGTGTCGGTGGCCAGGGTGTTCCGCCGGAGGAAGTTGTCGCGGCGGTCGCTGTCGCTCTCGAGGGCAGCCAGGCCGATGACGAACTCCGAGGCCGAGCCGTCCACCCGCCCGTCGGGGGTGAAGGTGAGCTGTCCCCGGACCTCGGGGGTCACCCCCACGGCGT
>SLSF01000317.1 GCA_007130605.1 Gemmatimonadota bacterium | reverse complement strand
CCCGCCCGCCGCCGCGGTGGCCAGGATGGGGATGGGCGAGAAGTGGAAGACGTACTGACCGAGCCCCACCAGGGCAAAGGAGCCCTTCAGGACCAGGGCCAGCCACGCTCCCAGGCCCACCATCGTCCCCACCAGGGGCCCGGCGGCCCGGCTCACGAAGTAGTAGTCGCCCCCCGCCTTCGGCATCGCCGTCGCGAGCTCGGACACGCTCATGGCGGCGATGGAGGTGATCAGTCCAGCGAAGAGGAAGGAGAGGGCGGCACCGGGCCCTGCCCCCGCCGCGGCCACACCGGGCAGGATGAAGATCCCCGCCCCGATCATCGTGCCCGTCGCCGTGGTGAAGACGGCGAAGAAGCCGAGGTCACGGCTGAGCTGGCGACCGCTGCTTCCGGCCTCCTTGCCGTCACCCGGAAGTTGAGGGCCTTCGCTCAAGTACGGCCTCCGTTCGAGGGTGGGGGACTGCGGGAGTGCGACCCCGCATCGCATTGTATGCGAACGCAGTCTACTGCAATTGAGGCCTGCGATCCAACCCCGACCGATGGAATCCACGTTTTGCGAAGGTGCGGGTGGACCCCGCACCCGACCGCCGAGCCCGGGGTTGGGCCCGATGGGTTGCACCATTTGTCACATACTGTATATTCCGAATACACCGAACTCTGGTCGGCCTTGCCCCGGAGCACCCGCGCCCATTCCGTGCGGGTCGCGAACGGCCATGCCCCGGTGGCCCCTGCCCTCTTCAACGGCCCTTTCAGGAGTGAGATGTCGATTCCGCACGCGGCCCAGTCGTTCATTGAACGCATGGGGCTCCATTTCGAGAACGATGGCCTGCCCCGGATCGCCGGTCGCATCAAGGCGTTCCTCCTCCTGAGCGAGGCTCCGGCCTCGCTGGAGGAGCTGGCCGACAAGCTCCAGGTGAGCAAGGCATCGACATCCACCAATTGCCGACTCCTGGAGCGGTGGGGATTCGTCGAGCGGACCTCCCTGCCGGGAGACCGGAGGGACTACTACCGGATCGCGCCCGACGTCTTCTTCCGGAGCCTCGACGTGGTGAGAAAACAGATGGAGGAGTTCAACCGGATCCTCGAGGAAACCTCGAAGGAGCTGCCCCCGTCGTACGAGGTGGGCCGGCGTCGCATCGACCGGATGCACGCCTTCCACTCCTTCCTGGTGAAGGAGTTGGAGGCCATCAACGTACGCTGGGCCGAACGGGAGCTGGAAGCCGCCGACGCGGCGGACGAAGATACACGGGCCTCGGTCGAACGGGCCGAGGCCGAACTCGAACAGGCGAAGAAGCGAGGGAGGGGCCGGTGATCGCACAACGGATACGCGTGGTCGGAGTCGGAGCCGGACTGGCACTCCTCCTTCCTCTCTGGGTGTCTGCACAGACCCCCGCCGACACCCTGCGGCTCTCGCTGGACCAGGCGGTGGAACGTGCCCTGGAAACCGGTGAAGAGGTCCAGCTCGTCCGGGAGTCCATCATCCAGGCCGAAGAGGAGATCACCCAGGTCCGTTCCGGTGCGCTCCCCCAGGTCTCGGGGAACCTCACCTACAACCGCCAGCTTCGCAGCATCTTCGACGACCTGGGTGGGGCGGCCCCTCCCGACAACGGGATGGACGGGGAGGACCCCTTCGCCGGCCTCCCCTTCGGGCGCCCCAACACCTGGATCGCCTCGCTCTCCATCAACCAGACCCTCTACGCCGCCGGACAGGTGAGCATCGGGCTCGACATCGCGGACCGGGTCCGGAGCCTCCTCCAGTACGAGTTGGAAGAGGTCCGGGCCGAGCTCTCCCAGGAGGTGCGCCAGGCCTACTTCCAGTCCGTCTTCACGACCCTCCTCATCGAGATCGCCGAGGAAGCGTGGGAACTCGCCGACCGACAGCTCCGTGAAGTGGAGGACTTCGAGCGCCAGGGGGTGGCCTCGGAACTCGATGTCCTCACCGCCCGGGTGGAGCGCGACAACCTGGAGCCGGCGATCGTCGACGCCACGAATGGCGCCCGCCTCGCCCTCCAGAACCTGCGGCGGCTGGTGAACCTCCCCAGGGACCAGCCCCTCGAGCTCACCACCGAACTCGAGGCAGAGCTCCTCGACGTGGACCGGGAGGCCCTCGAGGCGGCCGTCCGCGACCGCGCCGCCCTTCGGGCCGCCGAAGAGATGATCCGGATCGAGGAGGACCAGGTCCGCCTCGCCCGCGCAGGGTACCGGCCCACCGCAGCCGCCTTCGCGGAATTCGGCTACCAGTCCTTCCCCACCACCGTCTTCCCCCAGGACGAATGGCGGGAGGACTGGGTCGTGGGGGTACAGCTCTCGGTCCCCATTTTCAATGGCTTCCGGACCCGGGCCGAGGTCGCCGAGGCGCGCTCCGGCGTGCGGCAGTCCGAACTCGAATACCGCCAGGCCGAGGAGGGGCTCCTCCTGGAATTCGACCAGGTGATGGCCGAGTTCGACGCCTCACTCACCCAGGTGGAAGCACGCCGCGGCACCGTCGAGCAGGCCGACCGGGCCCTCGAACTCGCCGAGCTCCGCTTCGCCGCCGGCTCCGCCACCGCCCTCGAACTCTCCAATGCCCGCCTGAACCTCCAGCAGGCGAGGGTGAACGAGGTCGAATCGCTCCTGAACTATGTGGACGCCCTGGCCCGCCTCGAGCGGGTGAGTGGGGGAGGGATCTCCCTCCTCGCGCCCCGCATTCGCGAAGCCTCGGGCCCTGCGCCCGAGGGTGCGGCGTCCCCTTCCGAACACGACCAGACGAACGGCTGACATCATGATACGCATGGGAAAGACCGGCTGGGTTCTCTCCACCATCGGGCTCGTGATCCTCGTGATCTTCGTGGTCCGAATCATCCAGCTCTCCGCCGACGAGGAGCCCGCCGAGACCATCGACGAGATCCGTTCCTCGCAGGGGATCCCGGTAGTGGTCACCGAGGTCGAGCGAGGCGACCTGGAACGGTGGCTCCGCTTCTCGGGCACCGTGACCGGTGAGCGCGAGGCGGTGATCCGCGCCCGGAGCGACGACGAGATCCGCGAGATCCGGGTCTCGGTCGGGGACCGGGTGAGCCAGGGACAGCTCCTGGTACGCCAGGCCGGCCAGGGCACCGACGCCCGCATCCGCCAGGCCGAGGCGGCATACCGCCAGGCCGAGCGCTCCGTCGAGCGCCTCCGGCCCCTCTGGGAGGCCGGTGCCCTCTCCGACCAGGACTGGGAAGATGCCCTCACCGCCCTCGAACTCGCCGAGGCCGATGTGGCGTCAGTCTCCGAGGTCCAGGGAGGGATCGCTCCCATCTCGGGTGTCGTTTCCGAGGTGCCTGCCCGCGTCGGCTCCTTCCCCGCCGCCGGTGACCCCCTCGTCCGGGTCGTCGACGACTCCTGGTACCGGATCCCCCTTCGCATCAGCGAGCGGCAGGCCTCCGAGATCGAGCGGGGGATGGTGGCCGAGGTCGCCGGTACCGAGGACCGGGGCGTCGTCGACCGGATCTCGATCCAGGCGAGTGCCATGACCCGGCTCGTCGAGGTGGAGACCCGCTTCTCCGGCAGCGCCTCCCTCAGGCCCGGCACCCTGGTCACCGTCCGGATCCGGGTGGCCGGCGCCGACAACGTGGTGATGATCCCACGCGCCGCCCTCCGCGACGACACCGGAGTCTGGGTCCTCTCCAATGACGACACCGTCGAGTTCCGCGAGGTGGAGGTGGGCCTCCGCAACGACGAGCGGATCGAGATCATCGCCGGTCTCGAACCCGGTGAACAGGTGGTGGTGGAAGGCGCCTCACTCCTCTCCGAAGGTGCCCGGGTCCGGGTGGTGGACTGATGATCTTCCGATTCCTTCCCCGGCTCGCCGTTCAGAGGCCGGTGCTGGCCACGATGCTCATCGTGGTCTTCATCGTCCTCGGCTCCTTCTCCTTCTTCCAGCTCCGCACGGACCTCTATCCGGATGTGGAGTTCCCGGTGGTGAGCATCACCACCGCCTACCCGGGTGCCGGACCCGCCGAGATCGAGGTGCAGGTCACGGAGCCCATCGAGGACGCGGTGTCGAACATCGCGAACCTCGACGAGCTCACCTCCTTCTCGCGCGAGAACATCTCCATCGTCATCCTCCAGTTCGACCTGGATGTGGATGCGGACCTCGCCGCCATCGATGTGAAGGACCAGGTCGACGCCATCCGGGCCATGCTCCCCGACGGCGCCGATCCGCCCATCATCCAGAAGTTCGACTTCGATGCCTTCCCGATCCTGAATGTGGCCCTCTCGGGTCCCCAGGGTGCCGACCTCCTCTTCGAGCTGGCCGACGACCAGATCCGGGAGCGTCTCTCCCGGGTGGAGGGCGTGGCCGATATCAGCATCGTGGGAGGCCGTACCCGTGAGGTCGAGGTCATCGTCCATCCGGACCGCCTCGATGCCTACGATGTGACCCTCCCGCAGATCGTCGACCTCCTCCGGGCCGAGAACCTCACCGTGCCCGGAGGCGCCCTCCGCGAGCCGGAGAGCCAGATCTCGGTGCGGGTGGTGGGCGAATACCGTTCGATCCAGGAGATCGAGGAGCTCCGGCTCTTCATTGCCGAAGGAGAGACGATCCCCCTCTCGGAGCTCGCCACCGTCCGCGACGGCTACGGCGACCGCGAGCAGGTTGCCCGATCACAGCGGGAGGCGAGTGTCTCCATCTCGGTGCAGCGCCAGACCGATGCCAACACCGTCGAGACCGTCGACCGCCTCCTCGCCGAACTCGACCGGATCCGCGCCGATCTCCTCCCCCCCGAGGCGGAGCTCACGGTGGTGCAGGACGGGAGCGTCTTCATTCGCGACGCCATCCTCGATGTGCTCACCGCCATCATCTTCGGGATCATCCTCACCACGATGATCCTCTTCCTCTTCCTCCACTCCTGGCGGGGGACGCTGATCGCCGCGGTGACCATGCCGGCCACCATCATCTCCACCTTCCTCCTGCTGGACCTCTGGGGCTTCAGCCTCAATGTGATGACGCTCCTGGCGCTCGGGGTGACGGTGGGGATCCTGGTGACCAACACCATCGTCGTGCTGGAGAACATCTACCGGTACCTGGACCAGGGGGCGACCCCCGCAGAGGCGGCGGAGGAGGGCACGGCGGAGATCGGGATCGCGGTGGCGGCCTCGGCGCTGACCAATGTGGTGGTCTTCACCCCCATCGCATTCATGGAGGGGATCCTGGGGCAGTTCTTCTATGCCTTCGGGCTGACCGTGGTCTTCGCCACCATCTTCTCGCTTCTCATCTCCTTCATCCTGGCACCCCTCCTGGCCGCCCGAATCCTCCGAAGCGGAGAGTCCGAGCGGAGCCGGCGAAGCTGGCTCGGCCCCATCTGGTCCCGGTGGGACCGGGGCTATGACGGCCTCCTCCAGTCGTACCGGGGCGGACTGGGGTGGGCCCTGGCCCGAGCACGAAATGGGTGGATCGTTATCGGAATGGTCCTGGTCTTCTTCGTGGGCTCCCTGGGGATCGCCACACAGTTCGTGGGGGGAGAATTCCTCCCGCAGGCCGACGAGGGGATCGTCCAGATCCAGCTCGAGCTCCCCTCCGACGCCAGCGTCGACCGGACCGAACGGGTCGTCCTCCGCGCCGAGGAGCTCCTCGCCGACCTCGACGATGTGGAGTCGATCCTGAGCACCATCGCGGCAGGAAGCGGGTTCATGGCGGTGGCCGATGCGGCCAACCGCGCAGAGATCCTCGTGACGCTCATCGATGACCGGGAGCGAACCACCCGGCAGATGATGCGTGAAATCCGGCCCCTCATGGCCGGCCTCCCCGACACCGAGGTCACCGTCCAGATGGGTGGCTCCGGTGGAGGCCCGCCGGCCAGTGCAGACATCGTGATCCAGGTCACGGGTCCCGCGGACGACCTCGAATCGATCACGGAGCAGATCACCGGGTGGGTGGGTGAGGTCGAAGGCCTCACCGATGTCCGGAACACCATCGAGGATCCCCGCCCCGAACTCGTCTTCCGGCCCGATCGGGCCATGCTGGGCGACCTGGGACTCACCGTGGGCGAGGTGGGAGGACTCGTCCGGTCGGCCGTGGAGGGCGAGATTGCCGGCGTCTACCGTGAGGATGGCGACGAGATCGACATCCGGGTGCGCTACCCCGCCGACGCGCGCTCGAGGGCCGAGCACCTCGAGAACCTCCAGGTGCCCGTCGATGGCGGACGGGTCCCCCTCTCCTCCCTGGGAACCCTGAGCATCGAACTGACCCCGCCGGCCATCCGCCGCGACGATCGCCAGCGGGCGTACGACGTGGAGGCCGACATCGCGACGGGGAGCCTCACCGACCGTGTGGCCCAGATCGAGGACCGGCTGAACCGGGAATCCCTCCCACCCGGCTACGAGTGGCGGGTGGGTGGTGAATTCGAGGATTTCGAGGATGCCTTCGCGGCGATTCTCAGCGCGCTGCTTCTGGCCATCATCCTCACCTACATCGTCCTGGCGATGATCCTGGAGTCCTTCATCCATCCCATCACCATCATGCTGACCCTGCCCCTGGGGCTGGCCGGGGCGTTCCTGGCGCTCATGCTGGCCAATGTCCCGCTGAACATCTTCTCGATGATGGCGGTGGTCATGCTGGTGGGGATCGTGGTGAACAATGCCATCCTGATCCTGGACTACGCCCAGCAGCTCCGTGCGACGGGGAAGGCGACGGTGGACGCGCTTCTGGAAGCCGCGCCGGTCCGGCTCCGTCCCATCGTCATGAGCAATGTGGCCATCGGCGTCGCTCTCCTCCCCCAGGCCATCGGGACCGGGGCCGGGGCGGCCTTCCGGATCCCCATGGCGGTGGTGACCATCGGGGGCGCAGCGGTGGCGGCGGTCTTCACCCTCTTCCTCATCCCGGTCATCTACCTGAAGATGGACAACCTCGTCGAGATCACCCGGGCGCGCATGGCCGCCATTCGCGAGCGGATGGGAGGGGAGGCGCCGAAGGAAGAGCCCTTCGCCGCCTCGCGGACGCCGTGAGGGTGGTTGT
>SLSF01000300.1 GCA_007130605.1 Gemmatimonadota bacterium | reverse complement strand
GTCCCGCCCGCATCGAGGAACTCCGGGTGGAGGCGCACGACGGGGACCGGGTGGAGGTGGCGTGGAGCCCCTCGCCCGAGAATGGGGTGACCGGCTACCGGGTCCGGGTGGTCTCGGCCGATGGCGCCGAGCGGGAGGTGGGGGTCGTCTCCGACGCCTCGACCACGGTGGAGGGCGTCGCAGAGGGGGACCGGATCGAGGTGCGGGCGGTGCGGGACAATGGCACCGAGGGGTGGGACTGGACCGGAATCACGCCCTGACGATCTCGAAGGCTCGCGAGAGCATCCCGAGGAAGTGGAGTGCGTCGCGGCTCCGGGCCACCATCCCGCGGATCCCCCCGGGCGGGGGGTCCTCCCGATCCCGGGAGTGGGCGAAGAGCCCGGTGATCCCCGTCTTCAGGTCGGAGGTCCGGTCGTGGAGGGCCCGGGCCAGCGCCAGGGTCTCGGTGTAGGGGATCAGGAGGTCGTCGCGGCCGTGGAGGAGGCGGACCGGGACCGGGATGGGGGCCAGGTTGGGGATGGGGTCCAGGAGGGGATGCGCCTGCCGGGCCGCCGCCGTCATCCTTCGGGAGAGCTCGAGGGCCGCGCTTCGTTCGGGACGCCGTCCCTCCGGGGGGGCGAAGAGGTCCAGGAGCTCCCGGTGCGAGGGGGTCATCTTCCCCCGGATCTCTTCCCTGAGTCCTTCGAGTTCGGGGCTTCGACCATCCACCGAGAGGTCGCCCGCCCGGGCCGCCAGTGCGTGGAGCGCCCGGGCCACCGGGGTCAGCTCCCCCTCCAGGAGGGGAAGACAGTTGGCTCCCACCACCCACCGACCGTACGGATCGGGGCGGAGGACCCTCCCCGGCACACCGGCCTCGTCGAATTCGTCCTCGCCGGTGAAGTGGAAGTCCACCGTCCGTTCCAGGTCGGCGTAGCTCCCCCAGGCGAGGACACCCCGGACCTCGTCCGCCATCGAGGCGGCCAGGAGTGCCTGGGGTCCGCCGAAGGAGAAGCCGGTGAGGGCGACCCGGGCCCCCTCCACGTCGCCCCGCGTGGCGAGGGCCTGGACGGCCCCCCGCACGATGGAGTGGGCCCGCGCCGGGGCCAGGTCCAGGTCGACCCACTCGGGCACTTCGGGAATCAGCACTCGGGCGCCCGTTCCCGCCAGGGCGCGGGTGAAGCGGAGGAGCATGGGGTGCCGACGGCCCTTCCGGGTGATCCCGTGGAGGACGACCCAGCCCGGGAGAGGCCCGCTGCCAGCCGGCGCCAGGAGGGTGCCCGCCACCGGATCGCCCTCCCCGAAAGGCTCGATCCGGAGCTCCGACTCGGTGAGCCGGCGGGGTGGGTTGGACCACCCGCGGGCGAAGCGGAGGGCCAGGTGGAGGGGGTGGGGCATGGCGGGACGGGGGTGGGGACGGGGGTCGACGGCCAGGATGAAGGAAGTGCCCGGATCGAGGTCGCGCAACCGGTGGACCCCTTCCTCTTCGAGGTGCGAGGCCCTATCTATTTGGGTTCGATCTCCGGGCGAAGTGCCCGGCCCGTTCCCGACAACCCGCCGAGTGAATGGAGTATCGTCCTCCCTACGGGCACGCGCTAGCGGCCGGTGCCGCGGTCCTGCTCCTCTACATCGTGACCCTGGCCCCCACCACATGGTTCTGGGACGCGAGCGAGTACATCGCCACCGCGCACATTCTGGGCATCCCGCACCCGCCCGGAAACCCCCTCTTCGTGGTCCTGGGGCGGAGCTGGAGTGTCTTCCTGGGCCTCTTCGGGCTCTCGATTCCGGTCCGGATCAACCTCCTGGCGGCCATGACTTCGGCGACGGCGTCGGCCTTCCTCTTCCTGATGGTCTGGCGGATCCTCCGGGGGTGGATGGATTCCGAGGCGTCGCTGGGCGAGCTCTGGGCCCGTCGGCTTCCCATCATCGGCGCGTGGGCCGGGGCGATCCTGGGGAGCACGGCGTACACCGTCTGGAACCAGTCCAATGTGAATGAGAAGGTGTACACCGTCAGTGTCCTCGTCATCGCCATCGTCTCCTGGCTCGCTCTCCGGTGGCGGGACCGGAAGGACGAGCCCAATGCCGGGTGGTACCTGGTGCTCGCCCTCTACATCATGGTGCTGGGATCGACGAACCACCTCATGTCGCTCCTTCCGGCGCCGGCGCTGGGACTCCTGATCCTGATGGAGAAGCCGGGGATCCTCCTGGACCGGCGGGTGCTCACGCGGGGTGTGCTCGCGGTGGTCCTGGGGCTCTCCTTCAACTTCTTCCTCCCCCTGCGATCGGCCGAGCAGCCCATCATCAACGAGGGGGAGCCCGTCTGCGAGACCATCGGGGGTGCGGCCGTAGCGGTCTTCACGGTGGGGCGTGCCGGGTGTCCGGCGCTGGCTGCGAATCTCACCCGCGAACAGTACGGGGGGCACTCGGTCTTCTCCGACCCCACCTCGGACCCCTTCAATCCCGACGCCCGACCCCTGGGCCTCATCGCGCACCAGTACTACAACTATTTCCAGTACTTCGACTGGCAGTGGGCACGGGGGCTCGCCAACTCACCGGTGCCCGGAAACTCGCGCCTCCCGGTGACCCTCCTCTTCCTGGGGCTGGGGGTCTGGGGCCTCGTCCTGACGGGGAAGTCACAGCGGGGCCATCTCGTCTACCTGGGCACGCTGACGGCGACCCTCACCCTCGCCCTCGTCTTCTATCTGAATTTCCGGTACGGGTACTCGCTGGCGCCCCATATCGAGGACCGGGCACTCCACGAGGTACGGGAGCGGGACTACTTCTACATCGCCTCCTTCCACCTGTGGGGCTTTCTTGCGGGGATGGGGCTGGTGGGCGCGTGGCGATGGGTGGCCGGAGGGAAGGCGGCCACCACCCGTTCTCTCTCCATCGGCGCCCCCCTCCTCGCCATCGCCTTCATCCCCCTGGTCTTCAACTTCGCATGGGCGGATCGCTCCGATGACTACTCGGCGCGGGACTGGGCGTGGAACCTCCTCCAGAGCGTCGAACCCTACGGGATCCTCTTCACCAATGGCGACAACGACACCTTCCCCCTCTGGTATCTCCAGGAGGTGGAGGGGATCCGGCAGGATGTCTCGGTGGTGGTGGTCCAGTACCTCTACACCGACTGGTACCCGCGGCAGCTCGTCCACCACACGGTGCCGGAGCGCCAGCGTCCCTTCGATCCCTCCCACGGGGGGATCTGGGAGGCGCCGGAGACCCCTCCGTCGAATCCGGTGACGACCCTCTCCACCACCGACCTGAACTCCATCCGGAGCGGAACCCTCCAGGAGGCGGCGACCTTCGACCTGGGCCAGGTGGCGCTGCAATTCCCGGCGGGGACCTGGCTCGGCAGGGGAGAGCGGGTGGCCCTGGCCCTGATCCGGGACTCCCTCGGCGAGCGGCCCATCCACTTCGCCAGCACCGGAGGGCTCGCCCAGTCGCTGGGGATGGACCGGTGGGCGGTCCGGCAGGGCCTCTCGGCACAGCTCCGGATCGAGGACCTGGAGGAGGACGAGAATGTGGTGCGGGTGGATCCCCAGGTCGGGGGCGAGTGGATCGACCGCGAGGTCTCGTACCGCCTCTCCGAGGAGGTGCACAGCTACCGCGGCCTCGCCGACCGGGAGATCTGGCCGGATCGGGCGACGCTGAACATCCCGTGGCAGTTCTACTTCTTCTACATGCAGCTGGCCGACCTGGAGCGGCGCACCGAGGGCGATCCGGCCCGGGTGGAGCACTTCATGGACCGGGCGCAGCAGTTCCTGGTCACCGCGCAGGGTGGGAGCCGGGGGACGCCGTAGACCATGTCCACGGACCCCTTCAGCCAGGACGAGCTGCGCCGCTACGCGCGGCACTTCTCCCTCGCCGATGTGGGGATGGAGGGCCAGCAGACCCTCCGGGAGGGGCGGGTCCTCCTGGTGGGGGCTGGGGGGCTGGGATCTCCGGCGGCCCTCTACCTGGCGGCGGCGGGGGTGGGCACCCTGGGAATTGTCGACGACGACCGGGTGGAGCTCTCCAACCTCCAGCGGCAGATCGTCCACGGCACACCGGATGTGGGACGCCCGAAGGTGGAATCGGCGGGGGCTCGTCTCGCCGCCGTCAATCCGGAGGTCGAACTCCACCTCCACCAGACCCGGCTCACCTCGGCCAATGCCATGGAGATCCTGGGCGACTACGACCTGGTGGTGGACGGTTCCGACAACTTCCCCACCCGGTACCTTGTGAACGATGCGTGCGTGCTCCTGGGAATGCCCTGGGTCTATGGTGCGGTCCTGAGGTGGGAGGGTCAGGTCGCCCTCTTTGCCACACCCGAGGGGCCCTGCTACCGCTGCCTCTTCCGCGAGCCCCCTCCTCCCGACACGGTGCCGGGGTGTGCCGAAGCCGGGGTGATGGGGGTCCTGCCCGGGATCATCGGCTCGCTCCAGGCCCTCGAGGCGGTGAAGTGGCTCCTGGGGGTGGGACGCTCCGCCGCAGGACGTCTCCTCCGCTTCGACGGCCTCCAGCTCACCCTGCGCGAGATCCACCCCCGGCGCGAGGCGGATTGTCCGGTCTGTGGCGACGCACCGACCATCCGGGAGCTGGTGGACTACGAGTGGTTCTGCACCACCGGAGAGACCCGTCCGGCAGAGGCGGCGGCTGCAGAAGCCTCTGCATCGGTGCGGGAGGATTCGGACGGAGTCGATCCGGAGGGGCTGATGACACGCCTGGAGGGCACGGATCCGCCCCTCCTGGTGGATGTCCGCGAGGGGTGGGAATGGGGGGCTGGAAATCTCTCGGGCCATGGTGCCATCCACATCCCTTTGGGCGACATGGAGACCCGGATCGACGAGCTTCCCGCCGATCGTCCCATCCTCTTCTACTGCCAGTCGGGGGTGCGGAGCGCCCGCGCCATGGCGGTGGCACGGCGGGCCGGAAGGGCCCGGGTGAGCCACCTGGAGGGGGGCTTCGAAGGGTGGGAGCGGTGGCGGGACGAATCGGCGAAAGCCGAGGAGTGACGCGGCAAATCGTCCCATGGGGAGTCCGGCGTGGTGACGCAGTTGAACTCCCGTGGGAGTTCGGGGTTCTTGCAATCGGGTCCGTGGGACGGGGTCTTCGGAACTGTCGCCTTCCGGGGAAACATATATTTCTTACATGAGGGGTTGTTGAAAGGCGTAGTATTGTGCCGCCTTCACGACTCCTGTATATTCTCCCCCGATTTGACCGGTGAGGTCTGATGGGGCTCCCATCGGGATCGGGACCACCACATGCCTCGTGCCCCCGGCGGCCCGCCGTATGCCGTATCCGGGGGGGCTGAAAAGCGGATCTCCAACTCAATGAGTTCCTATCATTCAGGAGGCTTCATGAAGGTACGTTACATCCTGGCGCTGGCGGCCGTTGCTGCCCTGCTCCTTCCCGAGATGGCGATGGCCCAGCGGGCCGGGTCCATCGAACTCGGCGGGGTCGCCAACTTCACGATCTATGATGACGAGATCGGAATCGAAAACGCTCCCGGAATCGGCGGGCGTGCCGGCCTCTACCTCCTCCCGAACCTCTCGGCGGAGGTCGACTGGACCTATGCCGAGCCCGACCTCTCGGATCCTCCGGGATACCAGGGGCGGACCCAGGTGGTGCATGAGCTGATCCAGGCTCGCCTCCTCTACAACTGGTGGGTGGGCGAGAATGCCGCCCTCCTTCTCGGAGGTGGCTACACCTATGACAACTACTCGACCCCCCGGCGCCTCGCGGCCCGTGGCGGTGGACCCGGAGGCCTCGTCGGTCTTCGCTTCCGCTTCTCGGAGCGCTTCTCGGCCCGGCTCGAGGGCTTCGGCTACTATGTGAGCGAGGACGACGCCACCGTCGGCATCGCCCGCCCGGAGACCTTCAACATGGGCGCGCAGGCCGGACTTTCGGTCATGCTGCGCGACCGGACTCGCACCGAGATCGTCGAGCTTCCCGCTCCGCCGCCGGACACGGTGGTCGTCGAGCGTGAGGTCGAGCCGGATCTCCCCGAGGGGACCCCGACCCAGATCTGCCTCGCCACCGGCGAGAATGTGACGGTCTACATCACGCCGCAGGGGGACACCCTGGTCGGACCGCGCCGCGTTTCGGTGCAGCAGCTCGGACCGGGCGTCGCCTTCGCCGGCGAGTATGCCGAGGGCCGGAGCTGGTTCGTGAACGACGAGCCGGTGGAGTTCGAGGATATCGAGTACCTCCGCTCCGGCGGTGAGATCAGCCTCGACTGTGCCAACATCATGCAGGTGGGTGAGTTCGGCGGTGTGCCGCTCTTCGCGGACGCCGGAGCCGAGCGGCCGTTCGAGACGCTCTACGTTCCGGTCCGCCCGGGCGTGTGGCAGGCCTACCAGACCGACCTGGCGCTGGTGCGCGGCCAGCAGTAAGGATCGCGACCATGCCCCGTCGGTAACGCCGGGCAAATCTTCAAGGGGTCCGTCCCGACAGTACGTCGGGGCGGGCTCTTTGTTTGTGCCCTGAATCACGACACAGGGGCGGAACACGGGAACCTTTTCGGGAGGGGTGCTCGGAAATCTGAGATCCTCACCTGAGTTTGCCATGGAATTCCACCCCGTTGCGAGGGGGGTGGGACGAAAGTCCTTGATAGACAAGGGCTTTCAGGGTGCCGTGATGTGGCACTGACCTTGCAACCCAATGAGTCGGAGTTATCCGGATCCCACAGCAGGCGGTGCAGGATGCGACCCCAGCGAGGATCCGACGGCCGAAAGGGCCGAACCATCACAGAGGCGCCAGGATGGTGCCCGCTCAACCCCAAGGGGGATGAATGAGGAAGTTGTACCGCTATGCTCTATTCGCCGGAGTGCTGGCGTTCGGAGTCGCGGCTTGTGGCGACGATGTTCAGATCGTCGATCCCGAGCCGACTCCGCCGCCACCGCTTTCGGTCACCCTCACGCCGTCGAATCAGTCGGTGACCGTGGGTGAAACCGCCAGTTTCGCAGTAGGCGTGTCGGGTGGGGATCAGTCCCAGACCCCGACCTGGACCTGCGCCTCCTCCAACACCAGCGTCGCCACGGTGTCCACCACGGACTCCGG
>SLSF01000295.1 GCA_007130605.1 Gemmatimonadota bacterium | reverse complement strand
GCCAACGAGTCGCTGGCCATCGGTGCCCTCCTCGAAAAGGCGATGATCGAAGCCCATGGCGAGGCGTACACCGAAGAGAACTTCCGCTCCTTCGGGACGATCTGCTCCGCCACCCAGGAGCGGCAGGACGCCGTGCTCGAGATGATGCAGGATCCCCCCGACCGGATGATCGTGATCGGAGGCTACAACTCCTCCAACACGAACCACCTGGCCCACATGTGCCAGCGCTACACCCGCACCGTCCACATCGAGGACTCGGTCTGCATCGACACCGAGACCGGGAAGATCCGGCACAAGGTGGAGCTCGACGCCAACGCCCCCGAGGTGGTGGACGAGGACTGGCTCCCCGAGGGGCCCTTCACCCTGGGCATCACCGCCGGCGCCTCGACCCCCAACAACAAGATCGGGGAGGCCCTCGAGCGGGTCCTCAGGATCCGGGGGATCGAGCCGCCCCCTGTGGAGGAGATCCGGCCGCCCGAGGGGGCTGCCGGCGAGCTCCCGGTGCTGAACTCTACCCTGAGGGTGATCGAGCCCGGCTGATTCCCAGCCCGAGCTTCTTCAGCAGCGCGCGCAGGGTCTCCCGCTCGTCGGGCTCCAGGACCGACATGAGGTCGTGGATGAAGGCGGCGTGTCCCGGAAAGACCGCGGCGATCCGCTCCCGGCCCTCGTCGGTGAGAAAGGCCTTCACCACCCGGCGGTCCGCATCGGAGCGTTCCCGGTAGACCAGCCCCTGGGCCTCGAGCCGGTCCATGACGTAGGTGATGTTGCCCCCCGTCACCAGGAGCTTTTCGGCCAGTTCGCCCAGAGAGAGGGGTCCCAGGTGATGCAGCGCCTCGAGGACCCCGAACTGGGGCACGGTGAGGTCGTACTCCACCACCTTCCCCCCCACCTCGCGCGCCACCGTCAGGTAGGCACGGGCCAGGGTGATCCAGAGGCGGAGCGCCGCCTCTTCATCGGGACCCCATTCCCTCGGGGCGACCTGCGACTCGTCGCCGTCGATCGGTCGTGCCCCCCTCAGATGTGGATGGGGCGACCGAGGGCGGCCAGGGCTCCTTCCGCCACAGCCTCGGAGAGGGTCGGATGGGGGTGCATCGCCTTCTCCATCTCTTCCACCGTCGACTCCAGGTGCCGGCCGATCACGAACTCGGCAATGAGCTCGGTAGCGTGCGGCCCCATGATGTGCGCCCCGACGATCTCGGAGTACTTCTTGTCGCGAATCACCTTGACGAAGCCGTCGGTGTCGCCGTGGGCGAGGGCCCGGCCATTTCCGACCCAGGGGAACTTGCCCACCTCGATGTCGAGGCCCTTTTCCTTCGCCTGTTCCTCGGTGAGCCCCACCGAGGCCACCTCGGGGTGGCAGTAGGTGCAGTTGGGAACGTTGTCGTAGTCCACCGGGCCGTGGGACTCGCCGGCGATCTTCTCGACGCAGACGATCCCCTCGTGCGACGCCTTGTGAGCGAGAAGGGCACCTCCGGCGCAGTCGCCCACCGCGTAGACGCCCTCCACACTGGTGCGCATCCACTCGTCGACCACGATGAAGCCGGTCTTTTCTTCGGTCTCGACCCCGGCCTCGTCCAGCCCCACATCTTCGGTGTTGGGAACCCGGCCCACCGCCGAAAGGACGCGGTCCACCGAAAGGGTCTGCTCCTTCCCGTCGGCATCCTTGAAGGTGAGGGTCACGCCGTCGCCCCCGGTGTCGGCCTTCTCGAGCCGGGCCCCGGTGTGGATGGTCATGCCCCTGCGCTTGTAGCTCTTCTCCATCGCCGCCGAGATGTCGGCGTCTTCGACGGGGAGGATCCGGTCCATCGCCTCGATGATGGTGACTTCGGAGCCGTACGCGTCGAAGATGTCGGCGAACTCCATCCCGATGGCGCCAGCCCCCACGATGGCGAGGGTCTCCGGGGCCTCTTCGGCGAAGAGGGCGTGGTCGGAGGACCAGATCTTGTCGCCGTCGATCTCCAGGAAGGGGAGGCTGCGGGGGCGCGAGCCGGTGGCGACCATGATGTGCGGCGCCTCGTAGCGACTCGTCTTGCCGTCGGAGTCCTCGACCTCGACGCCGCCCTTCCCGTCGAGGCGGCCGTACCCCTCGATGTGGGTGATCTTGTTCTTCTTGAAGAGCATGCCCACGCCGCGGTTGAGCTGATCGGCGACCTTCCGGCTCCGCTTCTGGGCGGGGCCGAGCTCCACCGTCATCTCGCCCAGGGTGATGCCGTGCTTGTCGGCGCCCTTGAGTTCATTGACCAGGAGCGCCGAGGTGAGCAGCGACTTGGTGGGGATGCACCCGATGTTGAGACAGACGCCACCGAGCTTGTCCGCCTCGATGCACGCCACCGTCATGCCCATCTGTGCCGCCCGGATCGCACCCACATAGCCGCCGGGGCCACCCCCGACCACGATGAGATCGAACTTCTTGCCGTTGCTGGACTTTCCCGCCACGCTCCACCTCGAGGTCAATTGCACGTTCCGACGCCCCCGTGGGAGCGTCCCATGATCGGGCCTTCGCGCGCCACCCGAAGATCGACTTCGGCGAACGACGAGAAGGCTGCTCAAGTTAGACGGTTCCCGACGGGTCGGCCACCCCCCGGACGGCGGCTGCGCCCGGCGGACCCCTTTCGCTCCGGGGGGATCCGTAGCCATGATGGGAGCCGAAGCGTCGGACGGCCCCCAGCCTCGGGCCGCCCGGCACGCCCGACCGCCACCGCCCGCCCGGCGGAGCCCACGCAACCCATCTCGGAGACATCCAGCCATGTGGCTCGGCCTCATTCTCGTGCTCCTCGCCGTTGCCGGCGTCATGATCTACAACGGCCTCGTGAACCTCAGGGAACGGGGAGACGCGGCGTGGGCCGACATCGATGTGCAGCTCAAGCGCCGCCATGACCTGATTCCCAACCTGGTGGAGGTGGTGAAGGGCTATGCCGCCCACGAGCGCGACGCGCTGGAGTCGGTGGTCCGGGCCCGTACCGAGGCGCGTGAAGCTTCGGGGCCCGAGGCACGGGGCCGGGTGGAGGCCGAACTCTCGGGTTCCCTCCGCTCCCTTTTCGCCCTTTCAGAGTCCTACCCCGACCTGAAGGCGAACGGGAACTTCCTCGAGCTCCAGGATGCGCTCCGGCAGGTCGAAGACGATCTCTCGAGGGCGCGGCGTTACTACAACGCCGTGATCCGGGACTACAACACGAAGGTGCGCTCCATCCCGCAGAACCTGGTGGCCCGAGCGTCCGGCTTTCGCCCCGGAGAGTTCTTCCAGATCGACGAGTCGGATCGGGCGACGCCGCAGGTGCGGCTGGATGGGGGAGGCGGCTCCGGGGGCGGCTGAAACGCTGTCACATCGGCAGGGTCCGAGTCGTTCCCCTGTACACATCCCACACACAGTCATGACCCCTTCGCGACCGGCCCGTGCCGGGCGCCGGAAGGGGCTTCCGAAGGCTTGTCCGCGAGCCCTCCATCTCGGAGGTTCCACCATGTCCCGACCCATTCATCGTGGGGGCGCGATCCCCCTCCCATTCCATCGACTGACCCGCGGAGCCCTTCTTGCGACGCTCGCCCTGGGGCTCCTTCTGCCCGCCGTGGTTGCGGGCCAGGATGAAGTGCCGACGCCCCCCTTCCCCCCGGTGCCCGAACTCGACGAAGCGCTGGCCGAGGCCGGCGATGGCCTGACGGCCCGGTACGTCGGCGTCTCCCTCGCCAATGCACTCCTCGGGGGGATGGCGACGGGAGCGAACCTCCAGGCCGAGTGGCGGGGGCTTCGGGCCCCGACCTTCGCTCCCACCCTCGGTCTTGCCGCCGGGAGCGCCTCGATGGCGCTGGGGGTGATGGGGATCGTGCGGGGTGGCGAGGAGCGCACCGTGGGCGCCGCGAATCTGGCGCTGGGTGCCGCCACGAGCTGGATCGCGTGGCGGGCGGGCACCCGACCCCGTCCCGCAGAGCGGGAGATCGAGTTCCACCCCTGGATCGAGGTCGACCCGCCATCGAGGGGCGCGAAGGTCGCCGAGGTGCGCCCGGGCGTCCGCTTCGAGATCAGTTTTTGAGGGAGGACCTCAGACGAAGGCCGTCAGCGGCTCCTCGAGAATCCCCTTCAGGGTCTGCAGGAACTCGCTCCCGGTGGCCCCGTCGATGACCCGGTGGTCGCACGACATGGTGATCTTCATGCGGGGGCGGACCTCCACCTGGCCGTCGATGACCACCGGCCGCTCCTCCATGACTCCCACCGCCAGAATTCCGGCTTCGGGGGGGTTGATGACGGCGGTGAACTCCTCGATCCCGAACATGCCGAGATTCGACACCGAGAAGGTGGCGCCGGTGTACTCTTCGGGCTTGAGCTTCTTCTCGCGCGCCCGGCCGGCGAGCTCGCGCACCTCCTGATTGATGCGGGCGAGGCCCTTCGACTCGGCGTGGCGGATCACCGGGGTGATGAGGCCGTCGTCGATGGCCACCGCGACCCCCAGGTGCACCCGGTTGAAGCGCCGGACATGGTCGCCGCCCCAGTGGGCATTGCACGCCGGGTGCTTCTTCAGGGCCAGCGCCGTCGCCTTCAGGATGATGTCGTTGTAGGAGACCTTGACCCCGTCCTTCTCGAGCATCCTGTTGATCCGGCTCCGGGCCTCCACCGCCCGCGTCATGTCCACATCGATGGTGAGGAAGAAATGGGGCACCGGCCCGATGGACTCCACCAGCCGCTTCGCGATGGTCTTGCGCATCTGGCTGAGGGGGATGTCTTCGTACTCCTCGCCGGCTTCGGGCTCGAAGGGCTCCAGTTCGGGAGCCTCCTCCTTCTTCGCCGGGGGCCCCTCGCGGGCCGCCTTCTCCACATCGGCCTTCACGATCCGGCCACCGGGCCCCGAACCCTCCAGGTCGCCCAGCTCGATGCCCTCCTCGTCGGCGAGCCTCCGGGCCACGGGGGACGCCTTGATCCGGCCCCCGTCCTCCTTCGATTCGCCATCCTTCTTCTTCTTGCGGTCGGGAAGATCGGAGGGGTCGGCGGGATCCGGCACGTCGAGTTCGTCCTCGTCGTCGCCCTCGTCGTCGTCGTCGTCTTCCTCCTCGTCCCCCTCGGCATCGTCCGCCTTCTCTTCCTCGCCGTCCTCCTCGCCGTCCCCGTCCTCTTCGGCCGCATCATCATCCGAGGAATCAGAATCAGAATCCTCTTTCTTTTCCCCTCCGCCGCCACCACCCACCAGGTCGGAGATGTCCTCTCCCTCCTCACCGATCACCCCGATCACGTCGCCCACCGGCGCGGTCCCCCCCTCCTCCACCAGGATCTTCAGGAGAACCCCATCCCCCCGGGCGACCAGCTCCATGGTGGCCTTGTCAGTCTCGATCTCGGCCAGGATGTCGCCACTGGAGACCGCGTCTCCCTCACCCTTGAGCCACTCGACGATCTGGCCCTCCTCCATGGTGGGGGAGAGTGCTTCCATATGGACCTTGGTCGCCATGTCGTTCCGCCTCGTCTCTGCTTGAAGGCCTCCCCAGCGGGGGAGACCGGATCGGGGTTCGTCCGGGGGCCGCCCTTCGGCTCAGCTCCCCGTTCCATTTCGGTAGAGGACCCGGTTGCACGCCCGCACCACGCGGTCGGCATCGGGCTTCGCCATCTGCTCCAGCCGCTTCGCGTAGGGCATGGGGACATCGGCCTGCGTCACCCGGAGGATCGGCGCGTCGAGGGCGTCGAAGGCCTCCTCCTGGATCGTCGCCACGATCTGCGAGCCGATTCCGGCGTAGGGCCACCCCTCTTCCAGGTAGACCGCCCGGTTCGTCTTCCGCACCGTCTCGAGGATCGCGTCCACATCGAGGGGGCGGAGGGTCCGCAGGTCGAGCACCTCGGCCTCGATCCCGTCCTTCTCCAGCTTCTTCGCGGCCTGCAGCGCCACATGCACCATCTTCCCGTGGGTGATGATGGAGACGTCGGATCCCTCCCGCTTCACATCGGCCTTCCCCAGGGGGATCACGAAGTCGCCGTCCTCCACGTCCGGGACCTCGCCCTTCACATTGTAGAGGAGCTCCCCCTCCATGAAGGCCACCGGATCGTTGTCGCGGATGGACGCCTTGAGGAGCCCCTTGGCGTCGGCCGGGGTGCCGGGGGTGACCAGCTTGATCCCCGGCGCATGCACGTACCATGTTTCGCACGCCTGCGAATGCTGCGCCGAGAGCTGGAGCGCCGCCCCGGTGGGTCCGCGAAAGACCATGGGCATGGGAATCTGGCCGCCACTCATGTAGAGCATCTTTGCGGCCGAGTTGATGACCTGGTCCAGGGCGAGGATCGAGAAGTTGAAGGTCATGAACTCGATGACCGGACGGAGTCCCACCATGGCGGCCCCCACCCCCAGCCCCGCAAAGCCCAGCTCCGAGATCGGCGAGTCGACGATGCGGCGGTCGCCGAAGGCCTCCAGAAGGCCCTTCGACACCTTGTAGGCCCCATCGTACTCGGCGACCTCCTCACCCATGAGGAAGACATTCTCGTCGCGCTCAAGTTCTTCGGAGAGGGCCTGGTTCAGCGCCTCACGGTACGTGATGGTCTGCATCGTCAGTCGTCCTCCCGGTCCCGGCCGTCAAAGAAGAGCCGGCCGTGCTCGTTGATCTCGCTGTAGACGTGGGTGTAGAGCTCCTCGTCGGCGGGGAAGGGGGCGTCGTCGGCGGCCTGGGCGGCCTCGTCCACCTCCTTCCGGACCTCGGTGTCCATCGCCTTGAGCCCCTCCTCGTCGAGCATCCCTTCCTCGAAGAGGCGGTTCCGGAGGATGGTGATGGGGTCCCTCTCCCGCACTTTCGACTCCACCTCCTCCTTGCTCCGGTACGTTCCGGAGACCGGGTCCGACATGGAGTGTCCCTTGAAGCGGTAGGTCCGGGCGTCGAGGTACTGTGGTCCCTCGCCATTCCGGATCTTCTCCACCAGCGACTCGGTGAGGGTCCAGGTTGCCAGGAGGTCCTGGCCGTCCACATGGTGCGCCGGCACGCCCAGCCCCTGCGCCCGCTCCACCACCGGGAGCGCGCTCACCCGGCTGAAGGCGGTGCCCATCCCGTACTCGTTGTTCTCGACGACGAAGAGCACGGGGAGCTTCCAGACCGCCGCCATGTTCAGTGCCTCGTGAAAGGCGCCCTGATTCACGGCCGCATCGCCCATGAAGCAGACGCAGACCCGGTCCTCCTCGCGGTACCGGATTGCGAAGCCGATCCCCGCCGCCAGGGGGACCTGGCCCCCTACGATCCCGTGGCCTCCCATGAAGCCTTTCTCGGCATCGAAAATGTGCATGGACCCGCCCTTCCCCCGCGACGTGCCGGTGTCCTTCCCGTAGAGCTCGGCCATCACGCCCACGGCGTCGACTCCCTTGGCCAGCGCCTGGGTGTGGTCGCGGTAGGCGGTGATCACGTAGTCGTCTTCGCGAAGAGGCCCGATGATGCCAAGGGCCACGGCTTCCTGGCCGATATGAAGGTGGCAGAAGCCACCGATCTTCCCGATGGCGTAGGCCTCCTCCGCCTTCTCTTCGAAGCGTCGGTAGAGGAGCATCTCCCGGAGGAACCCCAGGAGCTGGTCCTTGTCGAAACGATCGAGGTCGGCCTCGGCCACTTCCTCCTCCGGACTCATGGTTTCGGTTTCAGGCATGGTGTGTCACTCTCCCGTGGGGTCGGAATCGGCACCACCCTGCGTGCCATTTCGACCCATCTCGAGCTGAACCAGATTGAGGCCCGGCACCTCGGCGGGCGCCGGGATGTCGGCCTCCATGACCTCGCGAATCGCTCCGGGGCCCCCGGCCTCGAGCTCCCGCGCCTGTTCCTTGGCATGGTACGAGGAGCGCACCAAGGGGCCGGACTCCACATGGCGGAAGCCGTACTCCTCCTCACCGATTCGCTTCCACTCGCGGAATTCCTCGGGGGTGACCCAGCGGGCCACCGGAATATGGTCCTTCGAGGGCCGCAGGTACTGGCCCAGTGTGAGGATGTCGACGGAGGCCTCCCGGAGGTCGGACATGGCCTGCCGGAGCTCGTCTTCCCGCTCCCCCATCCCCAGGATGATGCCCGTCTTGGTGAGGATCGAGGCATCGATGCCCTTGGCGGCCCCGAGGAAGGAGATGGAGCGCCAGTATCGGCCTCCCGGACGCACATCGGGATGAAGGCGGTCCACCGTTTCCAGGTTGTGGCCGAGGATGGCGGGCCCGGCGTCCATGACCACCTTCAGGGCCTCTTCATCGCCCTTGAAGTCGGGGATCAGGACCTCGACGGAGCACCCGGGCACCCTCGCGTGCACCTGGCGGATCGTCTCGGCGTAGATGCCGGCGCCACCGTCGGGGAGCTCGTCGCGGTTCACCGAGGTGATCACCACATGCTCGAGCTCCATCGCCTCCACCGTCTCGGCCACCCGGCGGGGCTCGTCTTCGTCGAGCTCGGTGGGCATGCCGTGGGCCACCGCGCAGTACTTGCACGCCCGGGTGCAGACATCGCCCAGGATCATGAAGGTGGCGGTGCCGGCCTCCCAGCACTCCCCGATATTCGGGCAGCTCGCCTCTTCGCAGACGGTGTGGAGCGACTGGCTCCGCATGAGCTTGCGGAGGCGGTTGTAGTTGCGTCCCCCGGGCGATCGAACCTTGAGCCAACGGGGTTTCCGCTCCTCGATGGGGACCGTCTCGATCCCCTCGTGGGCGCGGATGCGGGCGCTTCCCTTCGGCTTGACCACCCCGGTGTCCTTCTTGCCGGGATGATAGCCTCCGGGACTCTTCACGGCTTCGGCCATCGATCTATCTCCTTCTTCGGCGTCCGGCCCGGGGAACTCCCCCTGCCGGACATCTGAAGGGTCTGTACAGAAAAAAAAGCAGCCTGTCGGCCGAGGGGTCGCGAGACCGGTCGGTTCCGGTCGGAAGCGGGGCCGAGGCCGGCAAGCGTGCTTTGTCCCTGCATGATAGCATTTCTAAGGGTGCTCGGGCAACCGGGCCGCCTCCATGATCCGCACCACCTCGGCCGGGTCGTCGGTGACCTTGAGGAGGTCCATCTCGTGGGGCGAGATCTTCCCCTCTTCCAGGAGGGTCTTCCGGATCCAGTCGACCATCCCTCCCCAGTACTCGGTCGAGAAGAGGATCACGGGAAAGTCGTGGATCTTCCCGGTCTGGATGAGGGTGAGGGCCTCGAAGAGCTCGTCGAGGGTCCCGAATCCGCCGGGGAAGATGACAAAGCCCTGGGAGTACTTCACGAACATCGTCTTGCGGACGAAGAAGTACCGGAAGTCGATGCCCTCGCCGACCCAGCGGTTGGTCCCCTGCTCGAAGGGGAGCTCGATGTTGCATCCGATGGAGGGCGCGCCGGCTTCCTGTGCCCCCCGGTTCCCCGCCTCCATCTTTCCCGGCCCCCCACCGGTGATGATGGCGTAGCCGGCCTCCCCCAGGAGCCGTGCGGTCTCGCGACACGCCTCGTACATGGGGTCGTCGGGGAGGGTGCGGGCGGAGCCGAAGACGGAGACGGCGGGCCCCAGCCCTCCCAGCACCTCGAAGCCCTCCACGAATTCCCCCATGATCCGGAAGACGCGCCAGGCGTCGGCACCATTGGCCGGAGCGGGCCCCACCCGCTGTCGGGGCTCGCGGTCGAGGAGTCGCTCGTCTTCGGTGCGGCCCCGATGGGGAGCGCCTCGGTCGCGCGCACGGCCTCCATCGGGATCTCTCTCGCCTTCATCGGCCATCTCGGGTTCCTCTCCGGGGTTGGTGCACGGTTCGGTCTGCAGGGGGAGGGGTAAGATAGCACGGGAACGGGGAGGGCTCCAATCCGCTCCCCCTGACACCTTTCGGGAACTCCGAACGTATGGACTGAAGACGCCGGACCCGGACCCGTCCCCCAACCCCTGCCCCCTCTCCTCGTGCTCCCCTTTCTCCTGGTTCTCGCCGCGATGCAGCCCGGGCCGGCCCCCGTCGGGCTGTCCGAGCTCTCCCCGCCGGTGGTAGAGGAACGGACCGCACACCACGCAGGCACCGTCGAGGGCCTCTCCATACCCTTCGCCGGTCCCATCAGCCCGCTTTCCGACACCTTCGGAGACCCCCATGTCCGGGCGCTGGTGGAGCGGGCCCGGGCCGCCCGGGGCTCCGCCCGGGAGGGGCTGGAGAGCTTCGAGGCGACCCTCTGGGAGCGGGCCCGGGTGGGCCTCGACGGGGAACGCTTCCGCCGGGAGCGGGGGCTCTTCGAAGAGGAGCGGTCGGGGCTCATGCGGTGGTCCGCCGATGGCGACCGGATCATGCGGTGGAATGCGGCCCGGTGGGACTCTTCGGTGCTGGGGCGAAGCAGCGCCGACAGCGGGGAGTCGGCCAACGAGTACTCCCGCTCCCTCCTCACCCGGGGCCCGCCTCCACCTCTCGACCTCGACCCCTCCAACGACCGGATCGTCTTCGGAAACAACTTCGTCCTCGATCCCCTGGCCGACACCGCCGGGCTCCACTACCGCTACCAGTCGGGCGATACCCTCCGGATCACCCTTCCGGCCCCCGAACGCACCCTGGTCCTGGCCGAGGTGCGGGTCATCCCCCGTCGCTCGGAGTTTCGCCTGGTCTCGGCCTCGCTCTGGCTCGAAGAGGAGACGGGGGCGCTGGTGCAGGCCCATTACCGGACCGCCCGGCCCTTCGATGTCCGGATCGATGGCAGCCCCGACTACCCGGGCTTCCTCCCCACCATCGAGGGAGAGGTACGGCTGGTCACCGTCGAATACTCCCTCCAGGAGATGGAGTGGTGGATCCCCCGTCGCTATGCCTTCGAGGGGGAGGCCCGCTTCGGAGGCCTCTTCCGCCTCCCCATGACCATCGAGTGGCTCCTCACCGGGGTCCTGGTGAACGAGGATCCCCCTGCGAGCCTGGACCCCGAGAACCTCCCCGAGGGCTGGACCCGGGGGGGCTGGGAGCGCACAGCCGCCTCCGACTCCACCGACGCCGAGGAGAAGCCGGCCTCCGAGTATATCACCCTGGTGCCCTCGGGCGCGGAACTCGCCACCGGAGAGGGACTCCGCTCTCCCAGGGCCGGGGAGCTGGCCAGCATCTCCCGCCCCGAGCTCCGCGAGCTGGAGGAACGCCTCCGGGCACTCGCTCCGGCGCAGACCCCCGGGCTCGAGACCCGCTGGGGCCTCACCGAGGGTCTCACCCGCTTCAACCGGGTGGAGGGCTTCGCCACCGGTGCCGGCGCCAGCCAGCTCCTCCCCGGGGGCGGCCGGCTTTCCGCCGAGATCCGCCTGGGGCACGCCGCTCCCGTCCCCACCGGCGAAGTCCGCTACGAGTCCGGCCCCACCGACCGGAGTGTCCGCTATGGTGCCTACCACCGCCTGGTGCCCTCGTCGGACTTCGATGCCCCGCTCGGGCTCCCCACCTCGCTCAGCACCCTCCTTCTGGGGGGCGGCCCCGGCCCCTTCCATCGGGCGGTAGGAGGGGAGGCGGTCTGGAGCCGGGGCGATCGGCGGAGCCGAGCCACCCTCCGTCTCTTCGGCGAGTGGCAGACCCATGTGGAGCGGGGCACCCACTTCCATGTGCGGCGCCTCTTCGATTCCGAGCGGTCCCTTCCGGAGGTGCATCCGGCCATGGAGGGCTTCTGGGGGGGAGGCGCCCTCGGACTCCGCTGGCAGTCGGGCGATGACCCCAACCGGGCGCGCCTCTTCCTGCGGAGTACCATGGAGGCCGGTGCGGGCGAGAGCACCTACGGCCGGGGCACCTCCTTCGCCGGGGTGACCTTGCCGGTGAGCCGGCGCTTCGGGCTCGGCCTCGAAGCAGGGGGCGGAAGGAGTGTGGGAGACCTTCCGCCGCAGCGGCACTTCTTCCCCGGGGGGTCGGCGGGGTACCGGGGCGGACGGGTGGGAGAGCGGATGGCCGAGCACTTCACCCTGGCCCGCGCCGAGGCCGGCACCGGGATCGCCGCTGCCCGGGTCATCCTCTTCGCCGATCTCCTCCATCTGTACGGGGGGCCGGAGGAAGCGCCCCTCCCGGTGCTTCCCCGTTCAGGAGGGGGTGAGCTGGCCGTGGGAAGCGGGCTCTCCTTCCTCGATGGCCTGGTGCGAATGGAGGCCGCCCGGAGGGTGCGTCCGGAGGGCGGGTGGTCGGTTTATTTCTACTTCGACGGGCTCTTCTGACCCTTCGATCGGGAGGGCGGGGACGGCGGCGGGGTCCGGATGACGGCGGTGGCGACCCAATGGCGTCGGCGAGCCCAGGTCTGTTCTCACCCGGGGTGGCGGTGCGGAACGAAGTCCGAAAATGGCGAGCCCGCAGGCGGCGGGGGCCCTATCTTTCCACCATGACCCCTTCACTTCTTCCCGACCCCGAGAGTTGCTACCGGGCCCTGAGCGCCCGGGACCGGCGCTTCGACGGGGTCTTTTTCGTGGGGGTGACGAGCACCGGCATCTACTGCCGTCCCATCTGCCCCGCCCGGCTCCCGGCGCGGCCCAACTGCCGCTTCTTCCCGACTCCCGGGATGGCGGAGGCGGAGGGATTTCGGCCCTGCCTGCGCTGCCGACCCGAACGGGCACCGGGGCGAGCCCCGGTGGATGCGTCGAAACGGCTGGCCGAGCGGGCAGCGGCCCGGATCGGAGCGGGGGCCCTGAACGGTGCGGGGGTCGAGGATCTGGCCACCGAGCTCCATGTGGGACCCCGGCAGCTCCGCCGGGCGCTGAAGAAGGAGTACGGTGCAACCCCGGTGCAGCTCGCCCAGACCCACCGTCTTCTCCTGGCCAGACGGCTTCTCGCCGAGACTTCGCTCCCCATGGGGCGGGTTGCCGCCGCCAGCGGCTTCTCGAGCCTTCGGCGGTTCAACACCCTCTTCCGGGAGCGGTACGGCATGAGCCCCGGCCAGATGCGGGGCCGCGGCCGGTCGCGGCGCGGCGAGACCTCCATCCCTGCCCTGAACCTCACCCTGGATGCCCGCCCCCCCTTCCAATGGGAGGAGCTCGTGGGCTTCCTGGACGCGCGGACCATCGACGGGGTCGAGGCGGTGGACGGGGTGGGCAGGGCGGGCGGGGTGGGCAGGGCGGAGGGGCCGGGTGGGGTGGAGGTCGTGGACGGGATGGACCGAGTGGGGTCTGGAGATGGCCCCTTGCCCCGCTACCTCCGGACCCTGCGAGTGGAGGGCCACCGGGGCTGGGTGGCCGTCGAGCGATCGGAGGGAGACTCGCCCTCCCTGAACGTCGAACTCTCCTTCTCTCTCCTTCCGGTCCTCATGGCGACGTTGACCCGGCTACGGCACCTCTTCGACCTCGATGCGGAGCCCGAGGTCATCGGGGAGCACCTGGTGCCCGACCCCATCCTGGGACCCCGGGTGCGACGGTGCCCCGGGCTCCGGGTGCCGGGCGCGGGAGACGGATTCGAGATCGGATGGCGGGCCATCCTGGGGCAGCAGGTGAGTGTGGCCGCGGCCCGAACTTTGGCCAGCCGCTTCGCCGACGCCTTCGGCGAGGAGGGTGGCGAGGAGGATCGCCTCCCACCGGGGCTCCGTCGGTTTCCCGTCGCGCCCGAAGTGGTCATCGAGGCGGGACCCGATGCCGTCGGCGCTCTGGGCATCCCCCGCACCAGGGCCCGGTGCGTCGTCGAACTCGCCCTCGCCGTGGCCGACAGGGCCGTCTCACTGGAGCCGGGGGGAGATGTGGAGGAGACCTTGACACGGCTGGAGCGGATCCGGGGCATCGGGCCGTGGACCGCCCGCTACATCGCGCTCAGGGCGCTGCACTGGCCCGATGCCTTCCCCGACGGCGACCTGGGGGTCCGAAAGGCCCTCGGGGGGGTGTCGGCCGCCGAAGTCCGACGCCTCTCCGGGCCGTGGCGGCCCTGGCGCGCCTACGCCACCCTCTACCTCTGGTCCGTCGATGGACCCACCCCCCGAACGCGAAGGGAGAACGCACCATGAAGCGACTCGAAGACCGGACCCGCAGCGGAACCGGGCGGGCCCTCCACCACACCCATCCCACCACCATCGGGCCCCTTCGGCTCGTCTCCGACGGGTCCTCCATCACCGGGCTCCACCTGGCGGAGTCGACCCACCCGGCCGTGCCGAAGGCGGGCTGGATCCGCGACCCGGCCCCCTTCCGGGAGGCGGTCCGGCAGCTCGACGAGTACTTCGCGGGGGACCGGCGAACCTTCGACCTCCCCCTGGCGCCCCGGGGCACCCCCTTCCAGGAGAAGGTCTGGGCAGCCCTCCGGGAGCTCCCGTGGGGAGAGACCGCCAGCTACGCCGAGATCGCCCGCCGGGTGGGATCGCCCCGTGGGATGCGGGCCGTGGGTGGAGCCAACGGCCGGAACCCCATCGCCATTCTCATCCCCTGCCATCGGGTCATCGCGGCCGACGGGACCCTGGGTGGGTATGGAGGAGGAGTGGAGCGGAAGCGCTTCCTCCTGGAGCTGGAGGGGGCGATCGACGGCCGGGCCGCTTCCGGGGTCAGCCAGAAGGCAGTCGCTCTGGAAGCTCGGCTTGATGCTGCCCGGAGGGATCGAAGGTTCCTCTGACGAGTCTCGCCAGCCCATCGTGCGACCGTCCTCCCGGGACCCCCGCCCCGTCAGAGCCGGGACGGGTCGTCGAGGAAGACCGTCTGGATGTCGTAGCGCTCGGCGAGGTGCGCAGCCAGGGCCCGCACCCCGAAGGTCTCGGTGGCGTAGTGGCCGGCGTAGAGGACATTCACGCCGAGCTCCATGGCGTCGAGATAGGTGTGGTGTGCCCCCTCGCCGGTGACGAGGGTGTCGATCCCGGCCTCGGCGGCCTCTCCGATGAAGCTCCCGCCCCCTCCGGTGACGAGTCCGATCCGCCGGACCTCCTCCGGGCCCCCGGGCAGGAGCTGCACCGGCCCCTGCACCACTGACTCCACCCGGGAGATGAGGTCGTTCAGGGGGAGTCGGGCCTCGACCTGCCAGCCGATCTCGAGGCCCTCCCAACTTCCGAAGCGCGCCTCGGGCTCCCATCCCAGCTCACGCACCATGACGGCACAGTTGCCCACCTCCGGATGGGCGTCGAGGGGGAGGTGCGCGCCGTAGACCGCCATCCCGCTCCGCATGAGGATCTCGGCCTTCCGGTACCTCCGGCCGGTGAGCTTTCGCTCGCGGTCCCAGAAGAGGCCGTGGTGGACCAGGAGGAGATCGACCCCCTTCTCCTCCGCTTCCAGGAGGATCCGCTCCGAGGCATCCACCGCTGCGCCCACCAGGCGAACCGGGCGCCTCCCCTCCACCTGCACCCCGTTCTCGGCCCCCGGGTAGTCGGGGGTACCGGCCGTGTCCAGATAGCGGTCGAGATAACCGAATATATCTTCGCCTTTCATCGTTTCTCCTTGATTGGCCGGGCCGATCGGGGACCCGAGTGACATCGGGGAAAGGGTGTGGAAAAGTGGGTGAGTTCCTCTCTTGTAACACAAAGATACCTCTGGCAGTAGTGCTCCCAGGGGTTATCCACAGTTGTTGAGATCTGTCCACAACTGTGGAGAGTCAGCTGATCCCCACGGGAGCCCGGACCGGGTCGACCTCCGCGCCATCTTCCGTCGGGCTGGCCGGTGCGACCCTCCCATGCTCCGTCCCATCGAGAGCATGGGGTTCCATGGAGACCTCTCCATTGAGGACGGCGCCCTCGGCGAGCTTGAGGGAACCCGCGATGACCCGCCCATGAATCCGGGCCGTCTCGTGGACCTCGAGCCTGGAGGCCGCCACCACACTCCCATCCACCTCTCCGGCGATGACCACATCCTCGGCCCGGAGGTCGCCCTCGATGGTCCCATCCCTGCCCACCACCACCGCCTTTCCGGCGTGGACCTCTCCGTGCACCCGCCCCTCGATCCGGATGGAGCCGTCGGTACGACAGTCGCCCACCACCTCCATTCCGGGGCCGATGATGGAGATTACCGGGGTGGGGTCATCCGAGGTGCGCGATCGCTTTCGTACCATGGTCTCTCTCCGTTGGGAGGGGAGGTCGGGGTGTTCGTCAGGGTCTCTGGACGAGTTCCAGCGGATCGATGGGTTCGCCATCGCGCAGGATCTCGAAGTGGAGGTGTGGCGCGGTGGAGCGGCCCGAGGAGCCGGTGAGCCCGATGACCTGGCCCCGGCGGACCCGCTCGCCATGCTCCGCCGTCAGGTGGGAGGCATGGGCGTAGAGGGTCCGATACCCGCTCCCGTGGTCGATCATCAGGAAGAGACCGTAGACCGAGTCCTCGCCGGTTTCCACCACCGTACCGGGGCCGGCAGCACGGATGTACGACCCGGCCGGAACGGCGATGTCGATGCCCGGGTGCTCCTCGCCGGTCCCGGCTCCCTCAAGGAGGGGCTGAGTGAGAAAGCCCCGTTCCGTGAGGGGCCAGGCGGTGGGGAGGGTGGAGTCGTCTCCCGCTGCAGGGGTGGTCGCCCCCCATCCGAGGGCCGGGGGGAGGAAGTCGGTTCTCCCGAGCTGTTCGGGGTCACCGAAGAGAGACCGAAGATTCTCGTACGCCGCCTCCACCTCCACCAGGGTCCGCGCCAGCTCCTCCACCACCAGGAGGTCCTCTTCCAGAAGGGCCACTTCGCGATGAAGACCGCTCGCCTCCTGGGCCCGGGCGGCGAGAAACCACCACGACCCCACCACCCCTCCCAGGATCACAACCACCGCGACCCCCGCCACCGCCAGGGCCCGGAGCCGGGTATAGGGAATGTGCAGACTCCGAGTCTCCCCTCCACCGTCGGGGATCAGTAGAATGGTGAGTTTCCGTTCCTCATCCATGGGGCCCCTGCTCCTTCCTACCCGGCAACCTCATCGGCTTCCCTCCCGGTGAGGAGCCGGAAGACCCGCTCGAAGTCTTCCCGGTCATGGTACGGGATCCGGATCGAGCCTTTTCCTCCCCGCTTGGCATCGAGGGCGACCCGGGTCCCCAGTGAACGGCGGAGTTCCTCCTGGAGGGCGTGGTGGACGGGGTCGGTCCTCCCGGTGCGCCTCTTCTTCGACGAGGCCCCTCCAGTCGACCCCGCCTTCCGGGTGCGGGTCTCCATCTCTCGCACGGTCCAGCCGTCCCGCACCGCCTTCCGCGCCATTTCGGACAGGCGCCCCGGATCGTCCACCGCCAGGAGTGCCCGGGCGTGACCCATGGAGAGCTCGCCCCGGTCCAGCATCCTCCGGACCGAGGGAGGGAGCCGGAGGAGCCGGAGTGCGTTGGCCACCGCGGAACGGCTCCGCCCCACGGCTTCGGCGATCTCACCCTGTGTGAGCTCGAAGTCGTCCGAGAGGGCGCGGTAGCCTTCCGCTTCCTCAAGGGGGCTGAGCTCCGCACGCTGGATGTTCTCCACCAGAGCCAGCACCAGGAGGGTCCGATCGTCCACCTCCCGGATGACGGAGGGCACTTCGGTCCACCCGAGCTGTGTGATGGAGCGGAGGCGGCGCTCTCCGGCGACGAGTTCGTATTCATCGCTTCGGTCGGGGGAGGCCCGAACCACGAGCGGTTGGAGCAACCCATTCTCCTGAATGGAGTTACGGAGCTCCGTCAACTCGTCTTCATCGAACTCTCGCCGGGGCTGGAAGGGGTTCGGCGCGATGGCACCCACCGGAATCGTCCGCACCTCGGGACCATTGATGGTCCCCGGTCGGGTCAGGTAGTCATCGCCCAGGAGAGCACCGAGGCCCCGCCCCAGCCGTTTCCGTGGATCGCGGCTCATGCCGACTCCCTCCGTTCCCGCGCTCCCGATCGCTCCGAGCCGAGCCGGATGAGCTCCTCGGCGAGCTTCAGGTACGCCTGGGCACCTGCCGACATCACATCGTACATGGCGATGGGCTGACCGAAGGAGGGCGCCTCCGCCAGCCGAACATTCCTGGGAATGGTGGTATCGAAGACCCGCGACCCAAAGTACTGGCGGGCCTCGTCGGCCACCTGGCGCGAGAGATTCAGCCGACGATCGTACATGGTGAGGAGCACACCCTCGATCTCGAGGGCGGGATTCAGCCCCTGCTGCACAAGCCGTACGGTATTCAGGAGTTGGCTCAGGCCCTCCAGCGCGTAGAATTCGCACTGAATGGGGATCAGGACCGAGTCGGCCGCGGTGAGGGTGTTCAGGGTGAGGAGCCCCAGCGAGGGGGGGCAGTCCACCAGGATGTAGTCATAGTCCTTCCGCACCGCGTCGAGGGCCCCACTCAGGATCCGCTCCCTTTCGGGACGATCCACCAGCTCGATCTCGGCTCCCACCAGGTCGCGGGTGGAGGGCAGGAGGAAGAGTCCGTCCACATGGGGGCTCGCCTCGATGCATTCGGCTGCAGGACGCCCCTCCACCAGCACATCGTAGACCGTGGGAAGATCCTCCGCCTTCCGGAACCCCATTCCGGAGGTGGCATTCCCCTGGGGGTCGATGTCGATGATGAGGGTGCGTCGTTCGGCGATGGCCAGCGAGGCCCCCAGATTGATGGCCGTCGTCGTCTTTCCGACGCCCCCCTTCTGGTTTGCAATCGCGATGGTTCGGGCCATGACACTTCCAAATTCACTGGGGTTGGGCAGGGTGTTTCCGGGGACGGGAATATACGGGGAGCCCTTCTTCGGGGGAAGCACCACGCCGGCTTTTGCTCTTGCGGGGGGCTACACAGCAAGACGATGTTTCACGTGAAACAGTGCATGCATTCCATCGCCGCCGCACCCGGATCGCGAGTGAGAGCGGCGGGATCCAGGGTTCAGGGCCAACCCGGCCATGGGGTGCCATTTGGCCGAAGGCATGAGTGCCTGCGGGAGACACCGCTCCCCCGGTCCTGCATCGAAGCCCCGCTCCCCGAAGGAAGCGGGCGGATGGAAGGGCCCGGGCGCCACTCCCCAGGCACCGAAGGACGGCACACCCGACCGCCGACGGTGCGCTGGACGCTCCCACGAGTGTTGAAACGCAGGGTCTTCGGGCCCTTCCCCGGAGCCCACAGCCGGCGGAGGCACCCGATGCGTCTTGCGGAACGGGACGGATCGCCCCCGGCGAGCGCCATGGTGCCCGCGAGTACCCGCCAGAGGAGGCTTGAGCGACCTGTGGGACGCACAGCCGTCTGCAACGACGCGGCGAACCCACGACCGAGCACGGCCCTTCGGCCCCAGCCCTGCGGACAGGCCGGGGCGTTGCGCCCCTGGCTCCGTGCAGCGCCGCTTCCGGGAGTCGTGTGCGTGACCCTATGCACCTCGCAGGGCCACGGCGCTCCCGCGGGCGTCTCGGGCAGGCCCTTAGCGCCGAACCTGTCCGTCCGGAAAGCCCCCAGATTCCCTCCCGCCTCGGGACCGACCCGGACCACCGAACTCGGGCCTCCGGGGAGCCCCCCGCCCCTTCGGCCTCGGTGGGGGAGCGGATGGCCACCCCCGTAAAGATGCGTGCGCGAGGCACCCATTTCGCCCCTGATCAACGAGGAACCTTTCCGCCCTGTGCCGGTGCGTGGGCCGAGCTTCTCTGACACTCAGGGTCCACCGAATACAAGGCCTTCCCCCGACTTCGCGGGTGCGCGCAGCACCTCTCCCGAGGGCGGACCGCGCCGCATCCTTCCGGGCCCGTCTCCGTGCGTGCGGGAAGCACCTCACCGTCTCCCAAGTCTGCCTCGTGTGCACAACACCCGTCTCCGTGCGCAGGTGGAGCACCTCAGCGAGCCACGGCGGCGACTCTCTGGCCAGAACCCCGCCTCCGCACACACGTGGAGCACCTCTCCCGCATGTGCACCGACGACTTCCGTGACTCGACTGGAGACGGGGGGCCGTGCGCCGCACTTCCAGGGAAGGTCCGGGAGGGTGCGGCACGGGTCGCTGGCCCAGGTTGAGCACCTTCCGGTGCGGCGTCCGCCTCACTCGAGCCCTGCTTCACGAGTGGTGTTTCACGTGAAACAGTCGGCCTTGGCCACGCTGCAGGGCAGGGCAGACGACCTGTGGAATGGTGCAGCAAGGGGGCGCCCCGGGAATCTCGTGGAGTCATCCCATCCTGGCCTGTAGCGTATTCGCTACCAGACCTCAGGGGCAGTAGCGTTTTCGCCACATCGAAGGAACGTCAGTGGCGCTTTCGCCACAACCAGCGGGCGCTTGTAGCGTTTACGCTACAGTCCGGTTGAGTAATGCCCCGCTTCGTTCGCCCCCACCCGATGCAGGTACGGCCTCCCGTCAGAAGGCCTTGCTGTGGGGCAGCTCCTCCCGGGCCCTCTCGCGGAGCTCGGCGAGATCGGCAAGGAAGTCGATCCCATCAGCCCGGAGGAGGTCTGCGAAGGGCGCCGCGGCCGGCCCGCCCACCACGATGGGCACGGGCGCCTGAAGCAGTCGCCGCAATCCCCGGAGCTCTCCCGGAAGGTGGGGGTCCTCTCTCGGGTAGAGTGCCGAAAGTGCCACCAGCCCCGCGTTCTTCCGTGCTGCCGCGCGCGCGATCTCGGAGGCCGGCAGGTCCGGGCCAAGGGAGACCACCCGCCACCCCTCCCCGGCAATGACCACCGAGGCAAGAAGGGCACCAAACTCGTGGCGGTGGCCCGCCGGCGTACCCACCAGCGCCACCGGCGCATTCCCCTCGGGCGAAAGGGTACCCAGGAGCCAGTCCAGAAAGCGGCGAATCACCGCCGACGCAACATGCTCCGAGGCCGGCCCGAGCTCTCCCTCGGCCCAGAGGAGCCCGACGCGGTTGAGAAAGGGAACCAGGACACGATCCACGAGGGTGCTGGGGTTCAGCGCCATGGCGGCCCGGTTCAACTGGCTCTCGAGCACCTCGGTGTCCATCTCCCGGGCGGCGTCGACACAGACCTCGAGGAAGCGCGTCGCCACATCCTCCTGTGCGGCCGCACCGCCATCGACCTCTCCCGTGCTCGGGGTCGCTCCCTCGTGCGTGCGCCTCGCGGAATGGCGTCCGTTCTGGCGCAGCAGCAGCCGAAGCTGGCCCATCTCGCGCCCGGCTACCTGGCTGATATTGTGGCCTTCGTCCACCAGCTCCTTCAGGAGGACAAGCTTTTGGATGTCCGCCTCCGAGTAGAGCCGCTGGCCTCCCTCCGACCGCCCGGGCTCAACTGCCCCGTACCGGCGCTCCCACGCACGGAGTAGCGAGGCGTTGAGACCGGTGCGACGCACGACGACGCGCATGGGAAACTGTGGCAGCGATGCATTGGCAAGTGTCATGATGCCCTGATTGTAGAGCTTTCCGGTGGAGACGTCAAGCTTCCGTACACCTTTTTGCCCAGGTCCCTTGACCGACCCTATACACTCCCTGTACATTCTTTGCACATGATTGAACAGCGCCATCCTCGAGGAACGCTCGAGACGGCCACCAAGCACACACACCAAGGAGTTCCGAACATGCGTCGCATTCTCTACACCCTGCCTGCGCTCCTCTTTGCGCTCGCCGTCGCCCAGCCGGCCACGGCCCAGTACAACTCGCCCTCCTCCGACATCGTCGAGGTCGCAGCCGAAGCCGGCACCTTCAACACCCTTCTTGCCGCAGCCGAGGCCGCAGGGCTGGTAGACGTCCTGAAGAGCGAAGGCCCCTTCACCGTCTTCGCCCCCACCGACGAGGCCTTTGCGGCACTCCCCGAAGGAACCGTCGAGGGACTTCTCGAGAACCCTGAGGCACTCCGTGAGATCCTTCTCTATCACGTGGTGGCGGGCAAGGTCATGGCTGCCGAGGTCGTCGGCATGGACTACGCCGAGACCGTCCAGGGCGAGCGGGTCTCCATCTCCGTGTACGGCGAGACCGTGCGGGTGAATGACGCCCAGGTCGTAACGGCTGATGTGGAGGCCTCCAATGGCGTGATCCACGTCATCGACGCCGTGATCCTCCCGGGCAGCAACTAAGCCCAGCGCCGGTCCGGTCTCCTTCGCACGCCCAGCCCGAGAGCAAGCAATGAACCAGCACGACGCGGGACAGAGCCCACGGCAGTCGCCGGACAGCTCCAGCGGTGGAGGACCGACACTCATCGTCTCCGGCGGTCTCCGGGAGCTTCTGGCTCCCCGGAGACCCCGGGGCGAGGCGGCCGGCACCCTTGGTCCGCGGGTTCGTCGACTTCCGACGGTCACCCCGGCAGAGGTCCGAATCCGGAATGGACTCGGGAAGCTACTTCCCGGCGTCCGTCTCCGGTGGCGGGAGACCGCCGAAGGACGAGCGCAGGATCAGTACTGCTCTGTGCTCATGATGAACTGACCGACCGGAGGCCCGAGCGGCCTCCACAACGAAGTGAACGGGCCCGGGATTCGGTGGGCGGCAGGAGACAGCGGCGCCAGGGGAGTCGAGAAACAGGCGGCGTCGAACTCAGGCCCTCATCGGTTCCGGGCCCTCTTCGTGCGACGAACCACTCCAAAGGGGTCGGGACCTCACCGCGTCCGGTCAAGAATGGATGCACGGGCTTCTGAGACCTTCGCGGTAGGGGTGTCGAACTCTCCCCGGCCCACTCCGGCAAGCGTTCCGTATCCGAGGTCGCATCCGCAACGCTCAAGGGGGGGCGAGTTGCGCATCTCGTGATCGTACACGCGAAGTTGCACCCATGGTTCCGGGTATAACGTGAACTCATGGGTCACGATCCATCGACCCGAGGGAGAGGCGTCCCGATCCAGCGTCAACGCTCCCCGATCCGAGCCAGGGCCAGGCGCATGGCTTTCGAGGTAGATCCCCTCGGAAGAGAACAAGTCGCGTTGACGGCCCGCGACCACGATGTCCCCGTCCGCGAGCACCACGATCCCAAAGGCCTCCGACATCTCCCCCGGACCCTCACTTCGCGCGAACCGTGGGGCGGTTGCCATGCGAGGTCCCGTGCAATATTCAGTGATCAGAAACCGTCTTCCTGGCCGCCCCGAAATGGCGTGGACGCCGACTTCAGTTCGGGAGCCGCCGCCTGACCCGGACAAGGGACGGACGATGGCAGGCG
>SLSF01000329.1 GCA_007130605.1 Gemmatimonadota bacterium | reverse complement strand
GGCAGAAGCTCAAGGTGCTCTCCCCCGCCCTGGCCCTCGTCTACGCGGTGGTGATGAGCTTCATCATCATCGACTGGGCCATGTCGCTGGAGCCGCACTGGTTCTCCATGCTCTTCCCGGGATGGTTCTTCATGGGTGCCTTCTGGGGCGGGATCGCCGCCACCGTCGTGGCCATGGTCCTCCTGAAGCGGACGAGCCCGTACTTCGACGAGCACATGGGGCCGCAGCAGAAGCACGACCTGGGTAAGCTCACCTTCGCCTTCTCGATCTTCTGGGCCTACCTCCTCTTCTCCCAGTACATCGTGATCTGGTACGGGAAGCTGCCCTGGGAGCAGGAGTGGATCATCAACCGGTCCGGGACCGAGTGGGGAGGCCTTTCGCTTCTGGCCATCACCCTCTGCTTCTTCGTGCCCTTCGCGGCACTCCTGGGACGGAAGCCGAAGCTCAACCCGAAGTGGCTCGGCTCCATTGCCGCCATCGCCCTGGTGGGGCTCTGGCTCGAGCGGTGGCTCCTCATCGCCCCCTCGCGGCATGAGGCGGGCACGGCGACGATCACCCTCTGGGAGCCCCTCATCGCCCTGGGCTTCCTGGGAATCTTCGTCCTGACGGTGCGGTGGTTCCTCTCGACCTTCCCGGTGATCCAGGTCTGGCAGCCGCCACAGGAACCCGAGATGATCGACCGCGAAGTCATCCCCGAAGAGGAGCGGCACACCGCAGGGGTCTGATTCCGGACCCTGGAGGTTTCTCCGCCGACCCCGCCCGTAGGCACGGGCGGGGTCGTGGTGTTTCCGGGGTCAGCGTTCCCGAAGGAGCGTGAGGACCTCTTCATGGAGGACACCATTGGTGGAGAGTCCCGAACCGCCATGGATCGTCCGCTCCCCGTCCAGGTCGGTGAAGCGGCCGCCGGCCTCCTCGAGGATCGTGAGGAGGGGTGCCGCATCCCAGGGCTTCAGCTCCTGGGGATCCAGCATGACCTCGGCCCGCCCGGTGGCCACCAGGGCATGACCGTAGGCATCGCCCCAGCTTCGGGTGTAGGCTACCGCATCCGAGAGCCGGTCCCATCCGCCCCCCACCCGGCTTCCCCGGGTGAATCCCGGGTCCGAAGTGAGGGCGCAGGCCCGGGCGAGGGTGTCGGTGCCATTCACCGAGGCGGGGACCTCCAGGCGGGTGCCCGCCGGTTGCCAGAAGGCGCCGAGGCCCCGTCCGGCCCAGACCGACTCCCCCAGGGCGGGAAAGTGGAGGACGCCCACCGAGGGCACCTCCTCGATCTCGATGCCCACCAGGATGGCGTAGAGGGGGACCCCGCGCATGAAGGAGCGGGTCCCGTCGATGGGGTCGAGGATCCATCGGACTCGCCCTGCACCGGAGACCTCACCGAACTCTTCGCCCAGGATGCCATGGTCGGGATGTTGCTTCCGGATGCCGGCCCGCAGGATCTCCTCCGCCTCCCGGTCGGCTGCGGTCACCGGGGAGCCGTCGTCCTTGGCGATGGACTCCACCATCTCGCCGAAGTGCCTGAGGGTGGCGCGTCCGGCGAGCCGGGCAAGACGGTGCGCCTCTTCGAGGAGCGTCGCGATCTCGTCGGGGGATGTGCGGTCGGTGGGGTTCACACGGGCTCCGGAAGTCGACTGCGCAGGAGGTGTCGGGCGGGAGGTGGCAGACCCGGGTCCCGCCTCAGCGGGACTTCCGGGCTTCCTTCTGGCGGTAGAGATCGGTGTCGGCGGCCTCGAGGAGCTCCTCCACCGTCTCGCACCCGTCACCATACTCCGCGACGCCGTAGGAGATCGAGAGGGCCAGAGGGCCGAGGAGGGGATGCTTCGAGAGGCGGTCCGCCACCCGGGCGGCGTGCTGGCGCGCACCCTCCAGGGTGGTGTCGGAGAGGACCGCCACGAATTCGTCTCCGCCGTAGCGGGCCACCAGGTTCATGGCCCGGGTCTCTCCCGAGAGGATCTGGCCCACCGCGCGGAGTGCGTCGTCTCCTGCCAGGTGGCCCAGGGCGTCGTTGTACTGCTTGAAGTCGTCCAGGTCGAAGAGGACCAGCGAGAGCTTCCGGCCGCGCTGAGCCGCCGCCAGCTCCTGGCTGATGTGCATCTCCATGTGCCGACGGTTGGGGAGCCCGGTGAGGGGGTCGGTGAGCGAGAGGGCACGGAGTCGGGCGTGGAGTCGGGCATTCTCCAGAGCCAGCGCCGCATGTCCGGCCAGCCGCAGGAGGAGCCTGGCCTCGTCGGGAGTGAAAGTGCGGGGACGTGCACTTCCCACCGAGAGGGCCCCGATGACCCGATCCGAGGCCACCAGGGGAATCACCATGGCGCTCTCCCCCTTCAGCCGTCGGCGTGTCCCGGCGGGGATGAGCCCCGAGTTGGGCAGGTCCTCGATGATCACTGACTCCCGGTCATCGAGGAGAATGCGGACGATCTCCCCTTCCAGGGGGAAGAGGGCGCCCTCGGGAGGACCGATGGCCCCGGCCGAGGCGCCGACCCGGGCCCCGGCTTCTTCCAGGAGCCAGACGGCGGCGCCGTCGGCGGTGAGGAGCTCCGCCGAGGCGTCGGCGATTCGTCGGAGGACCTCGCGGTCGTCGAGGGACGCCGTGAGGGCGCGAGCCATGTCGAGGATCCGCTCCGCCTCGGCACGCCGACGCTCCAGTTCGGAGACATGCCGGGCATTCTGAATCGCCACCGACGCCACGTCGGCGATCCCCTTCAGGAGCTCGAGTTCCTCGGTCCCGTAGGCACCGGGGCGATAGCTCTGCACGCTGATGGCTCCCATGACACCGTCACTGCCGTGGAGTGGCGCGGAGACGGCGGAGCGGGTGGGGGCCGAATCACCGTCTCCGAGCACCAGGAGAGATCGGTCCGCCAGCCGGTCATTCACCAGCACCGGGCGACCGGTGAGGATCACTTCGCTCTCGGAGCCCCGAAAGCGGATCTGCGAGTGACGGCCTCGTCCCCGATCCGCCCAGTAGACCACCTGGGCCTGGTCGGTGGCCGGGTCGTGGAGCACGATGTAGAAACCGTCCGCTTCCAGGATCCGGATCGTTTCACGGTGGATCGCCGCGTAGATCTCCTCCTCATGGAGGACACCGGCCAGAGAACTCCCGATTCCAAGGAGCACCCGGTATCGTTCCGCCAGGGTCGACGGGGTCGCGGTGGTGTCGACGATGGGTTGCATGGGGTGGGGGACAGGCACGACATCTCCACGATCCGGCGCTCGGATCGGAAGACTCGCACGGGGACACGAGACAGGGCTGTAAAGTACGGAGCTGCCGCCATTACGCCAGTGTAACAGAACGTTGCACCCCGGCGGGTGGCGAGATCTCCGGCACCCTTGGATGCAAGTTTCCGGCCGGAAACCCCACCCCATGGGTCCCTCCGGTCCTCCTCACTTCGGAGGGGCATCCTCCCGCTCCATCCGCTCCATCTGCTTCTGGATCTCGAAGCCCATGGCCCGCACCATCCCGGCCTCCTGTTCGTCCAGATCCGCCCGGGAGAGAAAGGTCCGAAAGGTCCGCATGACCGCTTCGGGGGCCCGGGCGCTGAAGAAGTCGATCCGGTCCAGTCCCCCTTCCAGCGCCTCGAACATCGATTCCAGGTAGGCCCTGGACGCCGGCGCGGTGGTGCGTTTCCCCCGGGGGAGGGGAGGGAGGGTGCCGAGGGCAGCCTGCCGGAGCTCGTACGAGAGGAGGAGGGCCGCCTGGGCCAGGTTCAGCGAGGAGTAGTCCTCGTCGGTGGGGATGATCGCCACACCGTCGCACCGGTCCAGCGCCTCGTTGGAAAGCCCCCGGTCCTCGCGGCCGAAGACCAGCCCCACCGGACCCTTCCGGGCCCGATCCACCAGCCGTTCGGCCCAGTCGGCTGCGTACCCGTAGTTGCGATGGGCCGTGCGGGCACGGGCCGAGGTCCCCACCACCAGGAGGCAGTCCCCCACCGCGTCCTCGAGACGGGTGAAGTGCTCGGTCGCCTCCACCAGGTCGTCGGAGCGGTGGGCAATCCCGGTGATCCTCCACGGATCCCACTCGGCGGGATTCACCACCCGGAGCTGCCGGAGCCCCATGTTCTTCATCCCCCGGATCACCCCGGCGATGTTCACCAGGTTCTGGGGTTCGTCGAGGATGATCCGGATCTGTGCGAGTGGATCGTCCATCGTCCCGTCGGAGGTCATGGGCGCGCCTCGGCGTTCGTCGGAGTGTCGCGTTCTGCAGGGGGTGTTGCGAAGCCGGGAGGGGTCGCCGGGGCGGTCAGCGGTCCCGGTCCTCGCGGGGTCCCTCGGCGGGGTCGTCGAGGCGTCCCTTCTCTTCTCCTTCCTTCAGCCCCCCCTTGAAATTCCGGATTCCCTCGCCGAGTCCACGGGCGATCCCCGGGATCTTCTTCGCCCCGAAGAGGAGGAGGACGAGAAGGAAGATGAGTACGAGTTCCGGAACTCCGAATCCACCGAACATCCTTGTGGGTCTCCTTGGAGAGAGGGTGCCGATCCCCCCGCCCCGGGCGTGGGGACGGGGGGATGGCCGGGCATTCAGCGGAGGAGGAGCTTGGCGATGGTCTGGAGCTGCATGTTGGTCGTGCCTTCGTAGATCGTGCCGATCTTCGCGTCACGGTAGAGCTTCTCCACCGGGTACTCCCGGGTGAAGCCGTAGCCCCCGAACAGGTCGATGGCGGTGGAGGCGACCTCCTGGGCGATCTGCGAAGAGTAGAGCTTCGCCTGGGCCGCCGCCATGAGGAAGTCCTCGCCGGCGTCCTTCAGGCGGGCGGCGTTGTAGACCAGGAGGCGAGCGGCCTCGATCTTCGTCGCCATCTCTGCGAGCTGGAACTGGACGCCCTGGAACTTTCCGATGGGCCGCCCGAACTGCTCCCGCTCCTGTACGTACTTGAGGGAGTGGTCGAGTGCGCCCTGGGCGAGTCCCACCATCTGGGCTCCGATCCCGATCCGCCCCTCGTTCAGGGTCTCGATGGCGACCTTGTATCCCTTTCCGACCTCGCCCAGGACCCGGTCGGCAGGGATCCGGCATCCCTCGAAGATGAGCTCGGTGGTGGAGGAGGCGCGGATCCCGAGCTTGTCCTCCTTCTTGCCCACGGTGAAGCCCGGGGTGTCCCGGTCCACCAGGAAGGCGGTGATCCCCTTGTAGCCCGCCTCCGGATCGACGGTGGCGAAGACGATGAAGAGGTCGGCCTCGTTCCCATTGGTGATCCAGAGCTTCTGCCCCTCGAGGATCCAGTCATCGCCATCCTGCTCGGCCCGGCAGGCCAGGGCGAAGGCGTCGGAGCCCGACCCGGCCTCCGAGAGGGCGTACGCCCCCACGGTGCCCGAGGCGAGCCGCTTGAGGAAGCGCTCCTGCTGCGCTTCGGGGGCCCACCGGAGGAGGGCGTTGATCACCAGGGTGTTCTGGACATCCACCAGGACCCCCACCGAAGGGTCGATCCGGGAGAGCTCCTCCACCACCAGGACCGAGGTGAAGAAGGTGCTCTCGGTACCGCCCCAACGCTCGGGGATCTCGATCCCCATGAGGCCCAGTTCGAAGAGCTGCTCCACAAGGCCCGAGTCCATCTGCTGGGACTCGTCCATCTCGGAGACCCTGGGGGCCACCTCGGAGAGGGCGAAATCGCGGACCGCCTCGCGAAACATCTCCTCCTCTTCGGAGAGCATGGTGAGGGCGGGGCGGGCACCGTCAGTGAGGGTCGTGGACATGGCTTTCCTCGGTCGGGTTTCTGGAGTGCGTCCGTAGAGTCCGGGTCGGCGAAACGCGGATCCCCGGATGGGAAATCTCTTGAAGTCGGGGGGAGAAGGGAAGGGTGCGATCGCCCGCGTGCCTTGACGCCTTCCCCCTGCAAATGTCTATTCCGCAGTCTCACAGACTTCCAAACCTGCCGGAGGACCCATGTCCGAGATCCCCGACGACCTCCTCTACTCAGAGGAGCACGAGTACCTGAAGCCCACCGAAGAGGAGGATGTCTACCTCATCGGCGTCACCGACTACGCGCAGGGAGAGCTGGGCGACGTGGTCTTCCTCGAGCTTCCCGGGGTCGGCGAGCACTTCGACCGGATGGACGTCTTCGGCACCATCGAGGCCGTCAAGGCGGTGAGTGATCTCTTCGCGCCCATCGGTGGCGAGATCATCGAGATCAACGAGGCGCTCGACGAGGATCCGGCCCTCGTGAACACCGATCCCTACGGCGAGGGGTGGATGGTCCGCGTCCGCATCGATGACGCCACCGAGCTGGACTCGCTCCTGAGCCCCGAGGAGTACCGGGAGATCGTGGGCGACTGATCCGTCGCCGACCCACTCGATGTTCGGAACGCCTGCGCACGATGAGGGGTCAGAGATCAGGGCCGTGGCGACGGGCACCGGTCATGCCATTCCGTTGGGTGGAGAGGCGCCGGGTCCGTCCAGAATCACCGAATCCGGAACCCCGGGAGCGGGGCGGTTCGAGCCGTCCGCACCGGACCCGATGCCGACATAGATACAGAGGACACCATGCAGCGCACCCTCGACCGCACCGACCGTTTCGTTGACCGTCACCTCGGACCCGACGAAGCGCGGATCCGCGAGATGCTCGACCTCCTCGAGTGCGAGAATGTCGATGAACTCATCCGCGACGCCGTTCCCCCCGCCATCCGGATGGAAGGCGAGCTCCAGGTGGAGGAGGCGCTCACCGAACGGGGCCTTCTCCGCCTCGTCGACGAGATCGCCAACCAGAACGAGCTCTACCGCTCCTACATCGGGATGGGGTACCACGATACGGTGACCCCCACGGTGATCCTCCGGAACATCCTGGAGAATCCGGGCTGGTACACCCAGTACACCCCGTACCAGGCCGAGATCTCGCAGGGTCGGCTCGAGGCGCTCCTGAACTTCCAGACCGCCGTCATGGATCTGACGGGGATGGAGATCGCCAACGCCTCGCTCCTGGACGAGGGGACCGCCGCCGCCGAGGCCATGTCCCTCTTCCTCGACAGCGTGCGAGGCAAGCGGAGCACCTTCTTCGTCGATTCCGGATGTCATCCCCAGACCATCGAGGTGGTGCGGACCCGGGCCGAGCCCCTGGGGGTCACCGTGGTGGTGGCTGATCCGGGGACGCTCTCGGAAGCGCT
>SLSF01000089.1 GCA_007130605.1 Gemmatimonadota bacterium | reverse complement strand
TGGGAGGCACCACCGTTGGGAGCCCCAGGGGCCCCAATCGTAGGCGGTTCGTCGAAGGCATAGCCTTGCGCTACGTCGAGGCGAACCAACGACCGAGTGGGGCCCCTGCGGCCCCAACCCGGAGGGGGACGGGAGGTTGCGGCGTCAGGCGTCGTCGGAACGTCTCACCGATGCACTGGGGCATCGCTTTCGACGCTCCTCCTACCCTGACACCGCAAGACCCCGTCCCGGTGGTGCCTCCCATTGTTCAACAGCCTTCTTGTGAATTGCTTCACAAGAGAAACGTACGCCGCCCCGTGCTCACCCGTCAACGGAGGGATGGGTCCGGGGGGGGGCCATTCTTCCCGGAGGACCGATCCCCCGACGGGGGAAGTGGAAGCAGGATGCGGGAAAGGGCGATGAAGGTCTCCGGAGGCAGCGACTCGGGTCGCTGCCGGAGGTCCAGGTCCAGCTGTGCCACCGCCTCCTCGATCCGTTCCGCCGACCGGGGGAGCTCGGGGTGGCTCCGAAGGATCCGGCCGAGCTGCTTCCGGCGCCACTGGAAGGTCGACCGGGTGAGGGTGCGGAGGGCGTCCTCCTCGGCGGGAGTCAGGGGGGTGGGACGGATGGGTGTGACCCGGATGACGGCGGAGTCCACCTTCGGCCTCGGACGAAAGGAGCCCGGGGCCACACGCAGCAGCATCTCCACCTGCGCCACGCTCCGCACCCCCACACTCAGTGCCCCGTAGCCCTTCGTTCCCGGAGGGGCGAGGATACGGTCCGCCACCTCCTTCTGCACCATGAGGATGATGTCGGCGGGGCGCCTCCCCCCCAGGAGGTGGAAGAGGATCGGGGTGGTGATGTTGTACGGGATGTTGCCCACCACCCGGAGCCGCGACGGGTCCTCGACGATCTCCTCCAGCCCCACGGTGAGGATGTCGCGGTGGAGGATCTCAACATGGGGCTGGTCATGGAAGCGGCGGGTGAGGTTGGCGGCCAGGGCGTCATCGAGCTCGACGGCCACCAGGCGCTCGGCTCGCTCGGCCAGGAGTCCGGTGATGGCGCCCCGGCCCGGGCCGATCTCCAGCACCGTGTCTCCGGGCTCGATGCCTGCGATCTCGACGACCTTCCGCTGCACATTGGGATCCACCAGGAAGTTCTGGCCGAGGGCCCGCTTCGGCCGCGCACCTCCGCCTCCCCGCGTCACCGACTCACAGCCTCAGGACCACGGCGGTCCGGTCGTCGGCTTCCAGGCTGTCGCCCCCGCCATCGAGTTCGAAGAGCTCCTCCACGATCTGGTGGGCAGGCTGATCGCGGAGCCGGGTCACGAGCTTGACCACCCGACCCTCGGCCGCCATCCGGGAGGCGGCGAAGAGGGTGTCGGAGAGCCCGTCGGTGAAGAGGAGGAGAAGGTCGCGCCCCGGGGTCCACGGAACCCGCACCGCTTCATAGTCGTCTCCCGGCACGATCCCCATGGGCAGGTTTCGCGCGGAGAGCCGTTCCTGCGAACCATCTCCCCGGACCATGAAGGCGTGGGGATGGCCTGCGTTGGCGTAGACGAGTTCCTCCTTCTCCGGGTCGAGCACCCCGTAGAAGAGGGTGAGGTACATCTCGGTGCTCTCCAGTTCGTCCTGGAGGGCCGCACCCATCTCGGAGAGCACCGCCTCCGGCGACTCGAGCTGTGAGGCGTAGATCGTCGCCGCGCTCAGGGCGAGGGCCATGATGAGGGCGGCGGGAAAGCCATGACTCGACACATCGCCGATCATGACCCCGAACCGTCCCTCCGGGAGGCGGAAGAGGTGGTAGAAGTCGCCTCCCACCGACTCCGCCGGCTGCACCCGGGCGGCGACCCGCTCCGGGTCGAAGCTCCCCACCTCGGGGAGAAGCTTCATCTGGAGGTCGTGGGCGAGCTCCATTTCGCGGGAGACCCGCTCCTGCTCCACCGACTCGCGCATGAGGCGATGGTTCTCCAGCGCCGACCCCACCTGCGAGGCGATTGCGGCCAGGAGCTTCTGGTCGGAGGCATTGAACCGCCCTCCCCCACGGCGCCCGATGAGGTTGATCACTCCCACCGTCCGGGCCTGTCCCGTGGGCGGGGTGAAGCGGATGGGGACCGAGAGCACCGAGTCGCCGATGGGTCCTGCCGGGACTCCCCCCTCACCATTCCCACTCATGCGGTCGGCGGTGAGGATCAGGGAGCGTCCATCCCGGAAGACCTGGCTCGTCACCGCCGTGGCGTCTCCGATCTCGATGGGGCCCATGAGCCCGCGGTCGCCCACCGAGGCCACCAGCTTCAGGTGGTCTCGGTCGGCTTCGTGCACCCAGAGAGAACCCCGCCGGGCTCCCATCACATCGCAGACCTCGGCCAGGATCAGACGGGCGGCATCCTTGAGCTGCAGGAGGGAGCCGAGGGTTTCGGCGATGGAGTAGAGGAGGTTGATCTCCTCGTACCGCTCCGAGACCTCGTAGGTGAAGAAGCGGATCTCCTCGGCGGCCTCGTAGAGGTGCTCCAGTGTGGTGCGGAGGACATTGGCGGTGGTGGCCCCTCGATCGTCGTAATCACCCCGGAGTTCCAGGGTGAGCTCACTCCCGGACCGAGTGGGAATGGCGAGGAGGAGGGAGTCGGGGCGGGGCTCCCCTTCCCCATGGTCCGGGGGAAAGAGGTGGAAGGGGACCTCATCCTCCCGGGGGAGCCAGAGGTGGAGGTCCAGGTCGAAGGAGCTCCGGAACTCGTCGATCACCTGCGACACCGCCTCGGGAAGGAGCTCCCGGGCGGTGCGCCTCGGGGTCATGCCGAGGCCTCTCTCCGGATCGGGCCGGACTCGGGGAGGTGCAGCGTCAATGTGACCGCGTTCCCTCGCTCATTGTAGCGCACCTCGTCCATGAGCTTCCGCATGAGGAAGATCCCTCTTCCTCCGGGGCACTCGAGATTCTCGGGCCGGGTGGGATCGGGCACGGTGTCGGCGTCGAAGCCGTGGCCCTGGTCGGTCACCCGCACCCGGAGTGCCCGGGACCGCATCCGCATCTCGACCCGGACCCGCTTCGACGGATCCCGTCCATTCCCGTAGATCATCGCGTTGGCAAGCGCCTCGGTGAGGCTCACGCGAAAGTTGAACCGAAGCTTCTCGGCTGCAGCCACGCATCCGCCACAGCGTCCCACAACGAACTCTACCGCCTCCTCGATGCACTGGAGGTCGTTGGGCAATTCAAAGACGAGTTCTCGATCCATCTTCACTCCTGGAATCGGTCCGATCCTGCGCCCTCCGTTTCAACGGGGGCAGAGGCCGGGGGCACGGGGCCCCGGAGCTTCAGAAGTCCTTCAGTCCTTCCTCGCGGGAATCCGCGATCCGGAAGAGGGTGTCGAGCTTCGTGAGCTCGAAGAGGGTCCGCAGGTCCTCGTTCAGGGTGGAGAGCCTGAGCTCTCCTCCCTTCTCCCGGATCTTCTTTGAGAGGGAGACCAGAACCCCGAGACCCGACGAGTCGATGTACCCCGTCCGGGTGAAGTCCACGAGGAACTTCCGCTCCCCCTCCTCCACCTGGTCCAGGATCATCTGCTTCAGCTCCTGCCGGTTCCCCACGATGAGCTGGCCGTCCACATCGATGACGACCACATCTCCCTCACGGTTGACCTCGAATGCCATGCACGCTCCGATTTGTTCGGGTCCGGGGTCGTGACCGCCGGACGGTTCAGCACCCCGATTCCGGGGGCGTTGGCGTTCTGCTCGGAAAAAAGCTACCCAAAATCCAACCGAAAGGGCAAGGTCACGGCTCAGGGCGCCATGAGCGAGGTGATGCACGCCACCTCGACGATGTCCCCCGGCGCTGCCCCACGGGAGAGGTCGTTGCACGGCCGCCGAAGTCCCTGCACCACCGGCCCGATGGCCCGGGCTCCCGCCAGGCGCTCCACCAGCTTGTACGCCAGGTTGCCCGCATCCAGATCGGGAAAGACCAGGACGTTTGCCGCCCCTCCCACCGCGGAGTCGGGGGCTTTCCGACGTGCCACCGCCTCCACGAGGGCAGCGTCCCCCTGGAATTCGCCATCGGAGGGAACGCCGGGCTCCATGTCGCGGAAGAGCTCGAGTCCCCGTCGAACCCGGTCCACCGAGGGGCCCTCGGCACTTCCACGGGTGGAGTACGAGAGGAAGGCCACCACGGGAGAGTCTCCCACCACCGCCCTGCGGGCCCGGGCCGCCGCGGCGGCGATCTGCGAGAGCTGTTCCCCGGTGGGATCGGGAACGACGGCACAATCGGTGAAGGTGAGGACCTCCTCACCCCGACCGCGAAAGTCGTCCACAACCATGTAGAAGGAGGAGGAGACGGTCTTGATGTCCTCGGCCGGGCCCACGCACCAGATGGCGGCCCGGAGGACGTCGCCGGTGGAGTGTGCGGCGCCGGCCACCGACCCGTGGGCCTCTCCGGTGGCCACCATGAGCGCGCCCCGGACGAGGGGCTCCCGCACCAGCTCCCTGGCCCGCTCCGGGGTCATTCCCCGGGCCCGTCGCCGCTCCACCAGGTGGCGCACCAAGAGCCCGGTCCCTTCGAGGATCCGGGGGTCCACCACGGTGAGGGCATCGGGATCCCCACCCGCCTTCTCGATCCCGGCGAGGACCCCCTCCTCGGGACCCAGCACCACCGGATCCAGGAGTCCTTCGGCCTGGATCTCGGAGACCGCCTCCAGGGTGCGGACATCGTCTCCCTCGGGAAAGACGATCCTCCGGGGACGGTCGCGTGCCCGGCTGCGGAGGGTATCGAGAAAGCTCATCGGTCCTCCCCGAAACGGCGGTTCAGCCGCTCGAGCACCTGTGGCGACACGAAGGGAGAGACATCCCCTCCGAGCCTCGCCACTTCGCGGACCAGCGACGCCGAGAGGAAGGAGAGATGGGCGTCCGGGGTGAGGAAGATGAACTCGATGTCGGCGTACATCTCCCGGTTCATCTGTGCCATCTGGAACTCGTACTCGAAGTCCGAGACGGCCCGGAGGCCACGGACGACGAAGTCGGAGTTCGACTCCCGGAAGAAGTCCACCAGGAGACCCTCGAAGCTCCGGCACTCGATGCGGGGCTCGTCGCCGAAGACCTCCTGGAGCATCTCCACCCGCTCCTCGAGGGAGAAGGCGGGACGCTTCGCCTGGGTCGCCGTGTGGGCCACCGCCACCACCACCCGGTCGGCCACCCTGAGGGTGCGCCGGGCAATGTCCTCGTGTCCGAGGGTGACGGGGTCGAAGGAGCCCGGGTAGAGGGCGGTGACGGGTCCATTGCGTTTCATCGATCCGGTTCCTCGGATGGAGGGAGGATGGGGTCGGCAGCCCGTCCGGGCGCATGGTGGGCGCCCGGCGACTCCGGCCCGGGGATTCGTGTGACCACAGTGTCTCCGTAGCGGCGGCTCCGGGCACCCTCCACCTCGGGGAGGGGCTCCCGGCGGGCATGTTCGATCCAGAGCTCCCCTGCGAAGGGAGCCTGGAGAAAGCACCTCAGCAGGCGTGGGGCGAGTCCCCGCTCGTAGGGAGGATCGGCAAGAGCGAGGTCGAAGGCAAACGAGGCCTCCCGCGCCGGCCCCACCACCTGGAAGACATCTCCCCGGATCACCCGACACCGTGACTCGGCGCCCAGCGAGGCGACATTGGCCTCGAGGATCCGAAGGGTACGGCCCGACCGCTCCACGAAGACCGCCTCCCGGGCCCCGCGGGAGAGGCACTCCAGGCCGAGGGCGCCGGATCCGGCGAAGAGGTCCAGGACCCGGGCACCGGGCAGGTGCGGCTGAAGCATCGACATCCAGCTCTCCCGGACCCGATCCGAGGTGGGACGGACCTCCCGGCCCTCCGGCGCCCGGATCTGCCGTCCACCCCACTCGCCCGCGATCAGCCTGGGCACCCGTCAGCCCTCCAGGGGAGGCCTGAGGTCCAGGAGGCGGGCCTGGAGGGTGCGGCGTCCCCGGTACTCGTTGGTCCGGATCTGGTAGGCCAGGTCCACCCGCGACGGGACCCGGTCGGGCCGGTGGCGATGGGCCAGGCGGAAGCCGATGGCGTCGAGCTCGCCCCGTCCCCGGATCCGGAGCTTGAGGTGCCCCCGCCCCACCTCCCGTGCCGCCCCCGAGAGTTCGGCGCCCCGGGCCAGGAAGACCGGGCGGGGATTCCCCATCCCGAAGGGTCCCAGGTAGCCGAGCCAGTGATGGAGTTCATCGGTGACGGCCTCGGGGGCGAGCTCCAGGTCGGCCCTCAGGAGGGGCGCGGGGATCCCGTCGGGAAGCCGTCGCCGAACCGCGGCATTGAAGGCATCGCCGAAAGCGGGAATCGCGTCGGGCGAGAGGTCCATCCCCGCCGCCTGCCGGTGCCCTCCGAATCGACCCAGATGAGGTGCACATTCGGTGAGGGTGTCGTGGAGATGGAGTTCGGGGATGGACCGGGCACTCCCCCGGGCCGAGTCCCCGTCGAGGGCGATGAGCACCACCGGCCGGTGGATCCGCTCCACCACCCGCGACGCCACGATTCCGATGACCCCGGGGTGCCATCCCTCTCCGGCAACGACCACACCGAAGTCGCGGTCGGGGTCGAAGGTTCCGGTGAGCCGGTGGATGGCGTCGTCGAAGGTCCGTCCATCCTCGTCCCGACGTTCGGTATTGATACGGTCCAGGGCCCGGGCGAGCTCGGTGGCCCGGCGGGGGTCGTCGGTGAGGAGGAGCTCCAGGGCGTCTCCGGCGTCGCCCAGCCGGCCCACGGCATTGATCCGGGGCGCGAGCTGGAAGCCCACCTGCCCTGCCTCCAGGCGCGCGTCGGCGCCCCCATCGACGCCACTCACCTGCAGGAGGGCCCGGAGTCCGGGACGGGTCGTCCGGGCCAGGTAGCGGAGCCCGTAGTGGGCCAGGATCCGGTTCTCGCCCCGGAGTGGCACCAGGTCGGCGATGGTGGCGAGGGCCACAAGGTCCAGATGGGGGTAGAGCGCCTCCACGCTCCCGGTCCTCTCCCGGACCAGGCGCTCCAGGATCTTGAAGACGACGCCGGCCCCGCAGAGGGTGTCCTCGGGGTAGTCGCAGTCGGACCGCTTCGGATTCACGACGGCGTACGCCGGAGGAAGGGTGTCGCCGGGGGTGTGGTGATCGGTGACGATCACCTCGATTCCCATCTCGTTGGCGTGGCGGACCGCGTCATGGGCGACGATGCCCGAATCGCAGGTGACCAGGAGGGTGGCCCCCGCGGCCTTCGCCCGTTGGACTCCGGTGCGTCCCAGGTCGTAGCCATCCCGCACCCGATGGGGGACGAAGGGCTCGACCCTGCCACCGAGCTGGCGGAGGACGGAGGTGAGGAGCGCCGCCGAGCAGACCCCGTCCACATCGTAGTCCCCGTGGACGAAGACAAGCTCATTCCCCTCGATGGCCCGGGAGAGCCGCTCCGCCGCCCGGACGGCGTCGGTCAGCCGCTCCGGAGGATGGAGGGCATCCAGCCGGGGGCGGAGAAAGGCCTTCGCGGCCGCGCCGTCATGGAGCCCCCGGGCGGCCAGGATGGCACAGACGGGCCGGGGGAGAGAGAGCGCCTTCTCCAGCTCCCGGACCACCTCGGGTGGCCCTTCCGGTCTCCGTTCCCAGCGGGGGGCCGGAGGAGGCGGAAGCTCTTCCGCCCGCTCAACCCCCGGGGTCACGGTCCTTCGCTGTCCGCCGGCTCCCCTCCGTCGGCATCCGAGCCCTCATCGTCGGGAGCCGATCCCTCGGGAAGCTCGGGCTCGGGCTCGGGCTCGGAGGTGAGGATCACCCCGCAACCCTCGCACCGATGGAGCGCCTCGGCCTGCCGGATCTCGTTCTGCTTCTGCAGGGGGATCAGCCCGAAACAGTTCCCGCAGACGCCGTCCTCGGTGAGGGGGGCCACCACGACCTCCCGACCCGAATTGTGAAAACTCTCGTAGACCTGGCGCTCCCGGGTCCCGAGGGTCTCGAGGATCACGTCGCGACGGGCCGAGAGTTCGGCCAGCTGTTCCCGAAGTGCCTCCCGCTCGTTCAGGTACTCCTCCTGCTTCGGGAGCACGTCCTCTCGGGCCTCGGTGCTCTGCTCCGCGAGTTCGTCCACATGGAGCTCATTGCGCCGCACCTGCTCCATGAGCTGGAGCGCCTCCTGCTCGTCGGCCTCGATGGCCCGCGAGAGCATGTCGAGCTCGGTCTTGACGGCGGTCTCCTCGCGGACGTTGGTGACCTGGTTCAGCCGGGTCTCCAGCCGCTCGGCCCGCTCCCGCTTGTCTGCGGCATTCCGCTCGAGACGACGGGTATCGGTGCGCATCTGCTCGAGACGCTCCGCCGCCTTGGAGTGCTCGTCCTCGAGTCGGAGCGCCGGCTCCTCCACCTCGGCCAGAAGGGGGTCGAAGCCGGTGATCGCCTTCCGGATCTCGCGCATCCGATGATCGAGGCCCTGGAGTTCCCGCAGCGATCCCATCGTTGTATTCGTCATCCAACCTTCCAATTCTGATCTTTATTCCGATCCGGAGGGGAGATCCCTCCGCACCACGTTCCAGCGCCCGGGTCGATCCTTCCTGAGCCGTTGCAATTCAACGACGATCTCCCGTTCCTGCTCCGGGTCGTCCGTCCGGGAGAGCGCTTCCCGGAGCTCCACTTCCCGGGCTCGCAGGTTCCGATCGTGCAGTGCCGCCATCGATTCTTCAAAGACCCGCTCGGTATGCTCGAGTTCCTCGCGATCCCCCAGCAGGGTCTCCATGGTTCGCACCGCTTCTTCGGAGAGGTGGGCGGGAGGCGTTTCGAGCTCCGGCTCGTCCACCAGTGCTTCAAAGATGGCCCGATAGACCTCGTTCTGAAACTCCCCGGGCCCGATCCGTTCGAGGGCGCGGTCGATCCACTCCCGGGTCTGGAGGAGAACCAGGAGGAGCTGGCGCTCTGCCCCAAGGGCTGGCGTAGGCCGATGCCGGCGCCCTCCGCCGTGCGTCTCGGGGCGTCGGGAGGGGGGCCGATCCGGCGATCCGGACGAGGTACGTCCGCCGGCGCCTCGTCCCCCGCCCTCCCTCCGGATCTCCTCTTCCAGGGTCGCACGCCGGACTCCCGTGCGCTCCGAGACCCGGGCCACGTACATGTCGCGGAGTGCCGGATCCGCAGTGGCCCGCAGGGTGGGCAGGAGCTTGTCGATGGCAATCCGCTTCCGGTCCAGGGTCGCGAAGAAGCCCCGTTCATCCAGGAGCTGCAGTTTCCGCTCGATCACATCCACCGCCCCGTCCAGGTACTGCTCGAGGCCCTTTCGTCCCTCCTGGCGAACGATGGAGTCGGGATCCTCGCCGGGTGGGAGGGTCGCCACCGAGGGGTGGATCCCCGCCCGGAGAAGGACATCGGCACCGCGGAAGGTGGCGCGGACCCCCGCCTCGTCCGAATCGAAGAGGAGGATCACCCGTGGCGTGTAGCGTTTCAGGAGTCGCGCCTGCTCCGGGGTCAGGGCCGTACCGAGGGTGGCCACGGCGTGATCTATCCCCCCCGCGCCCAGGGCCACCACATCCATGTACCCTTCCACCACCAGGGCCACCCCCGCCTTCCGGATGGCGTGGCGGTTCCAGCCGAGGGCGTAGAGGATCTCTCCCTTGTGGTAGACCGGGGTCTCGGGAGAGTTCAGGTACTTGGGGACCCCCTTCCCCGCCGGCCCCAGCACCCGGCCCCCGAAGGCCACCACCCGCCCGGCCATGGACTCGATGGGAAAGACGACCCGGTTCCGGAACCGGTCGTACGGCTCCGCCATCTTCTCGCTGGTGGTGAGGAGTCCGGACTCCAGGAGGACCTCGTCGCCAATTCCGTGACGCGCCGCGGCCTCCCTCAGTCCGCGCCACTCGTCCGGGGCGAAACCCAGCCCGAAGCGCTCCCGGGTCTCCTCGTCGATACCCCGTCCGGCCAGGTAGTCCCGGGCCCCCCGTCCCCCCTCGGGGTCGTCGAGTGCCCCGCGGAAGAACTCCGCCGCGAAGGCATTCGCCTCGTAAAGGGGGCGGTTCGGGTCCTCGCGGCCGGCCTCGTCGCTCCGGATCTCCACCACCTCGACTCCGGAGCGCGCGCCCACATGCTTCACCGCCTCCACGAAGTCCATCCCCAGTCGCTTCATGACGAAGGCGAAGACATCCCCCGACTCCCCGCAGCCGAAACAGTTGTAGAAGCCCTTGTCGGGCACCACATAGAAGGACGGAGTCCGGTCCTCGTGGAAGGGACACTTCCCCTTCCAGTCCTTCCCCGACCGTTTGAGCTCCACCGACTCCCCCACGATGTCGACGATGTCCGCCCGGGCCCGGACCTCCTCCACCACGTCGTCGTGAATCATCGCGGTCTCCTCATGGGAAGCTCGCCACCGTCACACCTCCGCCCCCTTCCCCGGGTCTCCCCGGGCGAAAGTCCTCCACCCGGGGATCCACCCGAAGGAGCTCCTGCACCCGGGCCTTCACGGCGCCGGTCCCCTTTCCATGGATGATGCGGAGCTCCGAGAGCCCACCCATGATGGCGCCATCCAGCGCCCGCGAAAGCTCCAGCTCCACCTCGTCCACGCGGAGGCCGCGGAGGTCCGCCTCGATGCCCACGTCCAGGTCGGGGGTCATGGACATCCCTTCGCCCGACTTCGGTGATTTCGCCTCGGGGCGCCCTCCCCCACCCCCGTCCACCCGCTCCACATCGGCCACGGGGAGGCGCATCCGGAGCCCTCCCACCTCCACCGCCACCCGATCCGACTCCACCTCCCGCACCACGCCCCGTGCCCCGCTCCCCAGGACCCGGACCCGTTCTCCGGGCTCGAGGGGCTCTCGATCGCCGTGGCCTTCACCGCCGGTCCGGGTGCGCCCTCCGGGCTCACCTGGACGCTTCCGTCGGTGCTCCTCGGCGGCCCCCTCGACGGCGCGGCGGGCCCGCTTCGCTGCCGCCTCCCCGACGCCCTGTCCCTCACCGGCACCCCGGACCTCCCGGATCGCCTCCTCCACCTCGGCCCTGGCCTCCAGGAGGAGTTGCCGTGCCTCTTCCCGGGCCCGGGCCTCGGCGGTCCGTTCCCGCTCCAGGAGTTCCGCTTCCCGGGTCCTCGCCTCGTCGCGGCGCCGTTCCGCCTCCTCCCGGGCCTTCCGGGCCTCCTCCAGCGCTTCTCCCAGCGCCCGCTCCTTCACCTCGAGCTGCTCCAGGAGGCTCTCCACCTCCACATCGCCCTCCTCGAGATACCCCTCGGCCCGGTCCAGGACCGGACCCGGAATTCCCAGCCTTCGGGCGATGGCGAGGCCATAGCTTCGCCCCGGCCGTCCCTTCCGGAAGTGGTAGGTGGGCTCGATCCGGTCGGGGTCGAAAAGAAGGGAGGCGTTGACAATCCCGCTCCCGGGCCGGTCCAGCCGCTTCATGGCCCCCAGGTGCGAGGTCACCACCGCCCGGGCGCCCCGTTCCACCAGGGTCTCGAGGAGGGCGCGGGCCAGCGCGGCGCCCTCTGCCGGATCGGTACCGGTCCCCATCTCATCCATGAGGACCAGGGTCCCCCTTCCGGCCCCCTCCAGGATCTCCCGGGCGTTGGCCAGGTGCGCCGAGTAGGTGGAGAGGGACTTCTCGATGGACTGTTCGTCGCCGATGTCGGCGAAGATCTCTCTCAGGAGGGGAAGCCGGGTCCCCGGACCCACCGGGGGCAGAATGCCACTCTGCGCCAGGAGAAAGGTGAGGCCGATGCTCTTGAGGAGCACCGTCTTTCCGCCGGTGTTGGGCCCCGAGACCACCAGAGCCCGCTCCCCGGGATCGAGGCTCAGGAAGAAGGGGACGACGGGCCCCTCGGCGGCCTCCAGGAGGAGGGGGTGTCGCCCCTCGACGATCTCGACCCCCTCTTCGTCCGCCTCCAGGATCTCCGGGCGTGTGGCTTCCCAGCTTCGTGCCGCCAGCGCCCGCGCCCAGAGGGCGTCGAAGTCCACCAGGCGGTCGAAGGCGTCACGGAGGAGGGGAGCGTCGCTGCGGAGGCGGTCGGAGGCCGTTCGGAGGATCCGGCGCACCTCCGCCGACTCCTCCCGCACCAGCCCCGAGATTTCCGCCTGCATCTCCAGGGCCAGGGGAGGCTCCACGAAGAGGGTGGCGCCACTCCCCGACTCGCCATGGATGATCCCTCCCACTTCCGACTTCCCCTCGCGCCGGATGGGGATCACATGGCGGTCGTCGCGGATGGTCACCGACGCGTCGGGCACCCGGATCCGCTCGGGGAGCCTCGAGAGAAGGCCCTCGAGGCGCCGGACCAGTCGGGACCGGGCGGTGGCAAGCCGCCGCCGGATGGCGCGGAGTTCGGGGGTGGCGTCGTCGCGGATGCGTCCGTCGTCGTCGACGGTGCGCTCCAGGCGGGCGATCTCGTCGGGTCGTTGGGGGAGGGCGTCCCGGAGTGCGGGGAGGGCCGAATCCACCGGAGATCCCTCGGGGGTGGTCTCCTCGACGCCGGCCAGGCCCTCCCGGAGTCCGGTGGCCGCCTCCAGGAGCCGCAGCATCCCCAGGAGGTCCTCGGCCCCCAGGACCCCCCCCTCCCGCTCCAGGATCTTCAGCCCGCCCCGGACGTCGGGGGGAAGGGGCGGACCCCAGTCGGGTCGGGCCAGGAGGAGGCGATGTGCCGCCTCGACCCGGGCGAGCTCGGCCCGGACGGCGGCCCGCTCCGTCGAGGGGCGTCGGGCCCGCACCGCCTGGCGCCCCAGCTCACTTCCCGCCCGCGAGGCGACTCGGCGGACCGCCTCCTCGAATTCGAGGACCTCGAGGGCGTGGCGATTCACTGTCGGGCCTTCAAGCCTCGAGCTCTTCCCGCACGATGCGGCTGGCGGCCTTCCCGTCGAAGCGCCCCTTGATCCGGGGCATGAGCCGCCCCATGAGGGGACCCATCTCGTCGGCCCCCGACTCGATGATCTCCCGAACCAGAGCCCGGACCTCCTCCTCGGAGAGTTCGGGAGGGAGGAACTCACCGAGGATCGCCGCCTCCGTCTCCTCCCTCTCGGCGAGCTCGGGTCGACCCCCGTCCCGCATCTGTGTGGCGGCCTCCCGGCGCTGTTTGACTCCCCGGGCCAGGACCTCCCGAACGCCTTCGTCGTCGAGGGCACGCCCCACCTCGATCTCCCGGTTCCGGATCTCGGAGAGGGCGGAAGAGAGAACGGTCCTGCGCAGCCGATCCCGGTCCCGGCGCGCCTGGTTCATGGCGCTCCGGAGTTCTTCATGGAGCTCCGAGCTGGAGGGGTCGGAAGGGGTGGAGTCGGACACGTTGGGCTCCTCGATTCGGTGAGATTCCGGCGTGACGGCACCGGCGCGCCGGAAAGCCGTCGAATAAGGGAATGTGAAGCTATCCGGGCACCCGGGGAGGGTCAACGGAACACCCCGCAGGGCCCCGGGCCGAGGCATTCGCGCCTCATCCGGGCGGCCAGCTCATGGACCGCCCCCCCAGGACATGAAAGTGGAGGTGGCCCACGCTCTGCCCCCCCTCGTCTCCGATATTGGTCACCACCCGGTAGCCCCGCTCCGGGAGACCCTCCTGGCGGGCTACCCTTCTACACGCCTGGAGAAGAGCGTGGGCCAGCCCGGGATCCTCGTCGTCAAGGGCGTCGAGGGATTCCACATGGCGCCGGGGAATCACCAGGAGGTGCACCGGAGCCTGGGGGTGAAGGTCGCGGAAGGCGATCACCGCCTCCGATTCGAAGACCCGGTTCGAGGGCACCTCGCCTTCGACGATCCCGCAAAATACACAATCCATTCTCATCACTCCCTCATCGTTGAACTCCTCGGGATTCGGGGCGTCCCGGGGCGGCTCCAGCTGTCCGATCTGGCCATGTACGAGCCCATCCGGCGGGGGTATGGTGAGCCCCGAAGTCGAATCGGCGACCCTCGCTTCGGTGGGTCGTCTCCCCCCTTCACGAACTCCAAGGAGGCCCGAATGATCCCCAATCCCGACGATCTCGCCGAGGTGGCCCACCACCATCCAGCCCCGGCCATCACCCTCGAGGAGGCACAGTCCCTCCTGGCCAGCGACATCTGGCAGGAAGCCGAGACGGAAGACGATGGCACGACGCCCGACTCCCGGTGGGACCCGCAGCTCCGACTCCTGACGCCGCAGACCCGTCGATGGGCCAACCTGGGTCCGCGGGAGTGGATCCTGGCCTGCGGTGGAACGGGAGGCCCGGTTTCGCCCCGCTCGATCCTGGGGCGCCTCCGGGAGTCGCTCCGGAGACTCGGCGAAGAACTGGAGCCGGGGTCCACCCTCCAGCTCGCCCGGTGGGAACTCCTCCTCCGGGAGGAACGGAAGGTCCGGCGGACACTTCGCCGAAGGCTCCGCAGAGTGGGACTCAGAGCGGGGCGGTGAAGGCCCCGGTCCACCACTCCCCTTCCTCATCGGCCTCCTCGAAGTGGAGCCCGGCGTCCGTCGCGGCCGCGAGCACGCCTTCCGCCTCGTTTCGGAGGATGCCGCTCAGGACCAGCCACCCCCCGGGCTCCAGGGCGGCGTGAAGTGCCGGGAGGAGGGGGAGGAGGATCCCACTCTCGATATTGGCGACGATACCATCGAAGGGCGCCTCGCCCGGGAGGCCGTCCGAGGTCACCGGCGCCGCCCGGACCTCGACCCGGTCCTCGACGCCATTGAGGACCACATTCTCGCGGGCGGCGGAACAGGCCCATGGGTCGAGTTCGATGGCGAGCACCTCCCCGGCGCCCAGGAGGGCGGCGGTGATGGCGAGGATTCCCGAACCCGAGCCGATGTCGGCCATCCGGATTCCCGGTTCGACCCACCGATCCAGCATCCGGAGACAGCCACGGGTGGTGGGGTGGTCGGAGGTCCCGAAGGCCATCCCCGGATCGAGGGTGACCAGGCACTGGCCCGGCTCCACCTCCGGCGTCTCCCAGGAGGGGGATACCACGATGCGCTCGGTGATCCTCCGGGGGCGGAAGTGTTGACGCCAACAGTCCTCCCACGCCTCGTGGGGCTGCCACCCCGTCTCGATCTCGAGGGTGTCGATACCGGTGCGCTCCACCAGGGAATGGCGGAGCGCCCGGGCAAAGTCCTCTGCGCTCTGCCCCTCGGGAGGAGGCAGGTGGATCACCAGGGCGTCGTCCTGCTCCTCGACCCCCCGCGCCTCCTCCAGGAGGCACTCCACCATGAGCGACCGCACCTCCGGGTCCGCAGGCGCCAGGATCCGGAGGACGAGCCAGCGATCCGGGGGACGGTCGCCGGTCACGAGGTGAAGGCCTCCTTCACCCTCGACCAGAAGCCCCGTCGGCTCCCCGACCCATCTTCCGGAGGCCTCTCCGGGGCGTCGTCCTCCAGTTCCCGGAGCTGCCGGAAGAGCTCCTCCTGCTCCCTGGAGAGGCGGTCGGGGGTCCAGACCCGGATGCGGGCGATGAGATCACCCCGTCCCCGCCCATCGAGAGACGGAACCCCCTCATCGCGGATCCGGAGCGCCTGTCCGGACTGGATCCCCTGCGGAAGGTCGATGGTCCTGGAGCCGTCGATGGTGGGCACCTCCACCTTGGCGCCGAGGGCCGCCTGCGAAAAGGTCACCGGCACATCGACGATGAGGTGGTCGCCCTCGCGGGTGAAGCGGGGGTCCTCCTCCACCTCCAGAAGGACCATGATGTCGCCACGGGGACCATTTCTCGGGCCCACATTTCCCTTCCCGCGAAGGGTGATGTAGTTCTCGGAGGTCACTCCCGCCGGCACCTCGACCTCCACGTCGACCCGATCCCGAACCCTCCCCTCGCCACTGCACGAGGAGCACGGGTCCGAGATCACCGAGCCTTCGCCCCTGCACCCGCGGCAGGTGGAGAGGGAGACGAACTGGCCGAAGACCGAGTTCTGCGCCACCCGCTCCTCTCCGGTTCCCCCGCAGCGGGAACAGGGCTGAGGGGCCGTGCCATCGGCGGAACCGGATCCCGAGCAGCGGTCGCAACTCTCCAGGAGGGCCACCCGGATGGTGCGGGTGGTCCCATGCACCACTTCGTTCAGGGTCAGGGGGAGGCGAACCCGAAGGCTCTCGCCCTTCCGTCGGCGCCTCCGCCCTCCGGAACGCCGCCGTCCCCCGCCGAACATCTCCTCGAAGCCCCCACCCCCGCCCCCGCCGCCGAAGTCCCGCATGAAGATCTCGATGGCGTCCTGGATGTCGAAGCCCTGGAATGGACCCGCGCCACCGGGTCCCGACTTGACCCCCTCCTTCCCGAAGCGATCGTATCGTGCCCGCCGCTGCGGGTCCTTCAGGATCTCGTACGCCTCGGAGATCTCCTTGAAGCGGGCCTCGGCGTCCTTCGAACCGTCATTCCGGTCCGGATGGTACTTCATGGCGAGCTTCCGGTACGCCTTCTTGATGGTCGCATCGTCGGCGTCGCGGGAAACACCCAGTAATTCGTAGTAGTCTGCCATATATGGAATCTTGGAGTAACGCAGGGGGACGGTCCCGAATTCCGGGACCCGAAGTCATTCGAGGATCCGGTTGACGAGCGACGAGGTGTACTCGACGATGGCGATCACCTTGTCGTACGGCATCCTCGTCGGTCCGATGACCCCGATCACCCCCTTGAGGGTCCCCATCCGGTACTCGGCGGTGACCAGGGTGAAGTCGCGGAGCTCGGCTCGAGCATGCTCTCCCCCGATGGTGATCTGGAGCCCCCCGGGGTGGGGGCGGTCGCCGAGAACGGCCGCGAAGAGGTCGCGCTGCTCGGTGAGTTCGATGAGTCCCTTGAGACGCTCGCCACTGGTGAACTCGGGCTGCGTGGCCAGGACCGAGGTCTGGCCCAGGTGGATGGCGGTCTGCTCCAGGTCGGGCCAGTCGAAGAGCTCGGAGCCCGACTGCATGAAGATGTTGAGGATCTCCTCGGCCGCCTGGTCGGATTCGGTGTCCACGTCGCGGATCCGATCGGCCACACTCTCCCGGATCTCCCGGAGGGTGAGGCCGGCGAGGCGCTCGTTCAGCAGGAGGGTGATGGTCACCAGGGTGTCGTCGGGGACCTCGGTGCTCAGATCCACGTAGAGGGTCCGGGCAAGGCCGCTCCGGATCTGGGCCACCATGAGGACCTTCGTGGAAGAGACCCGCACCAGGTCCAGGCGCTCCAGCACCGCCGAGTCGAGGCGGGGCGCCGCGGCGACCCCCAGCTCCTGCGAGAGGAGCCCCAGGGCCCGGGTGGCTCGTCGCACCAGCCGCTCCACCTCGGAGGAGCCGGGACGGTCGAGCTCCGACTCGATCCTTCGCTGCTGCTCGGGGGTGAGGACCGCCGGATGCATGAGGGAATCGACGAAGACCCGGTAGGCCAGATCGGTGGGCACCCGGCCCGCCGAGGTGTGGGGGTGGAGGAGGTACCCCTTCTCCTCCAGGTCACTCATGGTATTCCGGACCGTCGCCGGCGAAACCCCCAGGTCGAACTTGCGGGTGACGGTTCGGCTCCCGGCGGGCTCCGCCGTCTCCACATAGGTGCGCACCACGGCATCCAGGACCCGCCGCTCCCGCTCCGTCAGGTCCCGCCCCAGTGCTTCCCGTACGTCGATTGGTTCGTTCATGGCACCTACAAGCTCTGGCCACCGCACCGCCCTGTCGAGGGTCGGCTTCGGCTGGACGCTCTCAACCGGCGTACCGTACAGCCGGCTGCGACAGGGAGTTCCGGCCGGCTCCGGCTCAGCATTCCACCCGGACCCAGCCCTCGGGCTCCCGGCGGAGCCGCCCCTCGATCTCGAGCCGGGTGAGGGTGGAGAGTGCCCGCGACGCCGGCAGACCCGACCGGGCGAGGATCTCCTCCAGGGGGAGGGGCTCGATCCCCACCAGCTCGTCCAGGCGCTCCTCCATCGATTCGGTGGGCCCCTCGAGCCGAAGCCGGGGCGCGGGATCCAGCTCCCCCATCCCCTCCCCGCCCTCGGGCATTCCCAGACTCGCCCAGGGCACCCGCTCCAGGATGTCGCGGCTCGAGGTGACGATGCACCCGAGGCTCCGGATCAGGGCGTGGGTCCCCCGGCTCTGCTCCCACTCCACCGAGCCCGGAACCGCCATGACCTCGCGGCCCAGGTCGAGGGCGTGGTCCACGGTGATGAGTGCACCACTCCGCTCCCCGGCCTCCACCACCACCACCCCCCACGCCAGGGCCGCGATGATCCGGTTTCTCCGGGGAAAGTTGTGGGGTCGAGCCCGCTCTCCCGGGGGGAACTCGCTCAAGAGGAGGCCATCGCGCCCCACGGCCCGGAAGAGGTCGGCATTCGCCACCGGGTAGGCCCGGTCCGGCCCCCGCCCCAGTACCGCCACCGTGCTCCCCTTTCCCTCCAGTGCGCCCCGATGCGCGGCGCCGTCGATGCCCAGCGCCATTCCACTCACCACTCCCATTCCACGGGAGGAGAGCTCCCGCGCCATCCGTCGCGCGGTGCGACGTCCGGTGGCCGTAGCCTTCCGGCTTCCCACCATGGCCACCAGGGGGCGAGAGAGCACCTTGGTTCGTCCCTTCATGAAGAGGATGGGAGGCGGGTCGTGGAGGTGCCGGAGCGTCTCCGGATACGCGTCGTCGAGAAAGCCCACCACCGCGATCCCCGCGCCCTCGCACCGACGGAGGATCGACCGGGCGCGGATGACCCACGACTCGGGACGGGCCAGAGCGCGGCGGGTCTCGCTCCGACCCGCCCGGGCCACGGCATCGGAATCGGACCACGCCCGGCGGGCCGACCCGGCCCCACGAAGGAGCCGGGTCGCACCCAGGTCCCCGATCCCGGGGAGGAGCCGAAGGGCCAGGAGCGCCTCCACCTCCGACACCTTCATCAGAGGGGCTCCCCACCCCACCAGTCATCGTCGTCCGGGAGCCCGCGGGGCTCGCCCCCGGAGGCCGGCCCCTCCTCTCCCACCGGATCCCCGTCCTCCTCCGCCCCCTCCCGGGCCCGGACTTCGGCTTCCCGCTCCCGCACCAGGAGCGAACCCTCGCCCTCGCGCACGGTGTCGACGGTGCCCCAGAGTCCTTCCAGCAGGGTCTCCAGTCCGTGGCGGGCCACCGACGAGATGGCGAAGGTGCCCCAGGCATCGGGAGCCTCCACCTCGGGAGGGGCCTCATCGGGAGGGAGGAGATCGGTCTTGGTGAGGACGAGGCAGTGGGGTCGCCGGGCCAGCTCGGGGCTGTACGCCTCCAGCTCCTGCCTCAGCTTTCCGTACGCCGCCCCCGGGTCGGGGTCGTCCACGGGTACCAGGAGGGCGAGAGTGCGGGTGCGCTCGATGTGCCGGAGGAACTGGTGTCCGAGTCCCTTCCCCTCGTGCGCGCCCTCGATGATCCCCGGAATGTCGGCGATGACGAAGGAGCGGAATCCCGAGAGCTCCACCACCCCGAGATTCGGCGCCAGGGTGGTGAAGGGGTAGTCGGCCACCTTGGGTCGGGCTCCCGAAACGGCGGAGATGAGGGTCGACTTTCCGGCGTTTGGCTCGCCCACGAGCCCCACATCGGCCATGAGTTTCAGGGTGAGACGGATCGCCCGCTCCTCTCCCTCCTCGCCGGGCTCCCACCTCCGCGGGGCCTGCTGGGTGGACGTCTTGAAGCGCACATTTCCACGCCCGCCCCGGCCACCACGCGCGGCGACGAAGCGCTCCTCCGGCTCCAGGAGTTCACCCAGGAGTTCCCCGCTCTCGGCGTCGTGGACCTCGGTGCCCGGCGGCACCTTCAGGACCAGGTCCTCTCCCTGCCTTCCGGTCCGGTTCTTCCCCTGGCCATGGGTTCCCCGCTCGGCGCGGTACTCGGCACGATATCGGTAGTCGGTGAGGGTGGAGAGCTGCGGATCCACCTCGAGGATCACACTCCCTCCGTCGCCTCCATCGCCTCCGGCCGGTCCCCCCCGGGGTACGAAGGACTCGCGGCGGAAGGCATCGGAGCCCGATCCCCCGGTCCCCCCGATCACCCGTATCGTGACTTCATCGACGAACATCTTCGGTCTCCCCTTTTGAACCACCTGTATTCGGTCGGGGAGCCGGAGATCCAGCTCCCTCGTCGAGGGCCGCACGCCTTCGTACCGCCCTCCAGACTCCCTCCATCTCCCGGCGCAACCCGGGGTCCACATGGACGAGGGCGAGGTGGAGTGCCTCGGTGACCTCGTCGACTCCGCATCCGACCCGGAGTGCACCCCGCAGGTGCGAGTGGAGCTGAACCCCGGCCCCCTGCACCGCCAGGATCGCCACGACGCAGAGCTCCCGCTCCCGTACGTGGAGACCCTCCCGGCCCAGCACCTTTCCATATCCCTCCACCACCATCCACCGGTCCAGATCGGGGTGGAGCCCCGAGACATTCTCGCGGAGTCCCTCGTAGGCCCGCCCATAGATCCGGCGACAGAGGGCCTCGCCCCGGCGGGCCCAGAGCTCCGGGTCCTCGGTGGTGGCCGGGTCCGGGGCGCGACCCGACACCGATCGCCAGAGTGCCAGCGCATTCAGCGCGGCGGGGAACCCTGCGAAGAGGTGGGCCTGCAGGAGGGTCTCCTCCACCGCCTCGTCGGCCCCCTGGCCGGCCAGCGCCTCCAATGCGCCCCGGAGGCCGTCGAAATCTCCGGCCGCCAGGGCCGCACTCAGCCGAACCAGGCCCCTCGCCTGCAGCGTAAGCGCCACATCCACTCCCGGCGTCTCTCCTCCAGCCCCGTCCTCGGAGACCGCGGGGCCATCGTCGTGGGCGGTGCGACCCTCCACGAGGCCTGCGGGACCGATCCCGGACTCCGCGGGACCTTCGGGACCCACCGGAGTCTCCTCCATCTCCAGATACGCCGCCGCCTCCCCCCGGGTATTGGCCACCTCCCGGGGCGGCATCCAGTGGCCGAGTGCCTCGGACGCCGCATCCGACAGCGCGCCCACCCGGTCCAGGAGCGCCATCAGCGCCACCTCGGCCGCACGGCGGGAGCCATCCTCGATCTTGAGGGCGAGGGCGAGGCCCCGCCCCCGCACCCCCGCAAGGTACACCCCCTCGGCGCCGACCTTCGCCACCACTCCTCCCTCCGTCGCTTCCATGAGCTCGGTGCAGAGGCGCCCGGTCCCCGCCACCATGAAGGGCTCTGCCGTCATGGCCCCGATGACCCCGGTGGGGCCGGGATCCCCTGCGGCCGCCCGGGCCAGGAGCCGGGCCATCCCATGGGCCATCCGCTCCAGCGGCAGGGCGAAGCAGGCGACACCGCATCCGTCGATCCCGGTCCGGATCGAGGTCGTGGGCCAGTCGCACCAGCGGGAGATCTCGTCGAGCATCCGCTGCTGCACCGGGTGGTTGATCGCCTCGTACCCCTCGGGGCTCCACCCGTGGTGGCGTGCCAGGGCGAGCATGGCCGCGTGCTTTCCCGAACAGTTGTTGTGAATCCGCTCCGGCTCTCCGCCACTCCGGAAGAGGGCCTCGGCCGCCGCCTCTCCCATGGGAGTGTGGGGACCGCACGCCAGCGCCTCCGCCGAGAAGCCGGCACGGGCCAGCATCGACGCCACCACCGACAGGTGCGCCGGCTCGCCGGAGTGTGATCCGCACGCGACGGCCACCTCCCGGGCCCCGAATCCCAGGGCCTCGGCGACGCCATCCTCCACCAGGGGAAGGGCCTGGAAGGGCTTGGCGGCCGACCGCAGGAAGGTGACGCGATTCGGATCCCCCACCTCGATGATCCGCTCACCGCCGGCATCCACCACCACGGCGTGACACCGGTGCGTCGACTCCACCCACGTCCCCCGCCGCAGGACGACGGTCTCCCCCTCTCGCATCTGCATTCCTCCCTCATGGCCCCAAGGATCGGCGATTCCACCGGGCGCCTCCATGTCGGTCCCGGCCTCTCTCCGGCCCATGACACCTCCCTCAGCCTGCGCCGAGGAGCCGGGCCCACGCCTCCGGAAGATTGGCCCAGAGGAGCCGAAGTCCAACCCCGAGCATCACGAAGCCGAAGAGCCGCCGGAGGATGGGAAGAGGAAGCGTACGGTTGATCCGGGTTCCCAGGGGTGCCAGAAGGACCGCCCCGGGAATCATGGCCAGGGCCAGGGGAATGGAGACATAGCCGATGGTGCCGGGGGGAAGGCCCTCGAGCCCGCGGCCGGCCACCATGTACGAGGCAATTCCAGCCGGCGCGGCGAAGGTGATGATCCCGATGGAGGCGGCGGCGACCCGCCGGAGTTCGAGACCGACCCAGTGGAGGAGGATGGGGAGGGCGACGATCCCGCCCCCGATCCCCAGGAGCGCCGAAAGGAGCCCCACGCACGCCCCACCCACCACCGCCGCCCCGACGGACACCCCGCTCCCGGCCTCCCGAACCTCTCCGGAGTCCGCGTCCGGCCCCGGCCGGAGGAGACGGATGCACGACGCCAGGAGGAGGAAGGCGAAGGCGACCCGGAGGATGGCGCCGGGAAGCTCCACCGCGATGAGGGCCCCCGCCACCGCCGCCACCGCCGCCGGAAGCCCCAGGGGCACCACCACGTCGCGGTCCAGGAGTCCGTGGCGCCGGTAGGAGAGGAATCCCGAGAGGGCGGTGGGAAGGATCACCGCCAGCGAGGTGGCGTGGGCCAGCGCCGTCTGGTGGGCCTCGTCCACCACGACCCCCGAGAAGAGGGGCGCTGCCATGAGGGCGTAGAGGAAGGGGACCATGACGATCCCCCCACCGATCCCCAGCAGGCCCGAGAGCACGCCCACCACGCCCCCCATGACGAGGGCGAGGAGGAGAGCCGCCAGACTCACCCCGGGGCTCCGATCAGGGGATCACCCTCGGGACTCCGGAGCCCGGGTCACCGTCAGGGTCCCCCGGGCTCCCCGTCTTCGGACGCCTCCGAAAGCTCGCCCGAATCGGCCTCCCCTCCGGTGATCTCGTCGCCCGAAAGGGCGAAGAGGGCCAGTGGGTCATCGGCCTGCCGAAGGAGTTCGATGCTCCGCTGCAGGGGGAGGTCGTACGACATCCTCCGGGCGAATTCCCCTTCGTCCCCCCACCCCTGGAGCGCAATCTGCGACTCGAGCTGGAGCCGGGTGAAGCGGGCTGCCGCCTCCCACTCCGTCCGCTCGATCCCGAAGCCTCCGTCCCGGAGCTTCTG
>SLSF01000088.1 GCA_007130605.1 Gemmatimonadota bacterium | reverse complement strand
TTCGCCATCGTCTCCACCTTCCTCTGGTTCCACCTCATGCACATCGTCGACCAGACCTATCCGGGAGACGATGTGGGACAGGCCCAGCTCTTCTCCTACATGGAGATCGCGGTCCAGTCGCTCACCCTCATCACCCAGCTCTTCCTCACCGGACGGATCCTCCGCTGGCTCGGGATCGGGCTCGCCCTCTCCTTCCTCCCGCTGGTGAGCATCATCGGCTTCGGGATCCTGGGGGCGGCTCCCATCCTCATCGTGGTGGTCCTCTTCCAGGTCTTCCGGAGGGCGGGGAACTTCGCCATCCAGCGCCCTGCGAGAGAGGTGCTCTACACAGTGCTCCCCCGTACCGACAAGTGGAAGGCGAAGAACTTCAACGATACCTTCGTCTACCGCCTGGGCGACCAGGCCGGCGCCTGGTCTCACCATGCCATGATGGTGTGGATGGGGCTCGGACTGTCGGCCGTCGCCTTCGCCATGGTCCCGGTCTCCATCCTCTGGCTGGGGCTGGCCCTCTTCCTGGGTCGGAAGCACCGGGAGTTCGGTGCCGGGGGGCCCGAGCTCGAGGCGATCAAGAAGGCGCCGGTGGTGGGCAAGGGCTGAATCTTGTCTCGTCGGGCGGGTGACGAAGATCCGCGACCGGGATCCGACCCCCCGTCGGGTCCCGGTTCGCGCGCAGGTACTCCACGAGTTCGTCGCGAAGGCGCCCACCTCCTCGTCCTCCCTCCGGAGGCCGAGGCGCCGCCCACCTTCGGGAGCGCCGACTTCGACCCCGACCACCTGGAGCACAGGGGCGTCGTCACCGGACGAAGCCGCGGCCGCCGCACGGCATGGTTCATCACGCTCGAGGGTGTGGAGATGGTCCTCCGTCACTACTGGCGCGGGGGGCTGGTGGCACGGGTGAGCGACGACCTCCACCTCTTCACCGGGGTTCGACGGAGCCGGCCCTGGCGCGAGGTCGCCCTCCTCTCCGAACTCGTGACCCGGGGCCTCCCGGTTCCCGAGCCCGTCGGCGCGCGCCTTACCCCGCGGGGCCCCTTCTACCGGGCGGACCTCCTGACCCGGCGCATCCCCCACACCCGCACCTTCGCCGACTGGGTCCGGGGCGAAGAAGGCGACGATCCCGCGGTCTGGGCCGCCGTCGGCCGGACGATCCGGCGCTTCCACGACGCGGGGGCCCACCACGCCGACCTCAATGTCCGGAATATCCTCCTGGACCAAACGAACCGGGTCTGGCTCATCGACTGGGACAAGGGCCGCATCGGTGGACGCGAACCTGCCCGCCAGGAGCGGATCCTCCGGCGCCTCCGACGGTCGCTGGCAAAGGAGGCGGAGCTCGAGAAGGTGGCCGCAACCCGGTGGGAGGTGCTGGCCCGAGCGCACGAAGCGGGCTAACGTACGGTGCCAACCACGACCCCCGAACGCTGGAGGCCCGAAGGGTGACCACAGAGAAGATTCTCGTCACCGGAGCAACCGGAAAGATCGGCCGCGAACTCGTCCCCCGGCTCCTGGCTGCCGGCGTCGAAGTGAAGGCCGGAACCCGGAACCCCGACCGGGGCCGATCTCTCTTCCCCTCCGGGGTCGAGGTGGTGGAGCTGAACTACAACCGCACCGAGACCTACGACGCGGCGCTCACCTGGGCGGACCGGGTCTTTCTCATGCCCCCGCCCTTCAGCCCCGACGCGCACGCCTCCATCGTCCCCTTCCTCGACTGGGCGGTCTCGACACGGGTGCGCCACGTGGTGCTCCTCACGGGGATGGCGGTCACGGACTTCGACGAGCTCCCCCTCCGGAGGGTCGAACGCCACCTGGAGGACCAGGACACGGAGCACACCATCCTCCGCCCGAACCTCTACATGCAGAACTTCCACCCGGGCTTCATTTCCAGGCAGATCCGCGAGGATGGCCGGATCCGGCTCCCGGCGGGCCAGGGGAAGGTGAGCCTGGTGGATGTTCGCGATGTTGCGGCGGTGGCCTCCCGGGCCCTCACCTCCGATGACCACTTCGGGCGAGCCCTCACCCTCACAGGACCCGAATCCCTTACCCTCGAGGAGGCCGCCGAGGTGGTCTCGGAGGCCGCAGGCCGGAGCATCCCCTTCGAGTCGGTGGGAGACGAGGACTTCCGGGGCATTCTGAGCCGGAGCGGCTGGGGCCCGGCCGAGATCGAGGCGATCCTCGGACTCTTTGGTTCGATTCGGGAGGGCGGGCGGGCGGCCATCCATCCCGAGGGGGAGGAGATCCTGGAGCGCGAACTCCGGAACTTCCGGAGTTTTGCCCGCGAACATGCGCGTTCCTGGGACTGAAGCCCTTCGCAATCGGGGGGGCTTCGAGGGACGTCCCGGCGGAACAAATCGGACAGAACATCCTATCATGGGCCGTCGCATCGTCGCAGCAACGGCCCGTCCAGGGAGTCCAGTCAGCCGGGCGGTCCCGTCCACCCCTGATTGGACCACGGAGCAGTACCGATGCTGACCTGGATCATCGTCTTCCTCGTTCTCGCGCTCATCGCAGGACTCCTCGGCTTCACCGGCATCTCCGCAGCCGCGGCCGGGATCGCAAAGATCCTCTTCTACATCTTCGTGATCGCCCTCCTCATCGCCCTGGTGGTCGGCGCATTGGGTGCAACGGCGATCATCGGTTAGAGTCGGGATCCTCCCCGTCCGGACAGCGCGTGACCCTGGAGCGCTGCCGTCGAAGAATCGGAGGTGTCGGCAAATCACAGTGTGCGCAGCACCCGGGCGAGTGCCATCGCCATGGGGGCGCTCTGGACGGGGAAGTTCGCGATCCTGAGGTGACGGCCCTTCCACGATCCGTAGCCATCGCTGGTGACGAAGCCGTGCTCGAGAAGCCGCTCGCGCAGATGGGCGGTGGGCGCCCCGTCGTCGACCGTGGCGTCGGTCTCCAGGACCAGGATGGTTCGGGACCGGATCCCACCATCCCGGACGAAGGGCCGGAGTGATTCCGAGGCCGCGACGGCCTCCATGAGAAGGGTGCGTTTCGCCTCCGCCTCCCGTCGGAGGGTCTCCACCCCCCGAGCCAGGTAATTCTCGGCAACCCGCCCCAGGAGACGGATCGTCAGTGCGTTCGGGGTGGCCACCGTCTGGTTTCGATCGGCCGCATCAGCGAGGGCCGGAAGGTGCATGTAGCCGCCCACCGACCGCCCTCGTCCCTGCCGCTCCCGGGCTCGCTCCAGGAGCGCCGGTGAAGCGATGATGACGCCCAGCCCCGCCGGAAGCCCGAAACCCTTCTGTACCGAGAAGAATCCGGCGTCGATTCGGGCCGGGTCGACCTCTTCGGTGGGCCATCCACTCACCAGGTCGACTGCAGTGAGCGCCCCGGCCTGCCGAGCCCGACGGGCGACCCCGTGCACCGTGTCGGGACCGATCCGTACCCCCGTGCTGGTCTCGTTCTGGGTGAGGCAGACCAGGTCCACCGGCTCCGATCCACCGGCCAGGGCCCCCTCGACGGCCTCCAGCGCCTCCTCCATCCGGAAGCCCTCTCCATCGGGCCGCTCGGCCCCCTCCGGCGCCCGGCCGAGAGCTCCGGCGATGGTGCGCATCCGGCGGGCGAAGGCTCCCGAAACGAAGTGGAACGAGCGACGGTCCACGACCCCCTCCACGATCCGCTCCATCGCCTCGGACGCTGATGAGACGAAGAGGATCCGGTGATCGTCGGGCACGCCCAGGAGGGCCCGGAGCGCCTCGCCGGTGCGGGCGACCTCGGCCCGGAAGCGTCCGCTCCGGTGGCTTTCGCTCCCGAGTCCCTCTTCGAGTGCCAGCGGCATCTCGCGCCGCACCAGGGGATGAAGTGCGGTGGGTCCGGTGGTGAAGATCCGGGGTTCTGACACGGGTGGGCTCCGGAAAAGGTGCGGGCGGTTCGGGGCGGCTCCGAACGATAGCCTCCGAGCGCCATCGGGATCCAGCCCATCGTGCGGACGGCTGCCTGACCCCGGAGTGGGGAAGGCCGGTGGGAAGGCCGGTGGGAAGGCCCGCCGTGGGCGATTGCCGTTCAGGACGGGTGCCCCCCCCTCGGGGAACCTGCACCCCATGGGGGGTAGGGAGGAAGGTCCGGCTTTCCTGCAAACTCACCACTCCGACGACGTGGACGAGACCTCCGACGCCTCCCCCACCCACGAGCCCGAGGGCCCTCTCGGGGAACCTCGGGGTGACACCGAGCCAGCGTGGCATTCCCTCGACCCCGACCCGGTCCTCGTCGAACTGGAATCCGACCGGGAAGAGGGCCTCACCTCCGACGAGGCCGAGGCTCGGCTGGAGCGATACGGTCCGAACCGCCTGGCCGAGGAGGAGGGCGAGAGCGCGCTCCTCCGCTTCCTGAAGCAGTTCCACAACGTCCTCATCTACATCCTCATCGTGGCGGCCATCTTCACCGCCATCCTCCAGGAGTGGATCGACACCGGCGTCATCCTTCTGGTGGTCCTGGTCAACGCCATCATCGGCTTTGTCCAGGAAGGGAAGGCCGAGGAGGCCATGGAGGGGATCCGCAAGCTCCTCTCCCTGGAAGCCACCGTCGTCCGCGACGGACATCGTATGACGATCCCCGCCGAGGACCTGGTCCCGGGAGATGTGGTCCGGCTGGAAAGTGGCGACCGGGTGCCCGCCGACATCCGGGTGCTCGAGGCCCGCAATGCCCGGGTGGAGGAGGCGGTGCTCACCGGGGAGTCGTCGCCGGTGACCAAGTCCGCCGACGCGGTGGATGCGAAGTCGCTGGTGGGAGATCGGCGCTCCATGGCCTTCTCGGGGACGCTGGTGGTCTCAGGGCGGATCACCGGTGTCGTGGTGCGCACCGGCGCCCGAACCGAGATCGGCCAGATCGGCGAAATGGTCTCGGCGGTGGAGGGCGTGACGACCCCCCTCCTTCGGAAGGTGGATCGGTTCGGGACCCAGCTCTCGGTCATCATCGTGGTCGCCGCGCTGGCGGTCTTCGGATACGGCCTCCTGGTGCGGGGGATTGCGGCTACCGAGATCTTCATGTCGGTCGTCGCACTGGCCGTGGCCGCGATCCCCGAGGGCCTCCCGGCCATCCTCACCATCACCCTCGCCCTGGGGGTGCAGCGGATGGCCAGGCGGAACGCCATCATCCGTCGACTGCCCGCGGTGGAGACCCTCGGCTCCGTCACCGTCATCTGTACCGACAAGACCGGCACCCTCACCCGGAACGAGATGGCGGTGGAGCGGGTCCTCCTGGCCGACCGCGACTGGCAGGTGACCGGCTCGGGATACCTCCCCGAAGGGACCTTCCACCGGGTGGAACCCGGGGCTTCGAGGGACGAGACCTCCAACGGAAGGGACGAGGGGGCGGGGGACGATCCAACCGACGATACACCCCTGATGGAGCTCGTCCGCGTGGGCCTCCTCTGCAATGAGTCGGAGCTCGACGGGACCGAGCTCCAGGGCGATCCCACCGAGGGCGCACTCCTGGTCCTGGGGGCGAAGGCCGGTCTCGATGGAGACGACGAAGAGGAGGCCTACCGGCGCACCGACCTCCTCCCCTTCGAGTCGGAACGGCGCTGGATGGCGACGGAGCACGAGACGCCCGAGGGAGGCCGGCAGATTTTCGTGAAGGGGGCGCCGGAGCGGCTGGTTCGCATGTGCTCCGGGGTCCGGACGGGAGACGGCGAGGTGGGTGACCTGGACGCCGAGGAGTGGCTCGAGCGGATGGAGGCGGTGGCGGCCGAGGGCTACCGGATCCTCGCACTGGCCGTGCGGGATGCCGCGTCGGGTGGGGGAGATTCGAGATCCGACGGCGGGGGCGATGAACTCACCGAGGAGCGGGTGGGCTCCGACCTCACCCTCCTGGGGATGGTGGCGCTGATGGATCCTCCCCGGGCCGAGGCGACCGAGTCGGTGGAGCACTGCCGCGAGGCGGGAATTCGGGTCATGATGATCACCGGCGACCATGCCGCCACCGCCCGGAGCATCGGAGCCCGCATGGGGATCGGCGACGGCACCCGCGCCCTCACCGGACAGGACATCGATGGATTCTCCGACGACGAACTCCGCGCTACCCTGGGCGACCACCAGGTCATCGCCCGGGCGAGCCCCGAGCACAAGCTGCGAATCGTCCGCCAGCTCCAGGAGGGCCGCGAGATCTGCGCCATGACGGGCGACGGGGTGAACGATGCCCCCGCCCTGAAGCAGGCCGACATCGGGGTCGCCATGGGGATCAAGGGGAGCGAGGCGGCGAAGAGCGCCTCGGAGATGGTCCTGGCAGACGACAACTTCTCCTCCATCGAGCGCGCGGTGGAAGAGGGACGCACGGTCTACGACAACCTGAAGAAGACCATCCTTTTCATCCTCCCCACCAACGGGGCCGAAGCCCTTCTGGTCCTGGTGGCGGTCCTCTTCGCGCTCCCGCACCTCCCCATCAGCCCGGTGCAGATCCTCTGGGTGAACATGGTCACGGCGGTGACCCTGGCCCTCGCGCTCGCCTTCGAGCCGTCGGAGGAGGGGATCATGCAGCGTCCGCCCCGGGACCCCGACGAGGGAATCCTGTCGCGCCTCCTCCTCCAGCGGATCGCCTATGTCTCGGTGCTGGTGGCCGCCGGGTGCATGGCGCTCTTTCAGTGGGAACTGGCCCGCGGGGCAGAGCCCGAGTACGCCCGGACCGTGGTGGTGAACGCGCTGGTTGCGGCCGAGGTCTGGTACCTTTTCAACTGCCGCTTCCTCTGGAGGCCCTCGGTGGGGTGGAGGGCCCTGGTGGGGAATCGCGCGGTGCTGGTGGCGGTGGGGCTCCTCATCGTCTTCCAGGCAGGCTTCACCTACCTGCCCTTCATGCAGACGGCGCTGGGGACCGAGGGACTCCGGCCCGAATCGTGGATCCCAGTGCTCCTGGTGGGGCTCCTCCTCTACCTGGTGGTGGAAGGAGAGAAGGCGGTGGGCCGCCGTCGCCACGGAAAGGGCCGACCCTACTCCACGGAGCGAAGCACCCGCTCCTGAAGCTCCGTCACCTTGCGGAACGCTTCGACGGTCTCCCCCCGGTCGGAGGCTTCGAGCCCGAGGGTGAAGGCCTCGAGGATCGCCTTTTCCACCTCCGCACGGAGTCGTCGGCGGGGGCGACGGGTTTTCGGTTCGACCCGCTCCCCGGACGGAGCCCGCTCCCG
>SLSF01000324.1 GCA_007130605.1 Gemmatimonadota bacterium | reverse complement strand
TGGAAGGAGAATGTCACGGTGGCCTTCGCCGGCCCGACCCCCGAGCGGGCGGTACGTGAGCTCCAGTCGCTCCCCGAGGTGGTGTACGCCGAGGGGATGCGGGTCACCTCGGTCCGAATGCATGTGGGACACCGATGGCGCGACGTCCCCCTCCAGGGCTATTCGGAGGGGGCCCGCCTGCGCACCCTGTTGGGAGCGGATGGCCTGGAGCGGCCCATGCCGGACGGGGGCGTCGTCATCACCGACAAGCTGGGGGAGGTGCTTGGCGTCGGGGTCGGAGACGAGGTGCGCGTCACCCTGAGGGAGGGGCGCCCGGGGGATCGGACGGTGCGGATCACCGGATTCGTCGACGAGATGCTGGGGATGCAGGGGCACATGGCCCTCCACGAGCTGAACGCGCTCCTGGGGGAGGGGCCGGTGGTGACCCAGGCGCTGATCCAGAGTGACCCGGCCTCCTTCTCGGCCCTGGAGTCGAGGCTCTCGGCGATGCCGGGGGTCATCGATGTAGGAAGCCGCGACGAACTCGTCCGTCGATTTCGGGAGCAGAGCGCCGAGGTCCTCGTCATCATGACCCTCGTCCTCACCCTCTTCGCTTCCATCATCGCCGCGGGGGTCGTCTACAACAATGCACGGGTCGCCCTCTCGGTGCGGGAGCGGGACCTGGCCTCGCTCCGGGTGCTCGGCTTCGGCCGGCGCGAGATCTCGACGATCCTTCTGGGGGAGCTGGCGGTGCAGGTGCTCATCGCGATCCCTCCCGGCCTCTGGCTCGGGCGGCAGCTCTGCATTCTGATCGCCGGCACCGTCGACCCCGAGTACTACCGCCTGCCCGTGATCCTGAGCCCCGCGAGCTACGCATTCGCCGCCGGCATGGTCCTCCTCGCTGCGGCGGCGAGCGCGCTCCTGGTGCGGCGGAAGCTGGATCGCCTCGACCTCATCGGGGTGCTGAAGACACGAGAGTGATGGACGATCCCGAGCGAGGGCGGCTGATGGCGTGGTCCAGAGAGGGACAGTGGCGATGACGGGCCTGGTGCTCCTCGGGATCCTTCCCTGGGTCGGGCTCGGTGTGCTCATGGCTTTCGGGATCCGGGAGCCTCGTCCCCTCCCTCCTGCGGCGGAATGGACGGGGGAGGGGCTCGAGGTCTCCATCATCGTGCCCGCCCGAAACGAGCGGGAGAACATCGCGCGGCTCCTCCACTCCCTGGTGGAGATCCGGGGGGTGGGGGCCGAGGTCATCGTCGTCGACGACCGGTCCACCGATGGGACCGGTGAGATCGCCCGGGCCATCGCGGAGCGGGGGGGCGCGGTCCCGATCCGGGTCCTCGACGGCGAGCCCCTTCCCGAAGGCTGGTTCGGAAAACCGTGGGCGTGCCGCCAGGGGGCCGCGGTGGCGGCGGGGCGCCTCCTTCTCTTCACCGACGCCGACACCGTCCATCATCCCGATCTCCTCCTCCGTTGCCTGGCGGCCATGGAGGAGGATGGAGCCCAGCTCCTCTCTCTCCTGGGAAAGCAGGAGATGGGCACGGTGGGAGAGCGCCTCGTCCAGCCCCAGATCTTCACCCTCATCGGGCTCCGCTACCGGGGGCTCGACCGGCCCGTCGAGGTGGATCGGTGGACCGACGCCATCGCCAATGGGCAGTTCATCCTGGTCCACCGCGAAGCGTACGAGGCCATTGGGGGCCATGAGGTGGTGCGAGGGGAGGTGGTGGAGGACCTGCGACTCGCCCAGGAGCTGGTGCGCGCCGGCCACCGGATGGTCATGCGGCAGGGCGAGGATGTCTTCCGGACCCGGATGTACCAGTCGCTGGGTGAGCTGGTGAATGGCTGGACCAAGAATGTCGCCGTGGGGACCCGGCAGGCGGCGCCCCGTTGGGGGGGATGGGCGGTGGGGGGGATCGCCCTCTTCCTGGGGGTGGCGTGGCTCCTTCCTGCAGTGGGGGTGCTGGTGGGTGGGGCGCGGGTCGGGCTGGGGATGGCGACGTTGGGCGATCCGCTCTTGTCGTGGGGCGCCATCACATGGACCTTCGGCCTCTTCATATGGTCGGGTGCGTATCACCGCTTCGGGGTGCCGGCGGCGTACGCCCTCCTCTATCCGGCGGGCGCTGCCATCGCCCTCTTCATCGTCGTGCGGAGCGGGTGGCGGGGGACCGCCCGCATCGAGTGGAAGGGGCGTCGCTACGACGAAGGCCGGGCGCGGGAGGCCGGATGAGTGGGCCGGACGTGGAGCGGCGCCGGGAACTCCTCCTCGAATGGGCCCGCGAGGAGGGGTTCGACCCGGTGGGGGTGACCCCCGCGGCTCCGTCGGCCCATGCCGGTCACCTGGAGACCTGGATCGAGCGCAGCCTCCATGGAACGATGCAGTACCTGGCGCGGCCCGATTCACTGGAGCGGCGCCGGGACCCCTCCCTGAGCCTCGATGGCGCCCGTTCGATCCTGGTGGTGGCCCACAACTACCATGGGGAGGATCCCCCGGGGGTGCCCAACGATCCATCGAGGGGGGTGATCGCCCGCTACGCCCGGGGGCGCGACTACCACCGGGTCATGAAGAAGGCCCTCCTTCGCATCCATCGAAAGCTGGAGGAGGCCGAGGGGGAGGCGGTGCCGGCACGGGCGTATGTGGACACCGGCCCCCTCCTGGAACGGGAGCTCGGCATGCGGGCCGGGCTCGGATGGTTTGGGCGGAACACCATGCTGATCCACCCCCGGCGGGGCTCCTGGTTCTTCCTGGGATGCCTGCTCCTGGGGGTCGAAGTCCGGCCCGATGCCCCCTTCGAGCGAGACCACTGCGGGAGTTGCCGGGCGTGCCTGGACGCCTGCCCCACCGGTGCGCTCCTGGGGCGGGACGAGGACGGAGCGCCCGTCATGGATGCCCGTCGCTGCATCTCGTACCTGACCATCGAGAACGACGGACCGATCCCGCGCGAGTTCAGGGAAGCGATGGGGAATCGGGTCTACGGGTGTGATATCTGTCAGGAAGCGTGTCCGTTCAGCAAGGCGTTCGCCCGCGAGGCGGCGGAGCCGGGCTACGCGGCGCGGGGGCCGGGGGAGCGGCCGGTGGGGGTCGAGGCCTTGCCCGGCGAGCGCGATCCCGAGGCGCCCGATTCCGCGGAATCGGGCGGGCGTTCAGATGCGGGTATGGGACAGCCCTCGACCCATCCGGGCACGGACGGCCCTCCCCTGACCGAACTGCTGCGAACCGCGCTTTCGGAAGAAGCCTGGGACGCCTTCTCGCGCGGGTCGGCGATCCGGCGGGCGGGGAGGGTGGGGTTTGCCCGGAATGTGTGTGTGGCGATGGGGAACTGGCTGGCGGCCGATGAGGATCCGCCGCCCGAGTCCGTGGCGGTGCTCGTTGAGGCCCTCTCCGATCCCGCGCCGCTGGTGCGGGGGCATGCGGCGTGGGCGCTGGGGCGGGCCGGGTCCCCGTTGGCACGGGAGGCGCTCGCCGCTGCGGCCGCGTCGGAGTCGGACGTGTGGGTGGTGGAGGAGGTGGAGGCGGCGTGCTCGAGATCAAAGAGCAGTAGCCTTGGCGTGGTGGTGGACGGAGCCAGATAGGCTACTGCAGTCGGCGGGTGACCAGGCGTGCTCGGTGCTGGCCAATCTTCTTTCAAGGTCGGCCTTCCTCGTGGAATGCTCTTGTGCCTTGCTGCGGACCACATTCAGGAGAGCCTCCGGGAGGTTCGGGTCCGCGAGACGCATGACGGGTGCCTTCTGCTGGTTCAAGGTCTCGCCCAGTTCCTTTCTCAGTTGATCGATCTGTCGCTCCGCATCCTTCTCGTAGCCGTCGGAGTCTACCATTTGGTCACGGAGCCGACGGCTCCTGTCCAATGGCTTGAGCCATGACCGCCTCCAAGTCGGCAGCATCGACCTGGTAGCGCTTGGAGCCAGCATCAATGGAGAGCTCGAATCTTGCGGGATCGCCGCCGATGGGGCGGCGAGGAAGCCTCCCACACGGTCCTGGTCCCACACCCGCCAATCCCGTCCCATCCATCAACCCCGGGGCGATTCAAGGAACTGTATGCCACCCGGAGGGGCGAGGAGGAACCTTGCACGTGGGGCCGGGAGGGAGGAATGGAGGATCCTGGTTCAACGGTCAGCACACCGGCGCGAGAATTCCCAGATCTGTACCTGGAGGACGCCCTCGTCCGTCTCCCTCAGGGTGTAGAAGTGCTCCCGGTCGGCGAATCCCCGCGCCATGCCGTCGAGGAGGATCGCATCAGTAACCTCGGCATCGCTTGACAGGTGGAAGAGCAACGTTCGATATACCCGGTTCGCGACCGAGGGGTGATGGGTCACCGCCGGCGTGGTCGGGCGTTGGTCCTCTCCCAGGGATTCGATGTATTCCCGGCGAATCTCCTCCTCCTCTCGCTCGGACACTGCAGGAGACCTTGCCAGCCCCCAGGCACCACCGGACCCGTCCGGGGTCAGCCCGAGCACGTATCCGTCGAAGGGGGATCGAAGCTCCGACGTGCGTTCGCCGAGTATCGCGGCGACGTCACCCGTGCGGACGAGGGCTTCGGCACCCTCGACCGTCCAGCGCGCCACCCAGGTATCGGGCTCGGACCCGCGATAGGTCGTACCCCAGAGGACGGAATCCCCCATGGCGGCCAGTCCCAGCGGCTGTGCCGATCGTTGAGGTGGCATCGTGTGGCCGCCGGACGATTGCCGAACTGGCCCAAGGGTCCAGAGTGCATTCCCTTCACGGTCCATGACGATGGCCCCGAGAGCAAAGCTTCCGGGAACCACCGCTCCCTGATCGTCGAGATCGAGCCAGAACAAGGTCGCGAACGGCAGCCCGGACGGCGTATGGCCATCCACCCCATACTGCTCAGGGGACACGATCGTTCGACTTCCCCCGTCCGCTCCCACCACCACCGCTCGGCCCCGGCCGCTCGCGACCCAGAGGGAGTCCGACGCATCCAGGGCGGTTCGTGCGGCGACCCTCACCTCCCCCGGGCCCTCTCCGCTGGGCAGGTACCGCCCTCGAAACTGACCGTCTGAATCGTAGGACAGGACATACTCCTGAACCGGGTCGCCCACGACCCAGCCATCCGCGGCAGGTGTCGGAGCTACGTCAAAGCCCGCCGGATCCGAAACCGAAGCCGGGTCCTCCAACGCGCCAAGGGTCGGGCCCGACCTAACCTCGATCCGACACAGATCAGTCGGCACCTGGACAGCGAACAGAGGCTGGAAGCCGAGACTTACGAGCGGAAGGCTGGTCAGGATGAACCCAGTCCAGCTTGGGATACCGGAAGGGCTTAGCAACCACCTCACGAACCAGGGGGGGTGAATGACATGAGCCGAGAGGCGATTCGTTGCAAAGTATCCGCAGTCCATGCCTCCACATGCGTTCCGGTGCAGGATCTCACATGAAGCTCCAGACCGTCATCCGACAGTTCGAGCAACGCATCTCCTGCCACGAACTCTGCAAGCACCTCTGGCCACGCCGCCTCACTCTCAGTCGCATGCATCAGATCCCGAACCTGCTCGATACTTGTTAAACCACACCCCTGATGGTTGGGGACCCCACAGTGCCCGTCACGGAATTCATTGTGGCAGTTGCCTGCGAAACATTCACGCTGCTGGTCCCCCGAGGAATCGAAGCGGTGCTCCGGCTCGTGCCCATTGCCATCAAACGTCCACCGAACGTCACACCACAGGCAGTGCTGCGCCACTGCCCCGGTCGGCGAAACGAGGAAGGCCAGTCCTGCACATAAACCGAGCAACATCACTCTTGCGATGATCGTCATACTCACACTCCTTTCCCTGATGGACCAAAACCATTCAGGTTCAAATGCTGTTGCGAAGGGGGATGGGCCTGGGGTACGTGGTTCTTCCGCGACCCCCACGCGTTTCGTGCGGGGCCCTTGGGGCTCCAAGTGATGGCGCCCACCCTGTTTCAGTGACCGTCAAGTACACATACACATCAAGTGGCCTTCTCCCCCCCCCGGAGATGCGCCCCCATAGCGATTCCGACCTCAGCAAGAGCCGCCCGGAGATCGTTAATCGCCCTGGCCCGTTGCTTCTCGACACGTTTCACCGAAACTCCAAGATGGCCGGCGGCTTCCCTGCAAGTCCACTCTTCAAGCAAGCAGAGTTCGGCGACTTCCCTTCGTCGCGGCGGCAATGCTGCAACCGCCCGCCGCACCGCCAGCTGCATCTCTTTCCTGAGCAGAATGGCGTCAGGCTGCGTCAACATTGGGGTCGATCGCGCTCCCAAAACTGTATCGGGGTCGTCTACCTCGCGCTCCTGGGCGCGGAGCCGATTCAGCGCGGCGTTTCGGCCAGCCCGGTAGAAGTACCGCTTCCCATGTGCGTCCGAATCGAAATCGTCGGATTGCAGGATGCGGCAAAAGACCTCGCTCACGATCCCGTCCTGCTGCATTGGGCAGCGAAGGACCGATGCGGCCCCTGCGCGCCCGTGGGAGAGATTGGCACGGTATATCGCGCTGCAATCATTCGCTTGGGAGTCCGAAGGCATGCACCCCTCCTGATTGATGTCGCCCTGTCGAAGATCACAATACAGAACTTGTGCGCCGACGGCAATTAATGGCCCGAGCCAAGCAATCGCACCTCATGATCCATTGCTACACAAGGCAGCGCATCCACTCCTTCCGTGCTTTCGGCAATGATCCTTGTTCGATCCGGGGGTGTGTATCCGGCTTTGAGGATGGACGGGCAGCCGCAGAGTCGAGACCGAACAGCCCCGGGATTTCTGGAGACCTCAGAGTATGAGAGGATGGGGTGATGAAGACATCGAAGTGGTACCCCCCGACGGTAAGGGAGCGGGCAGTTCGGCTGGCGCTGGCTAGCTGCGATGGAGCCCCGATGGATCCGTTGGAAGACGAGCCTCAGGCGGTGTGGCGCGGCCTTGGCGCAGTCTCAGTTCATAACGGCTGAGTTGCCAGAACTCCCAGGAAGCGTGTCCGTTCAGCAAGGCGCGCTCGCGAGGCGGCGGAGCCGGGCTACGCGTCGCGGGGGCCGGGGGAGCGGCCGGTGGGGGTCGAGGCCTTGCCCGGCGAGCGCGATCCCGAGGCGCCCGATGCCGCGGAATCGGGCGGGCGTTCGGATGCGAGTATGGGACAGCCCTCGACCCATCCGGGCACGGACGGCCCTCCCCTGACCGAACTGCTGCGAACCGCGCTTTCGGA
>SLSF01000246.1 GCA_007130605.1 Gemmatimonadota bacterium | reverse complement strand
CCTTCTAACCGTCGAGCACATCGGCGTAGCGGGGATTGATGACCCACTCCCCGCCGTCGAAGACCTTCCGATCCCAGGGAAAGACGACGGTGGCGGCGGTCTCCAGGGCATGGACGTCGGGGCGGTACCCACGGGGCCGGGCAAAGGTGGTGGCGGTTCGGATCTCCCGGGCTCCAACGTCGCGAAGGGCTGCAATGCCCAGCCGAAGGGTGTCGCCGGAAGTGGTGATCTCGTCCACGAGCACCACTCGTCGCCCCTCGGCCTGGATCGGCGCGGCGGAACGCACGGCGGGTCGGTCACGGACGAGTTCGGCCCCTTCGCGCCGGGAGATGTTCATGGAGTAGAAGTCGAGCCTGAGGAGTGAGGCGATGATGGCGCCGGGGATCACGCCGGCGCGGGCCACACCCACCACCAGGTCGGGCTCGAAGTCATGGGAGACCCGCATGGCCAGGGCACGACAGAGTTCTCCGAACATCTCCCACGAGACCTCCATGAACTCGTTGGGCTGGATCCGGGGGTCCGGGGGAAGTTCGAAGGCGGGGGGCTCGGGGACCATGGCGGGCTCCGACGGGTCGAAGGTGATACAATACACTCGAGTGCGTCGGGGCCTCGGAGACCAGAGCCCGGCCCCTGGCCCGACGGGAACCGTACAAGACCCCGCCCCCCACGGCAGGGTCCAATGAAGGGATCTTCCAGCCGGATGGAACACCGATGAACGCCGAGCTGCAGGAACGCGCCGACACCCGGTTTCAGGCGTCCCTCGCCGAGCGCGGCGCCCGGGACCCCCGCGAGTTCTACCGGGGGCTCCTGAGGGAGTTGAAGGAGGCCGACCCCGAGGCGTATGCCACCATGGTGGAGGCGTGGCGCACCGAGGTCATCGAGCCCATTGCCGGAGACGAGGGGGACCCCCTCGAGCTCTGGATCCGGTTCGGGATCCGACTCGCCGCCACCCTCCATCCCGGCCAGACGGTGGCGGTGGCCGAAGATGGTCGTCGGGTCCCCCATTCACCTCCGGGAGATGCCGGCCACCTCCTCCTTCACTTCCCCGATCGGGCGCGGACCCGCGCCATCCCCCTCGGCATCCCCGTGGAACCGTCGGCGGCGCAGCGCGCGACCCTCGACCTCCTCGTGAATGGGAAGACGAAGCTCCAGGAGTGACCGTCTCCCCCGAGTGGCTCAGCGAACGGTAGAAGGCCGTGCAGGCCGGCAACGGATGCCGCCGGCGCCGGCTGCCGCGATCCCCCTCCCTCCGAGCCGGAGCTCAACGAAGGTGTGGTGGGGCGGGTGGAACCGAGGTATCGCCGGAGGCGGAACGGCCTTCCAGCACCCGGAAGACCTCCTCCACATCGTCGGGTGCCCGGGTGAAGCGGCTCACCACGATGGTGACGGCTCCCGCCAGGATGAAGGCGGGAATCAGTTCGTAGAGCCAGTCCTTGAGGACGGGGGTCAGGTACCAGACGATGGTCACCCCGGCCCCGGTGAGCACACCCGCCAGAGCACCGGCCCGCGTCGTCCCCTTCCAGTAGAGCGCCAGGAGGAGGGGGGGGCCGAAGGCGGCGCCGAGGCCGGCCCACGCGAAGAGGACGAGCCAGAAGACGAGCTCCTCGGCGGCCCACCCCAGGATGAGGGCCGCGATCACCAGAAGAACCACCACCGCCCGCGAGAGAAAGACGAGCTCCCGCTGCGGGGTCTCCTCTCCCTTCCGGAGCACCTTCTCGTACAGGTCCCGTACCACCGCCGACGCCCCCACCAGGAGCTGGGAGTCGGCGGTGGACATGATGGCGGCGAAGATCGAGGCGACCACGATCCCGAAGAGGGGCGCCGGGAGGGTCTGATTGGCCAGCAGGGGGTAGAGGTTCTCGGTGTCCTCGCCGGGAAGAAGGGAAAGCTCCGGGAAGGTGGCCCGCCCCACGAGCCCGATGAAGATGGCGCCGGCCCCCATGAGCACATTGGCCGTCGTCCCGGCGAAGGCGGCGAAGCGGAGCTCCCGTTCATCGTCGATGGAGATGTAGCGGACGAGAATGTGGGGGTTCCCCGGTGAACCCAGTCCGATCCCCACCAATCCCAGGAGGGCGCCGGCACCCAGGGCGAGGGGGTCGAGGAAGGAGGGGTCCCACGCCCCCAGTTCCGCCGTCACCATCCCCCACCCCCCCACCGGCCCCAGCGCCAGGATGGGGATCGCCAGGAGGGCGAAGATCATGAAGACGGCCTGCAGGGTGTCGGTGAGGGAGACCGCCAGGAATCCCCCCACCGTCGTGTAGAGGAGGACGATGAGGGCAGTCAGGAGGATCCCCATCTCCGGCTCCAGCCCGAAGCTCGCCCCGATGGCCTTCCCTCCCCCCACGAACTGCGACGAGACGTACGCCGCCATGAAGATGAGGATCACCAGCGAGAGGGCGGCCCGGAGCCGACCGTCATGGTCTGCCAGCCGCTCCGCGAAGATGTCGGTGAGGGTGACGCAGTCGCGCTCTCCGGCGAAGCGCCGCAGCCGCCGTGCCACGGTGAGGAAGAGGATGAATTCCATGACGGTGTAGCCCACCACGGCCCAGAGGGCGGAGGCCCCCATGGTCCACGCCATCCCCGTCACCCCCAGGAGGAGCCAGGCACTCCTCCCCGACACCACCGCGGAGAGCGCCACCACCCAGCGGTTCATGGCCCGGCCACCCACGAAGAAGTTGCCGATCCCCTGCGAAGAGAAGCGGGCGGACCACGCCCCGATCCCGATGAGCACCACCAGGTATCCGACGAAGGCCGTGACGGCCCATCCATCCACCTGCACCGCGACTGCCACACCCTCCTGCATGGGGCACCCCTCCCGGGTTCAGCGTGACCGGCCCCACTCCGGCGCGGGCCGCTCCATTCCGATTCGGAAAGATGGTAGCGGACTTTCCCCCCGCCCGCGACTGGGAGGCTCAAGCTCCCCGGTTCTAGTACCGCCCGCGACTCCGCTCCTTCCCGGGCAGCACCTCGAGGCAGGTGGTCCACCACCCGGTGCGGATGGTCTCGATGAATTCCTCGGGGAGGCCTTCGTCGGCCATCTCGTCGGCCAGGTCGTCGACGGCGTACGAGACCGGCACGAATTCGTGCTTCAGCTCCCCCCCTTCCTCTTCGAGCATGGCGTACCAGACCTCCGGGTTTCCGTCATTGGGGGGCCGCCCGAGGGCGCCGGCATTCACGTACCACGCTCCCGAACCCACCTGCCGCGACCAGTGGATCCCGGTATGGGTGCCCAGGAGCACGTCGGCTCCCGCCTGCCGGATCATCCCCCCGAGGAAGTGGGTGGGGGTGGTGGTCTCCCAGAGGAACTCGTTCATCCGGCGAGGACTCCCGTGGACCGCCAGCACCTCCAGGGCGCCCAGCCGGAAGCGGAGCTCCCCGGGAAACCCTCCCATCCACTCCCGGTGCTCCGACGAAGTCTTCGCCAGGGTGTAGTCGTACGAGATTCGGGCGTAGTGGTTGTCCTTCGGGTCGGTGTATCCGCACTGGCAGTCGTCGAGCCCCCGGGCGATGGAGTCGTCGTAGTTGCCGCGCACCACCGGGATCTCGGCGGCCCTCAGCGTCTCGGCTGTCCGGTCCGGACTGGGACCGAAGGCGCCCAGGTCCCCCAGACAGAGGAGGAGGTCGGCGCCCCGGTCCCGGGCATCGGCGATGGCCGCCTCCAGCGCCAGGTGATTGGAGTAGATGCCTCCAAAGGCCGCCACCCGCCGAACCCGAGGGCGCTCCGCATGGGCGAAGGGCCCCGGCCGCCAGAGTGAAGCCGCAGGTCGTGTCCCTCGGGGAGCCCCCTCTCCCTCCCGTGCGCCCATCAGCGATCCGCCCCGGTGGTGGACCCGGTGTTGGAGCAGATGGCGCCACTCAGGTAGCAGGTGAAGCAGGCGGACTCGGCCAGGGGTACCGGCTTCGACGCCGCCTCGGCCAGGGTGTCTCCCATCCGGGCCGAGGGGGCCTCCAGGAGGATGGGGCACGCCTGCACCCCGCGGGCCGTCACAAGCCGGGCGCGACGGCAGAGGAGATTCCCCAGGTCGAAGCCGTGGAGCATCTCGTGGGTGATCCGCTCGGTCTCCTCGTAGCCGCGGGTCCGCTTCGCCTCCTCCCCCATGAGGAGCGGAGGGAGGATCTTGATGCGCGGCTGGTGATAGCCCAGGCCGGCCAGGAGCTCCCGGAAGTCCGCCAGGTACCGGTCAGTCTCGGACTCGGGCCAGCTCCGCATGCAGGTGAGGATGGGGAGGAACCCCGCCTCCACCAGGTGGGCCGTCCCCTCGATGCACCGGTCGAAGGCCCCCTCCCCCCGGATGGCGTCGTTCATCTCGCGGGTCACCCCGTCGAGGGAGACCCGCATCTCCAGGGTGTAGAGGGAGTCGGCGGCGAGGCGGGCCAGCGCCCGGGCCCGGCGTCGAGGCATGAGGGTGGCGTTGGTGAGCACGGTGGCGGGCCCCAGCGCCAGGGTATCGGCCAGGATCCCCTCCATTTCACGGTTCATGAAGGGCTCGCCCCCGGTGAAGTAGTACGCCTTCACCGCCAGCTCGACGGAGTCGTCGAGCGCCTCCCGCACCTGCTCCCGGGTCATGAACCAGAAGGAGTGGTTGTCGGGGGCACACGAGATGAAGCAGTGGTTGCACCGCAGGTTGCACACCGTGCCACTGACCTGGAACCAGAGTTCGTCGAGGGCTTCCAGGGGGACCGTGGGCACCGGGGCCGGAGAGATCTCACCGGATCCCGCAGCCTCCCGCGCCTTCCCCTCTCCCGCACGCCACCCGCCGGGCGGAGGATCGAGTACGTCGAGGTCGACTCTGGCCAAGGTTGCGGTTCCCGGGATCGAGGTGTGAAGGGAGGGCGATGGGGTCGAGATGGGGAGGCCGCAGGTCGTCCGCTCGGGGAGGCCGTCCGAGGTCCCGTCTCATTCAGGGAAACGCCGAAGGTGCCGGTGGAGTTCCCCAGCGTCGGGAATGAGCCCGGCGCGCCGGGTCGCCGGGAAGCGGAGGCGCGGAGACGGGCCACAACTCGGGGGGTGCCGCCGAGGCAAGGCGAAGCGGCCAGGGCCCTCCGCGATCGCCGAGGGAAGAGGCGCACCCGGAGGACGCCCGGGCTCTCACCGCTGAGGATGGGGTAATGGAATCCATGCGACGCTGGCTTCTCTTCCTCATCCTCCTCCCCTTCGGTCTCCTGGCCGCCGTCTGGCTGGTGCACCCCTGGCCCCTCCCCCTCCGGTGGGTCGACCCGGGGAGCTCGGCGTACATGGAGTACCGGATCGCCCAGGCGAACGCCGTCGGGGAGTCCCTCGAGATCCGGCACCGGTGGGTTCCCCTCGACGAAATGCCCTCCACCCTGGTGCGGGCGGTCCTGGTCGCCGAAGACGACCGCTTCCGGGAGCATGGGGGCGTCGACTGGGAGGCCCTCGCCGAGGAGGTCCGGTACCGGGGCCCCATCCCCCCCTCGCTCTTCGATCCGGAGGACCGGGAGGCGGTGCGCGAGGCGATCCGGTACGCCCGGGAGCACCGCGACCAGGTCCGGGGCCGGAGCACCCTCACGCAGCAGCTCGCCCGAAACCTCTACCTCTCGCCGGACCGCTCCTTCCTCCGGAAGGGCCAGGAGCTCCTCGTGGCGCGCCGGCTCGAGTTCTTCCTCTCGAAGGACCGGATCCTGGAGCTCTACCTCAACCTGGCGGAGTTCGGCCCCGGGATCTTCGGGGTGGGCGCCGCCGCCGAACACTACTTCGGGGTGGAGGTCAGTGCGCTGAACCGGGTGCAGGGGGCATCCCTCGCCGCCACCCTCCCCCATCCCCTCACCTCGAATCCCGCGACGAACCCCGGACAGATGGCGTGGCGCCGCGACCGGATCCTGGGCCGCCTCGCCGGGGGCACCGCCCCGGTCCCCCCGGCCCCCGCCCAGGTGGAGGTGCCGGTGGAGCTCCTGGTCGACAACACCGTCGATGTGGCAGACACCACCACGGCCGACACGGTGGCGGGACGCGACACCCTCCAGGCGGGCGATACCGCCACCGCGGCCGATACCATCGCCGGAGGCGATACCCTCCGGGCATCCGATACGCTGCCCCCGCCGGACTCCCTGGCGACCTCGGATACGATGCCACCCCCCGAGTCCCTGTCGACCGCCGACACTGTGCCCCTCACCGGTGTGCTTCCGGCCCCCCGAATCCTCCCGGACGGCGACACGGCTCCGGCCCCCGACCCCATTCCCGCCCACTCCACCCTCCCCGACCCCCTCAGCCCCCTGCGCATCCCATGACCATCCGCGCCGCGCTCATGACGGGCCCCGACGAACCCATTCGCCTCACCACCCTCCCCGACCCCGAGCCCGGTCCCGGCGAGGTGGTGCTCGACACGGTGGCCAGCGAGGTGTGCGGCACCGATGTCCACCTCCGGCGGGGGCAGCTCGCGGGGATCCCGTGGCCCATCATTCCCGGTCATGTGAGTGTGGGGCGGATCGCCGAGAGCCGTGGCGTCGACCGCGACGCCCTGGGAGAGCCCCTGGACGCCGGCGACCTGGTCACCTTTCTCGATGTCCACGGTACCTGCCATGCCTGCTACCACTGCACGGTGGCCGGGCACCCGAACCGCTGTCCGAGCCGACGGGTCTACGGGATCACCTTTCCGGCCTCGGAGGGGGCCTTCGGAGGGTGGTGCGAGCAGATCCTCCTGAAGGCGGGGGTCCGGATCCTCAAGCTCCCCGGGGGGGTGAGTGCGGAGCGCTTCATCGGAGGCGGATGCGGCCTCTTCACCGGCTTCGCCACCGTGGAGCGGAGCGAGATGCGGATGGGAGACACCGTCCTGGTGCAGGGTGCGGGACCGGTGGGCCTCGCGGCGGCGGCCTTCGCCCACCTGCGCGGCGCAGGCCGTGTCCTGATGATCGGGGCCCCGCAGGCCCGGCTCGAGCTCGCCCCGCACTTCGGGGTCGACCTCGGACTGAACCTGGACGAGACGACCCCCGAGGAGCGACGGGACGCCGTCATGGAGGCCACCGGGGGCCGTGGCGCCGATGTGGTCCTCGAAGCCTCCGGGAATCCCGAGGCCCTCCCCGAGGGGCTCGACCTGCTCACCGATGGCGGGCGCTACGTGGTGGCCGGGCACTACACCGACGCCGGCCCCGTCGCCCTCAACCCCCACCTGGACTTCAACCGGAAGCATGTGGAGCTCCGCGGACAGTGGGGCACCGACTTCCGCCACCTGGTGGGGGCGCTCCGGATGCTCGAACGCCATGGCGACGCCCTCGCCTTCGAGCGGGTGGTGGG
>SLSF01000316.1 GCA_007130605.1 Gemmatimonadota bacterium | reverse complement strand
GTGGAGTTCGAGAGCGAGATCACCCTCCTGGTGGTGCGGGAGTGGGACGGGACCCTCCACTTCGGGATCCCCATCGGGCACCGCCAGGAGTCGGGCGACTACCGGGAGTCGTGGATGCCGGTGCCGCTGGATGAAGCCCAGGTGGCGGAACTCCATCGGATGGCGGGCGGTGTGGTGGAGCGCCTGGGTGGGGCCGGGGTCTTTGGGGTGGAGTTCTTCCTGGCCGAGGACGGGATCTACCTGACCGAGGTCACCCCACGCCCCCATGACACTGCGCTGGTGACCCTGGTGGGGCAGGATGTCTCGCAGTTCGACCTCCACCTTCGGGCCCTCCTGGGGCTTCCCATTCCCGAGTTCCAGTCCATGGGGCCCGCGGCTTCGGCGGTGATCCTCGCCAATCGGAAGGGCCGGGTCACCGGGTACGAGGGGGTGGATCGGGCCCTCCTCCTGGAGGGCACCCGGATCCACCTCTTCGGAAAGCCGGAGGCGTGGAGCCGGAGGCGGATGGGGGTGGCCCTCGCCCGCGCCGACTCCCTGGCCGAGGCGAGGACCCGGGCACTGGAGGCGGCGTCGCGGGTGGATGTGGTGGTGGAATGACCGGAGAGGAGCGGTGGGTCCTGGTCTTCGACGGCGAGTGCGGAATCTGCCGTCGTTCCGTGGCATGGATCCAGAACCGGAAGGGAGCCGAGCGGATCGAGGCGGTGCCCTACCAGCACCCCTCGGTCCCGGAGCGTTATCCCGAACTCTCCCGGGAAGCCCTCGAAGAGGCGATGCACCTGGTCTCGCCCACCGGCGAGGTGCGGAAGGGGGCACGGGCCGGAGAGGAGATCCTCCGTCTCCTGCCGCGGTGGCGTCCCTCCGCTCTCGTCTTCAGGATCCCCGGCGTCCGGTGGGTGGCGGAGCGGGTCTACCGGTGGGTCGCGGGGAATCGCCACCGGCTGGGGTGCGGGGACCACTGCGCCCTCGAGTGACGGGATTGCCCCGGAGCCCGGGATGTGTTATTTAGTAGCTAGTAGGACATCTGATTTCAATCACGGAGGCGAGAGGCGTGAAAAAGCGTGAGGCGATCTTCACCGAGCGGGAACTGGATGTGATGGATGTCCTCTGGACCCATGGGTCCGGGACGGTGGCCGAGGTGCAGGAGGCCGTCGAGGACGATCTGGCATATACAACGATCCTCACCATCCTGCGGACCCTGGAGCAGAAGGGGTACGTGGACCACGAGAAGGAGGGGCGGGCCTACCGTTACCTCCCCCTGGTGGAGCGCACCGAGGCCCGCACCAGCCACCTGAAGCGCCTCATGGGGAACCTCTTCCAGGGCTCTCCCGAGCTCATGGTGACCCAGCTCGTCTCCGATCGGAGTCTCTCGAAGGAGGAACTCGAGCGGCTCCGGAAGCTTCTGGACGAGCGGCTGGGCTAGAAGGCCCGTCTTCAACGGCCTTTTTCGGCCGTCGTCGGAGGCCTCGGCCTATTCGACCTCAGGCGTGTCGACTTCGGGCGCTTCCTCTTCGCGGAGGATCCACGCCCCCACCAGGGCGAGGGGGAGGATCGCCAGGAGGATCAGCACCGCCGGATGTCCCAGGAGCCCGGCCTCGCGGGCGGTGATCTCGAAGGAGGCCTCGCCCTCGCCGGCGGGCCCCGACACCCGGATCCCGATCTCCCACGGTCCCTCGAGCCCCAGCGCCATCTTCACCGCGTAGTAGCGCGGATCATCGGCCTGCTCCCGGGTGGCCCGGAGGGTGCGGTCGTACGACGGGTCGTCGAGGCTCCGGGCGCGGACCTGCACATCGACGCCCTCGGCCACCCCCAGCTCCCCCTCCTCCATGATGAGGAGGCTCACATCGACGGAGTCGGGGCGGACCGGGGTCGGATCGGTGAAGACCGAGACCCGGTAGTCGCCCATGGGGACATTGGCCAGCCGGAGCGTGCCTCCATTGGCCCAGGCGGGGCCCAGGACCAGGAGGAGGAGGAGGGTCGCCGAGAGGAGTCCGCCGACGATCCATCGTGTCCCCCGATCCCCCGTCCCCCGGTCTCGTTGGAGATCAGACAAAGAAGGTGCCTCGCATTTCCATCGGTTGCATGAGGAGCCAGATTCCCGCGCCGCTGAGTAGTGTGGCGAGAATCGCCCACGGAAGGAAGGCCCGCACCCCCGTCCGCTTCGTCGGGGCCTCGGAGCGGGCGATCCGGTAGAGGGCGACGAGGCTCACCAGGAGGCCTCCCTGGAGGAAGAAGAGCTCGACGGGGAGGAGCCACGACTCCGGGACCATGGGCCCGAGTCCCCACGCCGGGCTCCCGGCGGGGAGCCCCAGCTCGCCCAGGTACTCCTGTACGACCGGGACGATGGTGAGCCCGCCGATGAGGAGGTGGTAGAGGTAGTGGGCCGTCCACATCCCGAAGCCCAGGGGGACGAGGCCCCACGCGTAGCGGGTGGTGCGCCCCACCAGGGTGTCGGTGCCGGGGGCCAGGGCGCGGGAGGCCGCGGCGGTGGCGGCGACCAGGACCAGGGGGAGGAGGACGATTCCCGTCACCATGAAGAGGAGGATCAGGAGCGGCCGGGAGGTGAGCCCCAGGAGTGCCGAGACCTGGTCCTGGAGGACGAAGACCGGCTCCACCATCCCGAAGGCGTTGACGAAGGCGCCGAAGGTGAGGAGGAGGGCGAGGGCCGCCAGGTCCGGCCGGCGGGAGAGGCGACCGACCCCCGAGCGCACCGGATCGGTGGTGAGGTCGGCCAGGGGGGAGCGGGTGAAGATCCCCACATTGTCGTGGGGGCAGGCATGGATGCACTCCATGCAGAAGGTGCAGTCCAGGTTCCCCGTCTTCCGGGGCTGGTAGAGGGCGAGCTCACACCCCCCCTGGAGGAGTCCCTCGCGTCCCATGGCCCGGCCCGAGGCCGCCCCCGCCAGGGCGAGGCGACCGGAGGCGTCGGGGCGCAGGGGGCGTCCGGACCAGTCCGCCTTCGGGGGCGAGGCGTAGCGGCCCCGGATGCAGTCGTGGGTCTCGCACCGGCCGCAGACCTCCGGGTCCCGGACCCGGACCTCGGTGGGGGAGACCATCCCGTTGACGAAGTTGAACTGCCCGATGGGGCAGACGAATCGGCAGAAGGACGCACCCCGGAAGAAGCCGTCGATGACGAAGGCGAGGGTGAAGTAGGTGCCTGCGACCCAGGCGGTGAGCCAGGGGCTGGCCCAGAGGGCGTATGCCTCGTACGCCCAGAAGAAGAGGAGGAGGATTCCCACCGCGAGCCACTTGGAGCGGAGGGGGGCCGGCCAGGGCCGATTGGCGGGGCCGAAGCGCTTGGCGATCCTTCGGGGGAGCATGAAGGGGCACGCCATGCAGAAGAGGTTCCCGGCCACCAGGAGGGCCAGGACGACGAAGCCCCGCCAGTGGACCCAGGGGAGGACCCCGGCCAGGTTGCGGGGGGCGACCTGGGGGCCGAAGAGGCCGTCCAGGATCAGGAGCGCGGCCACCGCGAGGCAGAGCGCCTGGAGCACCGTCCGGGTGTGACGCCAGCGGAGGACGGGGCCGATCCCCGGAGCCCGCAGGAGGTCCACTGGGGTCACCGCTCGGACCCGGGAGGCGGACTCGAGGCGACCCGGAGGGTCTCCCGGTGGGTTCCGGTGGTCCCGTCGGGAAGGGTGATGCGGACCCAGAGGATCCACTCGCCCCCCATGGTGAATTCGAAGGCCTCCACCCGGTACTCGCCGGGCGCGGCGGCCTCGGCGGTGGCGTGGACCGGGACCATTCCTGCATGGTTCATCGTCCCCTCCACGTCCACCTCGGCGCCCTCGACGGGGCTCCCCGCCTCGTCGTCGATGCGGATGACCAGGAGTGCCGGACCCACCACCGGGGGGGTCGGGCTGACCCCTACCTCGACGGAGCCCGGAAGGGGGTCCTCGACCCCATCTCCCCGGCACCCGACCAGGACGAGAAGCGTGAGGCCCACGCCTGCCAGCGCGCGGAGGGTCATCGGATCACGCGACGGAGGTCGGCGGCCATCGCCTCCCATCCCTGGAATGGAGCCAGGAAGAGGACAATGCGCCCGGAGCGGTCCACCACGAAGGAGCGCGCCGTATGGTCGACGCCGTACTCGCCCGGTGCGCCGGGGGTGACGGCCTCGTTCACCTCGTCGGAGAGGGAGGGATCGTGCCCCATATGGCCCGCGTGGGCGCCGGCCGGGACCTGGGCCACATGAACGCCCCACTCCCGTGCGGTCTCCATGACCTCCTCCTCGGTCCCCCGGAGGGTGAGGATCTCGGGGTGGAAGTTCGCCATCCACTCGTCGAGGCGCTCGGGGGTGTCCCGCTCCGGATCGACGGTGACGAAGACGACCCGGATCCGGTCGAGCTCGCGGGCCGAGAAGTCGTCCAGGACCCGGCTCAGCGAGTGGAGGGTCGCCGGGCAGACATCCGGACAGTTGGTGAAGCCGAAGAAGAGGACGGTGGTCCGCCCCCGGAGCGAAGCCAGATTCACCCGCTCTCCATCCAGGTCCGGAAGCTCGAGCTCCGGCGCCGGATAGGGGGAGGGGGGCGGCGAGGCACCGGCCCACTCCACATCGGTCATGGGTGGGGGCGTCAGCCAGACGATGGCGGCCACGATGGCGAGTCCGACGAGGGCGCTCGTCGTCACCTGGAGGATGCGTCGACGCATGGGGTCCTGCCTTCTGGAAGATCGATCCGGAAAAGAGAAACGCTCGGGAATCGGGCTTGACCACGCAAGGGATCGGTTGGAGATTTAGGTGCACCTAAAGTGTCATTTAGGAACAACTAAAAGTGCCGCCCCCTCGTGCGGGTCGCCGGGGCGGCCTCCGGAGAAGCCATGAGAGTCAAGCACGAAGCCATCTCGAGGGCCCTGGGCGTCCTTCTCATCGCCGGGCTCATGGGAGCGCTGGGGGCGTGTGGCGGGGATGTGGCGGAGGACGACGGCCGGCTGCGCGTGGTGACCACCATCGGGATGATCACTGATGTGGTGGAGCGGGTGGGAGGGGACCGGGTGTCGGTGGAGGGCCTCATGGGGCCGGGGATCGACCCGCACCTCTATAAGGCGTCCGCCGGAGACGTGCGCCGCCTGGCCAATGCCGACCTGGTCTTCTACAACGGCCTCCACCTGGAGGCGGCGATGGCCGATGTCCTGGCCCAGATGGATGGGCGCACCCGGACCCGCGCCGTCACCGACGGGATCGACCGCAGCCTCCTCCTGACCCCGCCGGAATTCGAAGGGGCGTGGGATCCCCATGTCTGGTCGGACGTGACCCTCTGGATGTCGGCGGTGGAGGTGGTGCGGGAGACCCTCACCGAGGTGGACCCCGAGGGAGAGGAGGGCTACCGGGAGCGGGCCCGGGCGTACCTGGAGGAGCTCGAGGCGCTGGACGCCTGGGTGCACAGGGAGGTGGAGCGGGTTCCCGACTCCCTCCGGGTCCTCGTCACCGCCCACGACGCCTTCCACTACTTCGGGCGGGCGTACGGCTTCGAGGTCCGGGGGCTCCAGGGCCTCTCCACCGCCACCGAGGCGGGGACCGGCGATGTGCAGGAGCTCGCCACCTTCATCACCCGACGGGGGATCCCGGCCCTCTTCATCGAGACCTCGATCCCCCCCCGGAACATCGAGGCGGTGCGGGAGGCGGCCCGAGCCCAGGGCGCGGTGGTGGAGATCGGGGGGTCGCTCTTCTCCGATGCCATGGGGGATCCGGGGACCGACGAGGGGACCTATCCGGGGATGGTCCGCTCCAATGTCCGGACCATCGTGGATGCCCTGGCGGGGGACGGCGGGGCGCAATGACCGAGACCCCGGCCATCGAGGTCAATGACCTCACCGTCGCCTACCGGGAGCAGCCAGTGCTCTGGGACATCGACCTCGTGGTGCGCCCGCGGGCGCTGACCGCCATCGTGGGGCCCAATGGGGCGGGGAAGACGACACTTCTCCAGACGATCCTGGGCCTCGTGCGACCGGCGGCGGGGATGGTTCGGGTTCTGGGCCATCCCATCCGGAAGGTCCGGGGGCGGGTGGCGTACGTGCCCCAGCGGGGGTCGGTGGACTGGGACTTCCCCACCTCGGTGCTGGACGTGGTGCTCATGGGGACCTACCAGCGGGTGGGGTGGCTCCGACGGCCCGGGTCCGAGGAGCGCGACCGGGCCATGGCCGCCCTGGAGAAGGTGGGAATGGAGGCGTTTCGGGACCGGCAGATCCGGGCCCTTTCCGGGGGGCAGCAGCAGCGGGTCTTCCTGGCCCGGGCCCTGGTGCAGGAGGCCGAGCTCTACCTGATGGACGAGCCCTTCCAGGGGGTGGATGCCCGGACGGAGCGGGCCATCGTCGAGGTCCTCCGTGAGTTGAGGGATCGGGGGGACACGGTGGTAGCGGTGCACCACGCCCTCCAGACCGTGCCCGAGTACTTCGACGACGTGGTCCTCCTCAATGTGCGGCGCATCGCCTCGGGGCCGGTCGAAGACGTCTACACCGAGGAGAATCTCCGGACGGCATATGGGGGCCGGGTACCCTTCCTCCAGGGGGTCACCGATGTGCCGGTGACGGAGCCTCCGACCCCATGAGCGTGGTGGAACTCGTCGTCGGGTTCCTCTCGGACTACACCTTCCGCACCGTCGCCCTGGGGGCCGCGGTGCTGGGGGCGGTGGCCGGCGCGCTGGGGTGCTTCGCGGTCCTTCGTCGGCAGAGCCTGCTGGGAGACGCCATCGCACACGCGGCGCTCCCCGGGATCGGGCTCGCCTTTCTCCTGACGGGCACCCGGGCGACCCCGGTCCTGGTGCTGGGGGCGGCCCTGGCCGGGTGGCTGGGGAGCCTGGCGGTCATCGCCATCGTGAAGGGGGGCCGGCTCCCCGAAGACACCGCGCTGGGCATCGTACTCTCGGTCTTCTTCGGTTTCGGCCTGGTGATCCTGACCTGGGTGCAGCGGATGCCCCTGGCCTCGCAGGCGGGGCTCGAGACCTTCCTCTGGGGGCAGGCCGCGACCCTCATGCGGCGCGATGTCCAGCTCATCATCGGGGTGGGCGGGGTGGCGCTTCTCCTCCTGGCGCTCTTCTGGAAGGAGTTCAAGCTCCTCACCTTCGACAGCGACTACGGGGCGAGCCTCGGCTTTCCCATGCGTCGCCTCGACTTCTTCCTGACCTCGCTCCTGGTGGTCGCCATCGTCGTGGGGCTCCAGACGGTGGGAGTCGTCCTCATGAGCGCCCTGGTGGTGGCGCCGGCGGCGGCGGCGCGGCAGTGGGTGAATGCACTGGGCAGGAGGGTGATCCTGGCCGGGGTGCTGGGTGGGGTGGCGGGGG
>SLSF01000266.1 GCA_007130605.1 Gemmatimonadota bacterium | reverse complement strand
GGATGTCATGAAGGACCAGCGGGATCAGATCCTGCAACGGAGCAAACAATTGGCCCGGGTGGATTCGAACCACCACCGCCGGTTCCAAAGACCGGTGTCCTGCCATTAGACGACGGGCCAGAAATCCATCACCCAAAAGGTGGGTGTAGCTCATCGTCTCAGCAAGGTCCGGAGGGCCGATCTGCCGCCGTCGTTCGATGTGGGTGCGGCCTCCTTTCGGACGAGGAGGCTGTGACCGTTGTGGCGTAAACGCTACACCGGAAGGCGGAGATGAAGCTGACCGTAGCGTAAACGCCACAAGACCACCGAACGCACTCGGGCCGACCTCGACGGAACATCCAGGTCCGTGATCACCCGCACAGGGAGAGATCAAAGCGGTTCAACGGTCTTGACCCTCAACTCTCTCCTCGAAGACGACGGCTACAGGATCGTGGGACACGAGTGGCCGGACTCACCGGCACATGCGAAAGCCCCCCTGCTCGAAGTGGAAGTGGTCGTGATGAGCCGGGTTGTAGTCCGGGCCGAGGGCGCCGTCGAAGATCCGACAGGCGCCCTGGTGAAGGTCCCGGAGGAAATCTGCCTCCCTTCCCTCCCCCGGCCAGGCGTTCAGCACCCGGATGCGCTGACCGTCCTCGAGAATGACACCGGCGATGTCGAGGGCGTCTGCAGTCGCATGCGCGCTCATGCGGGCATCGTCGCGGCCGGCGACGCCTCGACAGGCGTAGCTCCCAAAATGCTCCAGCTCCACCACCGGCTGGCCGAAGTGCTCCCGGGCCGCGGGTTGGAGCACGTGCACTTCCCAGATGGCCAGCGGGACCGCGGTTCGACACGACAGGGTGAAGGGTTCCCCGACCGCGGCACTCGTGGCTTCGATCCGGACCGCATTGGAGAAGCCGCATCCCGGCGCCATCTCCTGATCCGGGACCGGCGTGTACCGCATCTCGGCATCGGCCAGAACGGAGCGGCAGAGCCCATCATCGTCGGAGAGTCGCCCCAGCTTGAAGCCGGTGAGCCAGTTGGGCGAATCCGTGATCTGGATCGGCGCCCAGGGGTTCCAGCGGTCGGGGATCTCGATGGCATCGGAGTAGAGCGCATAGCTCAGCCCCAGGAGGAGCCCCGCCGCCACGAGCAGGATGAAGATCTTCAGGCGCATGTGGATCCCGGGTGCGAAGGACCTTCGATGATCGAGAGACCGGAAGCCCCCGACACATGCAGGACACGGTGAACTCCGTCCGCCCTACCGGTGAGCGTCGGGGCCCAGGCTCCGGGTGACGAGCAGTCGCAGCCCCTCCTCCCCCGCGAGGTGGTCCCTCGCAGCTTCCAAACCCTCGCGGTCAGCGAAGATCCCCACCACCGCCGACCCACTCCCCGAAAGGAGGGCGATCTCGGCTCCGGCACCCTCGAGCTTCCGTCGGTACTCCCGCAACCGGGGGTGGGCCGCCTCCACCGGACCATGGAAGTCATTCGCCGCCAGCGCCCGCACCTTCGTCCACCCATCGAAGGCATCGGGCGAGTAGTGCGCCGTGTCGGAGAGGGCACCCCCGGCCCCCTCCCGCTCCCGCGCGAGGAGGGTGTACGCCTCGGGGGTCGACACCCTGAAGTCGGGCACGACGACGAGCACGGGGCGGGACGGGAGAGGGGCCACTTCGAGGATCCTGTGCCCACGTCCCCACCCCAGGGCGAGGGCACCGGGCTGAAGGAAGAAGGGCACGTCCGAGCCCAGGGCCAATCCGATCCTCCCCAGGTGACCTGCCGCCAGCGGCTCCCCCAGCAGTCGATTCAGTCCCAGGAGGGTGGTCGCCGCATCCGACGACCCACCCCCGAGGCCGGCCCCGTGGGGGATCGACTTTCGCAGCCTGACCCCGATCCGCACCGGGGTCGGAAGCCGAACCCGCGCCAGGAGCGCCTCCACCGCGCGGGTCACGAGATTCCGCCGCGGATCCCCCAGCCCCTCGCCGTCCATTCCTTCCACATCGAGCCGGAGTTCGGCGCCCTCGAGTTCCATGGTCCCCCCGGCGCCCTCCCCCGCTCCACCCCCCTCCCGAAGCCGAATCTCGATCTCGTCCGAAAGGGCGAGCTTCTGGAAGAGACTCTCGATCCCATGGTACCCGGACACCTCCCGCTCCAGGACCCTCAGGAAGAGATTCGTCTTCGCCGGCGCCTCGCCCCGCCAGAGGCTCCCATCCACCTTCGGGGGCCTGGCCTCGATCCTCGTCATGAAGCTTCCTCCGGTTCATCGGGGAGGTGTCCCCGGGGGCGGTCCAGATCCCGGTCCATCTCTTCGTCCACCGCCTCCTCGGCCTCGCCCAGCTCCCGCATGGAGACCCCGAGCTTGCCGGCGTACCAGAGCCCCATGGCCGTCACCGGAATGAAGCCCCCCAGGTGGTAGCCGAAGGCGAAGGCGAGGGTGCGGCTCTCTCCCACTCCGTACACCTCCGCCAGCCCCACCACCGCGGCGGCATGGAAGGTCCCGAAGAAGCCCGGCGCCGAGGGAACCGCCACCCCGAGGGCGATGATCCCCTGCACGAAGAGGGCGGTCCCGTAGCCCTGGTCGATCCCGAAGGCGAGAAAGGCAAGCCAGAAGGAGACGGCGTTCCAGGCCCAGAAGCCGAAGGACCAGGCCATCGCGCCCAAGAGGAGCCGGGGGTTCCGAAGGGCGATGAGCCCGCCGATGAAGCCGTCGAGCCCTTCCACCAGAAGGGTTCCGGCCCGGTCCGGAAGGATCCGTGCAAAGAGGTGAGCGACCCGCAGGAAGAAGGCCGGAAAAAGGAGCAGGAGAAGCATCCCCCCGAGAACCGCCCCGAGCGCGCCCACCATGAAGAAGAGGAGCATCCGCAGGGGCTGCCCCCCCAGGGTCGCCGCCCCCGGAAAGGAGGGCAGCAGGATCGCGACGGTCATGAGCGAGAAGACGGCCAGCGCGTCGAGGAACCGTTCCACCACCAGCGAACCCAGGGAACCGGTGACCGGAATCCGCTCCAGCTTCGCGATGGACCAGGCCCGTGCGAACTCCCCCACCCGGGCCGGCAGGAGGTTGTTGGCCGCAAAGCCGATGTTCACCGCGGCGAATCGGTTGTGGAGGGTGGTGCCGGGCTTGAGGGGGTGGAGAAGGAGCTTCCAGCGAAGCGCCCGGACCAGGAACCCCGAGGTGGCCACGGCGACGGCGGCGAAGAGGTAGCCCCAGTGGGCGTGTCGCACCTCGCTCCACACCTCGGTCAGGTCGACGTCACTCAGGACCCACCAGATCAGGAGTGCACTGATGACGATCCCGAGGACCGCCTTCCAGTTCCACTTCATCAGAAACCCTGTGGCGGCACCCACACCCCTGGTTCACCCACACGGCCCGGCGCGTCCCGCAGGATCTCCCGCATCCCGCGGACCGCCCGATCGATCCCCACCAGGACCGACCGGGAGACGATGGAATGCCCGATATTCACCTCCTCGCTCTCGGGAAGGGCGGCCACCGGCACCACATTCTCGTAGGTGAGACCGTGCCCGGCGTGCACCGCGAGCCCGACCTCCCGCCCGGCACGCGCAGCGTCGTGGAGCCGGGCCAGCTCCCCGGCTCGCCCCGACCGCGACGCATTCGCGTACTCCCCGGTATGGATCTCGATGGCCTCGACTCCCAGCTCCGCAGAGCGGGTCATGGCCTCGCGGGTGGGATCGACGAAGAGAGAGACCCGGATCCCCTCCCCCTGGAGTCGCTCCACGGCCTCCGCCACCCGCTCGCGGACCCCCTCCCTGGAGAGGTCGAGCCCTCCCTCGGTAGTGACCTCCTCCCGTCTTTCGGGGACGAGGGTCACCTGGAAGGGCGCGAGCCGGCACCCGATGGCCACCATCTCGGCCTCGGTGGAGAGCTCGAGATTGAGCCCGGTCCGCACCGTCTCGTGGAGTCGCTCGATGTCGTGATCATTCACATGGCGACGATCCTGGCGGAGGTGGGCGGTGATGCCGTCCGCGCCGGCGAGCTCGGCGAGGATCGCCGCGCGCACCGGGCCCGGTTCGTCGGTCCGGCGGGCTTCGCGGACGGTGGCGACATGATCGATGTTGACGTAAAGCCTCATGAAGATCGCTCGAGAAGTTGTCGCATCGCCCCGACGGTCTCGTCGGGGAGGCCGGCGGCGGCCTCGTCGAGGGTCCGCCGGGCCAGGAGGAGATAAAGTTCGCGGTCCCGGGAATCCAGAGTCCGCAGGTGGAGGTCGATGACATCGAGGTCCCCTCTCACCACCGGCCCCGTCAGCGCCCGTTCGAGCCCGAGATCGGCGCTGTTCTCAAGGGTTCCTCGGGCGAGGGCCACGATGGCCTGCTCCGCCTCCTCGGGGCTCGCCCCCACCTCCCGCAGGAGTCGGGTCGCCTGGCGAAGGAGAACCACGAGGTAGTTGGACGCCATCACTGCGGCTGCATGATACTGCGGCCGCCGCTGTGTGGGAATGGTGAGAGACCGGCCCCCGAGGAGCTGGACGATCCGCCGGGCCGCCGCGAGGGCCTCCCGCTCCCCCGAGAGGGCGAAGGTGGCCCCCCGGAGTCGTCCCGCACCGGTCAGGGGGTCTGCCAATGCCTGGAGGGGGTGGAGCGTGCCCACCCGATACCCCATCCCGTGGAGTGCGGCGAGGGGCTCCGCGCCCAGGGCACCGGAGCAGTGGAGGGCTGGGGTACCGGGAGGGGGACGACCCCGCCCGGCGAGGACCTCGGCCATGGCCTCCAGGACCCGGTCGGGCACGGTGAGGAAGACGGCGGTCGTCCCTTCCTCCGGCCCCCGGATCCCGTAGTGGTACCGAATGGTCGGGTGGCCGAAGAGGGGGTGATCGGGTGGATCGGGGTGGCGACCCATGTAGGTGACGGACTCGACTCCCTCGGCGTCCACCAGCGCCTGTCCCAGTGAGAGCCCCACACGCCCGGGGCCCAGGATCAGGAGTCGTTCCATTCCACCTCTCCCATCGTCCTCCCCGGCCCCATACTCACGATTCCACGAGCTCGATTCCGGCCACGTCCCTCAGCCGTCCCAGGAGCTCCGCCGGCACCCGTGCCCGCACCGTCATGGTGGCGCCATTGGGGGTCACGTCGAGGACCTCACCCTCGCGGTGGAGCGCCGCGAGCCATTCTCCCTCGCCGGCGGGAAGCTCGACCTTCACCCGGGGAAACCGCGCCCGCACCCGGGCGACGATGGCGTCGAGGAGGGGCTGGAGCCCCCCTTCCTCCACCGCCGAGACGAAGACCGCCGGCTGGGAATCGAAGGCCCGCACCCGGTCCCGGAGCGCCTCCTCTTCGGCGTGGGGGATCCGGTCCACCTTGTTGAAGACCAGGAGCTGGGGCGCCTCGTCGAGCTCGAGCTCGTTCAGCACCCGGTCCACCACCGCCCGCTGCTCCTCCCAGTCCGGGTGCGAGAGGTCGATGACATGGAGGAGGAGGTCGGCTTCGCGGGCCTCCTCGAGGGTCGAGCGGAAGGAGGCCACCAGGTGATGGGGGAGCTTGCGGATGAAGCCCACGGTGTCGGTGAGGAGCGCCTCGTACCCCATCCCCAGGTCGATCTGCCGGGTGGCGGAGTCGAGGGTCGCGAAAAGCCGGTCCTCCACCAGGACATCGGCCCCCGAAAGGGCCCGGAGGATCGACGACTTCCCGGCATTGGTGTACCCCACCAGGGCGATCCGGAACTCCCCCTGCCTCCGCTTCCGCTGGGTCTCCCGGGCGGCGGCCACCTTCTTCAACTTCTTCTTCAGGTCGGCGATCCGTCGCCCGATGAGGCGTCGGTCGGTCTCGAGCTGGGTCTCACCGGGGCCCCGGAGCCCGATTCCACCCCGGATCCGGGAAAGGTGGGTCCACATCCGCTGGAGTCGGGGGAGGAGGTACTCGAGCTGCGCCAGCTCCACCTGGAGCTTCGCCTCACGGCTCCGCGCCCGAGAGGCGAAGATGTCGAGGATGAGCTCGGAGCGATCCATGATCCTCAGGTCGAGGGCCTGTTCCAGGTTCTTCGCCTGGTCCGGCTTCAGGTCCTCGTCGAAGATCACCAGGTCCGCCTCCTTCTCCGCCACCAGCGCCTTCAGCTCCTGCACCTTTCCACTCCCGATGAAGGAGTGGGGATTCGGCGCATCGAGCCGCTGGATGAGGGTGCCCACCACCTTCCCCCCGGCCGTGTCGGTGAGCCGCACGAGCTCGTCCATGTGTTCCTGGACGACCCGGGGGTCGACCTCCTTCAGGGGAGCCCCCACCAGGATGGCGCGCTCCACGGGGTTCCGATTGTCCAGCAGTTGTGTTGGAATGGCTTCAACCTCGATGGTCCATCGATGCATGTGTCAGGGCGTGAACGAGCCCTCGCTCCTGAAGGGGAGGTCCCGGGTGCCCACCGGGCCACTGGCTCGAACCTCGCCCACGACCCGGTACGGAATATCGCCTCCCTCGAGCCAGCTCCGAAAGGCGACCCCCAGCGCCTGGTAGCGGAAGGGGATCCGGAGGGTCACCGTCTCGGCACTCCGCCCGGCGACCCGGACCGTGTCGGGCTCCACTCCTACCGCCAGGGTGTCCCACCGCGCCTCGCCATTGGAGCCCGCCCTCCCGTCCGAGACCTCGATGAGGTACTCGAGCCGGCGGACTTCAAGGGCGAAGCGGTTGGGATTGTCCACCTCCACCTCGAGCTCCGCGGTCCCCGAAGTGATCCCGAGACCGGTGAGGCGAAGATCGACGATCCGAACCTCGGGGGCCTGGTAGAACGCTCCGCACCCTCCCGTCGCCAGAAGCAGCGGGAGAAGGCAGAGGAGTCGGAGCAGCTCGCGGCGTCGGTTCATCCGTCTTCTACCCCCCGGACTCCGGTTCGTTGTTCCCCCGCTCCCCCTTTCGCCTGGCCCACCATTCCAGCCGCTTCGCCACCTCCCGCTCGAAGCCGAAGGGCCCCGGCCGATAGAAACCCCCGTCGACCCCCTCCGGGAGGAGCCGCTGACCCGACACCCCGTCCTCCAGGTCGGGATCATACTCGTAGCCGTCCCCGTATCCCCACGACTTCATGGCCTCGGTGGGGGCATTCCGGATATGGAGGGGAACCGGGGCCGATCCGTGCTCCCGGGCCTCCCGCCGGGCCTCCTTCCACGCCGCGTAGACCCGGTTCGACTTCGGGGCCACCGCCAGGTAGACCGTCGCCTCGGCCAGCGCCAGTTCGCCCTCCGGCTGTCCCAGGAAGTGGAGGGCCTGCCACGCCGAAACCGCAATCCGGAGCGCGTCCGGGTCGGCGAGCCCGATGTCCTCGGTGGCCATCCGGATGAGGCGCCGCGCAATGTACATGGGCTCCTCGCCCCCCTCGATCATCCGGGCGAGCCAGAAGAG
>SLSF01000153.1 GCA_007130605.1 Gemmatimonadota bacterium | reverse complement strand
CGGGCGCCGGATGGGGGGACGGAAGAAGGCCTTCATGGAGCTGCTCGGCCGTCCTCTCCTGGCTCGGACCCTCGAACCCTTCCTGTCGCACCCCCGGGTGGGCGTGGTGGTGGTGGCGCTTCCGGCCGCGGAGGCCGATGCGCCTCCGGAGTGGCTCACCGGGTCGGGTCCACGGCTCGTGGTGGTGGCCGGTGGGGAGACTCGCACCGAGTCGGTCTACCGGGCCCTGAACGCCCTTCCCGACCACATCGGGGTGGTGGCGGTACACGACGCCGCCCGACCCCTGGTCACACGCGAGGTCATCGATCGATGTCTCGACGGGGTGGGGGAGGACACCGGCGTCGTGGCCGGGTGGCCCTCGGTGGACACCCTGAAGGAAGTGGACGAGGAGGGCCGGGTGGTGGCCACGCCCCCGCGGGACCGCTTTCGGCGGGCGCAGACGCCGCAGGTCTTTCCCCGGGCGCCCCTCGAGGCGGCGTACCGGGCCTCCATGGAGGCGGGTGACCCCGCCACCGACGATTCCGCCCTCTTTGCCCGGGCCGGGGGCCGGGTGCAGATGGTGGCCGGGGATCCCTGGAACCTGAAGGTCACCCATCCCGGCGACCTGGAGGTGGCGGCCTTTCTCCTTCGTCGCCGAGGGGAGGGAGGAGCGGTATGACGGGCGACGACGAAGGACTCCGCGCGCACCTGGAGGCGGGAGGCGTGATCGCGCACCCCACCGAAACGGTCTTCGGTTTCGCGGCGACCATGAGCCTCCGGGGGGTGCGGGCACTCCAGGCGTTGAAGGGACGGGAGCCGGATCGCCCCTTCCTCCTCCTTCTCCCGGAGGGAGAGGCGGGACGCCCATGGCGGGAGCGGCTGGACTGGTCCCCCGGGGCGAGGCGGCTGGCGGAGCATTTCTGGCCCGGGCGCGTCACCCTGGTCCTTCCGGCGGTGGAAGGGTGTGCACTCGAAGGGATCATGAACCAGGAGGGGGGGATCGCCGTGCGCGAGAGCCCCCATCCCGTGGTGCGCCGGATCCTCTCCGTCGTGGGCGCCCCGGTACTCTCCACCAGTGCGAACCGGGCCGGGGGAACGCCGGTGGCTTCGGGAGGGGAGGTGGCGGTGCATTTCGCAGACGCACTCCGCGAGGGCACCCTGCGGATCCTCGAGGGGTCTCCCGGAGAGGGACGGATCCCTTCGACCCTGGTGGCGTGCGTGGGGAACGGATTTCGGATCCTCAGGGAAGGGGTGGTGACGGGTGAGGAGATCGGTTCCATCTGGGAAGGGAGGAGTCAGACGTCATGATGGACAGCGTACCGATGGAGGGAGCATGATGGAGTCCGGGGCGTGGGAAGAGGATCGGGGGGGAGAGGGCGGTTTCCGTCTCCTCTTCGTCTGCACGGGGAACACCTGTCGGAGCCCCATGGCCGAGGGGATCGCCCGCACCGTGCTCGCCGAGCGGGGATGGTCCGGGGTCCAGGTCCGGTCCGCGGGGGTGGCGGCCTTTCCCGGATCCCCCATCTCGGGAGGAGCGGTGCGGGCAGCGAGGGAAGGGGGCATCGAGATCGAGGGACATCGCTCTCATGCCCTCACCCCGGATCTGGTGGAGGGGGCCGACCTGATCCTCACCATGTCCCAGAGCCATCTCGCGGCTCTCGAGGCATGGGGGGTGGGGGAGAAGTCGACCCTCCTGCCCACCTTCGCCCGTGGCGCCCGCGAGATCCATCCGGACGACGAAGTGAGCGATCCCATCGGAGGGAGCGATGAGCTCTACCGGGCCACCTTCCGCCAACTGAACGAACTCATCGAGGCCTCCCTCGACCGCCTGGGACCGATCCTCGAGGCCGAATCCTCGTCGGCAACCACCGACGAGTGAGGTGAGAGTTCCCATGACCCGGCTCCTGGCGCTCCTGGGCGATCCGGTGGAACACTCGCTCTCTCCGGTCTTCCAGAATGCGGCTCTGGAGGCGGAGGGGGTCGATGCACGCTACCTGGCGCTCCGGTGCTCCGGCGAGGACCTGCCGGGCCTCCTCCGCGGGATCGCCCGCGCCGGGGGGGCGGGAAATGTGACGGTTCCCCACAAGGCCGCCGCCGCCGCCATCGTCGAGGCCCCTTCCGCCGCGGTGCGGCTCACCGGGGCGTGCAACACCTTCTGGCACGAGGGGGGCGTGATCCATGGTGACAACACCGATGTGGCCGGCGCCCACGACGCGCTCCGCCACCACTTCGGCTCACGTTTCGAGGGAGGGAGGGCGGTGGTTCTCGGGGCCGGGGGCGCATCGAGGGCGGTGATCCTGGCCCTCGACACCCTCGGGGTGCGGGGGATCGAGGTGCGGAACCGGACGGTGGCGCGTGCCCGGGCGCTCGTGAAGGCCCTGGCTCCGGGGGTGTCCCTGACCGAACTCCACGCCTTCCAGGGTCCCATGGATGCGTCCCTCGAACCCTCGGTCTCCCTGGTGGTGAATGCCACCACCCTGGGACTCGGTCCGGACGACCCCTCCCCGTACCCGGTGGAGGAACTCCCCGACACGGTGGCGCTTCACGACCTGGTCTACCGGCCTGGTGAGACCCGGTGGGTGCGGGAGGCACGAGCCCGTGGAATCGAGGCCTTCGATGGGCGGGAGATGCTTCTTCGGCAGGGGATGGCCGCCTTCGAGCGCTGGTGCGGCCGTCCGGCCCCCGAAGAGGTCATGCGGCAAGCCCTCCGGAGGGCCGCCGCGGGAGAATACGAGGGATGACCGACCGGCAGCGTGCGCGGTGGCTCGGCCGACTTCGGACCGGTCTCGATTTCCTCCTCCCCCCCGGCTGTGTCGTGTGCGGACAAGGTTCGGGGCCCCGCGATCCCTCCACCGGGGAAGCCCGGATGCTCTGTCCCGGCTGCTCGAGCCGGATCCGGCGACCTCCCGCGCCCTGGTGTGAACGGTGCCATGCCCCCCTGGGGACCGGGACGGTTTCGGAGAAGGACCACTGCCGCGAATGCGAGGGGTGGCCCGACGCCCTCCATCGGGCCCGGAGCGCCGCCATCCTTCGTCCTCCGGTGGACGACCTGGTGCACGCGCTCAAGTACGGGGGGTGGCCCGAGGCCGCGCGTCCCATGGCCCGGGCCATGAGGTGGGTGCTTCCGGACGTCTCGGGGGAGGGGACGCCGCTCCTGGTTCCGGTTCCCACCACTGTGAAGCGCCGGCGCCTTCGGGGCTACAACCAGGCTCGGGTCCTGGCGGAGCACCTTGCTGCCATGACCGGATTTTCGCTGACCGATGCCCTCGTGCGCGCGGACGGCGGGGGAAGCCAGGTCGCCTTGCACCGGGATGCACGCAGGGCTAATGTTGAGGGCGCCTTTTCGGTTCACGAAAGGCTTGCGACAACGCTTTCGGGGCGCCCGGTCCTTCTGGTGGATGATGTGCTTACCACGGGGGCCACGGCGTCAGCGGTGGCAGAAGTACTGGACGAGGTGGGGGCCGGACCGATCCGGCTCCTCGTCTTTGCCCGGACACTCCCGGGTCGGAGTGCCGATCCCCTCGAGGGATCGGGTCCGCCTCCGGGCTTTTTTGATGCGATCAATCGACGACCACATACCGACGGTCCCGAATCCGGGGACCGCGCAACGGGAAGGAGTGGATGAGATGGCGACACGCGTGGCGATCAATGGCTTCGGCCGCATTGGACGGCTGGTTCTTCGGGCAACGCTCCGGCATGCAGCGGATGAACTGGACATCGTGGCGGTCAACGACCTGACCGACAGCCGCACCCTCGCCCACCTCCTCAAGTACGACTCGGTGCACGGGGCCTGGCCCGGAGAGGTGGAGGCCACCGACGATGGTCTCCGTGTCGACGGGCGGGAGATCCGGGTCCTGTCGGAGCGGGATCCTGCGGACCTCCCCTGGAAGGATCTCGGGGTCGATCTTGTCCTGGAGTGCACCGGGCTCTTCACCCAGCGGGAGAAGGCGGCGAAGCATCTGGAGGCCGGCGCCCGCAAGGTCATCCTTTCCGCGCCGGGCAAGGGAGAGGACATCACCATCGTGCTCGGGGTGAACCAGGACCGGTACGATCCGGAGGCCCACTCCGTCATCTCCAACGCTTCGTGCACCACGAACTGCCTGGCCCCCGTGGCGAAGGTCCTTCTCGACGCCTTCGGCTTCCGGCGCGGGCTCATGACGACGGTCCATGCCTACACCAATGACCAGACGACCCTGGATGCACCCCACAAGGACCTGCGTCGGGCCAGGGCGGCCGCCGTCTCCATGATCCCCACCACCACCGGCGCGGCCCGGGCCACCTCCCTCGTTCTTCCCGAACTCAAAGGGAAGCTCGACGGCATGGCGATCCGGGTCCCCACCCCCGATGTCTCTCTGGTGGACCTCACCTGCGAACTCGAGTCCGATGTGACGGTGGACACGGTGAACGACGCGTTCCGCACCGCTGCCGCAGGGCCGATGAAGGGGATCCTCGGAGTGTCGGACGAGCCCCTCGTCTCCATCGACTATGTGGGCAATCCCCACTCCTCGGTGGTCGATGCCCTCTCCACCGCGGTCATCGGAGAGCGGATGGTGAAGGTCCTCTCCTGGTACGACAACGAGTGGGGCTATTCCATGCGGGTGACCGACCTGGCTCGGCTCGTTGCCGGGAGCCTCTCAGACGGCGGGAGCTGAGTGGCCATGCGGGTTCCCCTCCTCTCGGAGTGGTCTCCGGATCGCCTCCGGGGCCGGCGGGTCCTGGTGCGGGTGGACTACAATGTGCCCCTCGACGACGAGGGCGCCATCACCGATCCGGGTCGGATCGATGCGACCCTGCCCACCCTCGCCTTCCTGGGAGAGGCCGGCGCGAAGATGATCCTGGTCTCCCACCTCGGGCGTCCCGACGGGACACGCGACCCGGAGGCGTCGCTGGCGCCGGTGGCCCGGTACCTGGAGGAGCGACTGGGACGCACCGTTCCCCTCCTGGACGACCCCCCGGCATCCGAATCCGTGAGGGACACGGTGGCGGAGCTCGCGGAGGGCGACATCCTCCTCCTGGAGAACATTCGCTATGAGGCGGGGGAGACCGAGGACGACCCCGAGCTCGGTCGCGCTCTGGGAAGGCTCGGCGACCTCTTTGTGGGCGAGGCCTTCGGGGCTGCCCACCGTGCGCACGCATCGAATGTGGGTGCGGCCCGGGCCATCCGGGCGTCGGGAGGGTGGGCCCTGGCAGGCTTCCTGATGGAGCGGGAACTCCGCTTCCTCGACGAAGCGCTCCGGGAGCCGGAGCGACCCTTCGTGGCGGTGATGGGGGGCGCGAAGATCTCGGGGAAGATCGATCTCATCGAGGCGATCCTTCCCCGCGTCGACCGGCTCCTCATCGGGGGCGCCATGGCCAACACCTTCTTCCGTGCCCTCGGGCTCGAGACCGGAGCTTCGCTGGTGGAGCCCGATCGGGTGGAGCTGGCGGGTGCGCTCCTGGAGCGTGCCGGTGAGCGGATCCTTCTTCCCGTCGACGTGGTGGTGGCCGAAGTGCTCGCCCCAGACGCCGAGACCCGGGAGTGTGACCGCACCGAGGTTCGGGACCGGGAGCGGATCGCCGATGTGGGACCCACCACCCGGGCCCTCTTCGCCGAGGAGATCGGGAAGGCGAGGACCCTCCTCTGGAACGGACCCATGGGGATCTTCGAGATGCCACCCTTCGCCGGGGGGACGGTGGCGGTGGCCCACGCCATCGCCGAGGCCGCCGATGACGGTGCCATGGCCATCGTGGGTGGGGGCGACTCCGCCGCGGCGGCTGGAGTGGCCGGAGTGGAGGACCGGATGACACACATTTCCACCGGGGGTGGTGCCTCCCTCGATCTTCTGGCGGGACGTCCCCTTCCCGGTGTGGAGGAGCTCGGACCGCCCACGAGAAACACCGACGAAGAGGGAGACGGACCATGAGCGAGGAGCAGAGAGGGGATGGCGATCGGGACCGTGTGATCGCCGGGAACTGGAAGATGCATCACGGTCCCGCCCAGGGGCAGGCGTTCGTGGAGGCCCTCCCGGAGCCACCGGAGGGCGTTCGGGTCCTCCTCTTTCCGCCTGCGGTGACCCTCCCGGCGCTCCATGCGTCGGTACGGTCCTCGGGGCTCCCCATCGGGCTCGGGATCCAGAATCTCCATCATGAGGTCTCCGGTGCCTTCACAGGGGAGGTCTCGGCCGAACAGGCCGCCGAGGCCGGGGCCGAATGCGCCCTCGTGGGGCATTCGGAGCGACGCCAGCTCTTCGGCGAGACCCTCGACGAAACCGCGCGAAAGGTCGGCGCCGCATACCGCGCCGGCCTCACTCCGGTCCTCTGCGTGGGAGAAACCCTGGCGGAGCGCTCCCAGGGTCGGCTCGAGGAAGTCCTCGATCGTCAGCTCGATGCCGTCTTCTCTCCCCCTACCCTCCGGGAGCAGTCCCGGGAGCTGGAGGTCCTGGTGGCATACGAGCCCGTCTGGGCCATCGGGACCGGGCAGACGGCGACCCCCGACGACGCGGACGAAGCGCACCGGTTCATCCGGGCTCGCCTGGGAGAGCTCCTGGGGGAGGCGCATGCCCGCCGAATCTCCATCCTCTACGGAGGATCGGTGAAACCGGCCAATGCGTCGGAACTCCTGGCAGTCCCGGATGTGGATGGGGTGCTGGTGGGAGGGGCGTCTCTCGACCCTCGCTCCTTCGCGGCCATTGCCGCATCCGAATGATTCTGCCCGGCGAAATCGCTCCTCCCTGCGAGGAGAGCGTTGACATCGAGGGGCATTCGTCCGAATTTTCAATGCTTCATTCCTTGCACGGACCCCCGGGCGTACCGCCCGACACGGTCTGAACCGAGCCACGGCGGCGAATTCGCTATGTATGGTTTCTTTCTGACGATTCTCGTTCTGAACGGGATCTTCCTTGCAGTGGTCATCCTTCTCCAGGCAGGAAAGGGAGGAGGTCTCGCTGCCATGGGTGGCGGTGTGACCGCCACCGAGGGTGTGCTCGGGGGCCGACAGGCCACCACCTTCCTCACCCGGGCCACCTGGACCTCCGGAGCCATCTTCATGGTCCTGGCCCTGATCCTGGCGATCCTCTCGTCTCGTGGAGGGGACACCGGAAGCATCCTCCAGGACGACTTCCAGGCGCCGACGCAGCAGCCCACCCCCGTGATTCCCGAGGGGGGCGCTGGAGGGGGCGAGGAGCCGTCACCGGTGATCCCCGACGGGCTCTGAGCCCGGGAGGAGTGGCGGCGTGACGGGTTCCGGAACTTCCCCCTCGTCCGACGCATCCCCTGAAGTGCTCCGGACGCTCCTGCTGGCGCGGGAGTTCCGGCAGCTCCGTGCTTCCACCGGAAGCGCCGGAGAAGGGGGCCCGGTGACCCCCTCTCGATCCGCCCCCGACGACCT
>SLSF01000190.1 GCA_007130605.1 Gemmatimonadota bacterium | reverse complement strand
GAGTAAATGCATCGGAGATTTTACTAAAATTCCAGTCAAATCTCGTTCTTAGCCAAGAACTCCAAATATCATTCAATTCAGTTTTACTATATAATTGTTCACCAAAACGATTCGATCTTGAAGTCCATCCAATAATTTCCGGGCGATTAGAAAAAGGAGTTCTGACCAATTTATTAGATTCAACAAGAGCCGCTTCAGCCTCAGCACTAACTGCAGGATTCCAGACAATTGAATTTGGATCAACTCCGTAATATCGACACCAGTCTTCTTTATCAAAATAACGAAGATCAAGCATAAGAACTCTAATGCCAGCTCTCCCAAACTGATCAAGCAAATAGCTAACTTGATCAAATTTCTCCTGATCTGGACTCATTCCTTTAAACAACTTGGGAATAAATAAAGCTATAGTGTTGATCTTTAATTTTTGCATGCTACATATATCTTGTTCAATAAATTGTTTATTATACTCAAAATTTTCACCAAGCCAGTCTGCACCACAAGTGCCTGGTTTTCTTCCAAAGTAAGTTGTTGCATGCATAAACCAAGGCTCTCCAGATAGTAAGAAATGCCCATCCTCGTTAGTCTTTATATATTGATTGATCACAGTTATATACCCCTTCCTTTATTACTTTTGATTTCATCTAGATGCTGATCTAGTCAAACAGCAAAGTAACGTAATCGCTTTTAAACTTATTTCAATGAAATAAGAACAATGATTCTGTACGCAAATACTTGAATCATTTAGTCAATCAGCTGATCATCATCGGAATCCGGGCGCGCGGCTTTACCCTTGAAATTTTCAAGTAACAGCCCATCTACATTATGGCTTTCAATAGCATGTTTAAAATAATCAGGGACATTTTCTCCCCACTTAACGTCACAATTTCTTATTGTTACGTTTGTTGCTTTATTGATGTAAAAACCAGAACTGGGGTACTGGTAGACTCCTGTAGAAAGGCCGTTCATCTCTCCGGGACACGGTCTGATATCGTGCCTTCCTCCACTTTCTGATGTCCACTTATCTAAAAGTATGCTAACTTTATCAAAGACAATATCATTAACATTTTTCTTGTCGCTGGAGTATACAAATATACCGTTTTCACTTTTACATAAAATATTCGTAAATCGAATATTTCGAACTACGCCAACTGTGTCTTTATCTGTCCACGGGATTACTGAAATATATATGGGTTCAGCAGCCCCCCACCAATCTGGGTGATAGTACTGAGTTTCAATGATGAGATTCGAGAAAAGCACATTTTCTACGTCACTTTCTTCACTTAAGTGGACGCCAACGCCTCTGTGACTGGAATAAATAACACAATCACTAACAACTACGTTTCTGATTGGTGCTTTAACTTCACAACCGATATTAATAGCGAACGAACGCGATATCATTGTACATCCAGTAATTGTTACGTTCTCACAAGATCCATATCCAGCAGTTCGTTTATGCGTTTTCAAAACAATACAATCATCACCTGCTTCAATATGGCAGTTGCTTATTCGAACATTTCGACATCTATCCAAGTCGATACCATCGCTATTTGGCATCCTCATATCATTTTTGATTGTTAAAGAATAAATTGATACATCTGTGCAACCCTCAAGCGTAACTGTCCAAACAGGTCCATTTACAATACTTAGATTAGATATGGTTATCTTCTCTCCACCTGTCAATCTGACAACATAGGGTCTTTGCTTTTTTGCTTTATAAATATAGGGCTTTTTCTCTTCTATAAAAAAACTGCTATTACCGTCTATTTTACCGCCACCTGTAATAGATACATTATCTGCATCTTTTGACTTAATTAGGCTTAGATTTCTATTCTGTTTCGTACCATAATCTTCAATATCTGAACTACCTAACAGTGTGCATCCTGTTTCAATATATAGCTCACAGTTTGTTTTTAGTTCGATTACCCCTGTGCAAAATACATTTCCGCTAGGCAATAATATTCTACCGCCACCCTGCTTGTTACAATCGTCAATAGCTTCTTGAATGGCTTTCGCGTTGTTTGTTTTTCCATCCCCAATCGCACCATATTTCAAAACGTTATACTCTGTCATTTCTACTCCTCCATTATAATAAGCTAGTTTTTTATAGCAACTACTAGAACATCCGAATTATAATCATGCATTTTAATTGAAGATTTTTCATTCGAGGCATCTATCCGAGGTTTTATTGCTATCTTCTTATCAAGCAAAATCATTTTTGTTTGATACCTTCTCAAGTCTGTTTTTACAACAATCTCAGTATTATAAGACGAATATATTATGATCTTATTTCCATCAGCAGACATAGATGCATTTATCTCTTCATCACAATTGACTAGTATCTCTGATGGTTGTATAGTAAACAAATCGTATTGCTCAAAGATCTCTTTTGCATACGCAGCATCCCATGCACCAGCAAGTACCAGCGCAGATCTCCATGGAAAAGGCTCGTCAAAAACCTTTTTGCTCGTAAAATAATCATTACGATTATGCCACGACCAAATGCCATGAGCTCCATAAGTAATGCCAGCTTTTGCTCCTGATAATAAGCTATGCCAAATTATTCTTCTAACATGCCAGGCTGATATTCTCCCTTGATATGGCTTTGAAAATCGTATTCCCTCATATGAAATTTCACCATTAATAATTGGCCGCTTAACAACTTTATGTCTAAAATCGTGAGCGAGTTCAGTCATCGTAGTTTCTACATTGCTATGACCTGACTGATACATATAAAAATCAAGGTATGATGATTTGATAAAATTCTCAGGTAAGTCTGATGTGCCCCCAGACATATGCAAAGTCGTTAAGGATTTGGGTGATATTTCTTTAATTATTTTTAATGCCTTCTGATAATAGATGTGCGTCGTCTCATACTTGAAATTATTGTCACCACTTACTAAATATATTGGACAAAACTCAGAAAATCGTTTGTTGACATAGTTAATATAGGGCTCAATTGCCTCAAGAGGGAATATTCGATTCGGTTCTAAAGTTCTTGCCCATTCGAAATCAACATAATCGCCCCAAAGCAAAACTAACGCAGGAATAAACCCTCTATCAACAGCCATTTTTGTCATTGTCACTGCTTTATCAAAATATTCATCATTCAAATTATAAAAGTCAATATTACCTTTATCGTCTTTATGAAATGCAGGTAAACTAACATCATGACTGAATTTTCTGCTTCGGTCCCATTGAGGCAGAAGATTTATCTGAAGTACATTAAAGCCTTGTGTTCTGCGATAATCCAGGTATTCCGTCCACTCATCTATTGTAGAATTTGTAAATGCGCTCCAGACGGTATCAGCCAAATAAAATATTGGTTTTCCATCTGAAATAAAATATTCTTTACTGTCAGATATTGTTAAATATTTCATATAACCCTCTATTTTCAGCATACATTGCTTTTAATGAGCATACTTGTAATTGTTTGCCACATCACCATAGAATTGTAAAACCGAAAAGCAGTATTCTTTAAAAATGATTATTGTTAAATATTTAGACAGATCAACTGTTATTTTCAATGCAATTTCAACGTAATTTACAGGGAGAGCAACTAAATAAGTATTAATGTTTAAATCAAATTTTCTCTAAAACTGATGTATGATTGAGAAAGCTATTTATGCCATCCTTTTACTTCACAAATGTATATCAAGACAGCGAATAAATATTTGGCTGGGCCACTTAGTTATAATTCTAAGTGACCCAGCCTTAATTAATCTTGTTTTAGTTTTCAACTACCTTGAGGCAAACCACTCTGTATACTGTCTTTCAAATTCTTCTACAACTTCATAATAACCTGCATTAGCCATAGCTGCTATAGCACTCTCGTATCCATCTTCATAAGCAATTATACCTGTTTTCAGCGGGTATATGCTTGCTTCAAGTTCAGCCATAACCGCGCTATACTGCGCTTCTACTGCTGTTCCATCGAACCTAAATGGTGCCAGTACAGAACTGGTGGCATCCGGGTCAAACTCAAACATAATACGGTTTAGATCTGGCGGGGATCCTTCTCTTAATCGTACAACTTCGTAATGTCCAATCGTCCAGTCCCATCCGCCATAGTCATAATCATCACTAATATTGACATATCTGCGATCGGGCAATGCTTCCCAATGTGTACCTTCGATACCGTAATTTAACAATTCATAGTTCTCATTATCACTATACAGCCAGTTAAAAAACATAACCGCTGCTTCTGGATTCTGAGACGTAGCAGAAATACCATTAGAGTTCATTGTAACTCGGTCTCCGCGGAAAGGCGGCATTTCATCAGGTCTGAATCTGAAGTCTTCAAGCCTAGCTTCAGGTACATTTACTTGTAACCCCTGCAGCCCAAACATCGCTGTACCGAAATTAACTGGGAGATTTTGACCTGTTGATGCTCTTTGACTTCTGATATCTCTGGGCATAGACAGCGTGTCAGGATGCAGCAAGTCATTTTGCAAAAGAGTATTAAACCATTCACAGTCCATCCTGAATTCCTCTGTGTCCAGCCATGGTTCTATATTTCCCTCTTGATCTGCGAAAAACAAACTGTCTCTAACAGTAAATGGATAACGATCATAGGTTCTGTGAATAGACATCGGAATTGAAGGGTTCAAGTCAGGAACCATCCGGAAATCCATGTCTGGTTCAAGATCTCTTAGTTCAATCAATTTTCCTAATAAATCATCCAGATCATCCGCAGGATATGAGATATTGTGTTTATCAAATATATCAGTACGATATGATACTAATTCTGACATGTGGGCAAAATCTCTGAACAGGACTGGTATGTTCATTATTTTTCCTTCAATTGTTGATATTTCCCAAACATCTTCTGGTATCAATTCTAGAAGTACTGGTCCATATTGATTTAAGTAATCATCAATCGCGACAAGAGCGCCTCTGGCAGTATAAACATGTGTTCCAATTCGGTCTTCCATTATGTGAACAAGATCAAACTCTTCGCCTGTAGACATCATAATGTTAACGCGCTGGTCCCAAATGTCCCAGCCAAAAAACTGCCGCTCAAAATTAATATTAAGTCCATCAGCCTGTAGCTTATCAGTAATGGCCTGATCAACAACGGGGCCATCTGTTGGCTCAGTTCCCGGCTTTAGATATAACACATTCATTGTTTCGCCAGGTTCGTCCGTATCATCTGGATCGTCTGTATCCGTTGGATCATCTGTGTCATCAGGATCAGCGGTTGTTGTCGTTTCTGTTGGGTCATCAGGATCAGTAGCTGGATCATCCGCCGTACAGGCTGCAACAAAGAAAACAAACATTGATATAGCTAATAATATAGCTAGTTTTCTCGTAATTTTAAATGCCATGGTGTATTCCTCCTAATTATTCATCTTAATCTGTTAAAACATTGAACCAAAACTTTTGACAATACTTATTACATCCCCCCTTAAATCAATAGAAGCAGTTGGATTAAACTGTATCTGCTGTTTTTTTGTGTTCATCCTTTTACTGATCCAATTATCAAGCCTTTGATGAAATATTTCTGCAAATACGGATACATAAATATAATCGGACCTATTGTTACTACAGCTGTTGCCATTTTTAAAGACTCTGTAGGCAATGTTCTAACAGCAGCACCTCCCGTCTGCTGTAAATCAGCGATCATCTGCAATTCTGATTGGAGCTGAAAAAGCAAATACTGTAATGGATACAGACTTCTATTATTAATCAGCATAATCGCATTCCACCAGTTATTCCAATAAGCCAGACCGTAAAACAAAGCAACGACAGCAAGCACCGGAAGACAAAGTGGAAGATATATTTTATACGCTATCTTAAAATCCCCCGCTCCATCAATCATAGCAGACTCCATTAATGAATCAGGAATGCTTCTCATATAGTTTCGAACCAGAAAAAGATTAAATGGGCTAAAAATCATACCAGGAATAATAAGAGCAAGTAAATTATCATGAAATCCTAAGTTAAACGAAACTAAATACCACGGAACCACTCCTGTATTAAATACCATCGTTATAAAGAAGAATAACGCCAACCCATCGCGATACCGAATATTTTTATTAGCTAATGTGTACCCAGCCATAGAAGTCATCAAAACAGCAACAAGAGTACCTGTAAGAGTGACAACTATTGTGACAACATAGCTTCTCGAAACTGATGTTCCCTGACCCAAGACCAATCTATATGCCTCTAAAGAAAATTCTTCAGGAATCAGTCTGTACCCACTACTTATTATTGCCGTTTCCTTCGTAATTGAAACTGCTACCACCAATAGCATTGGTACAAGGCAGATGATAGAATAAACAGAAATCGCAGAATATATCAAACCATCAAAAACATTAAACTTTCTCATTTTATGTCGCCTCCATTAATCAAAATAACGCACCCTCACGGAAGTATTTTTTAACAATCCTATTCGATCCAAACACAAGTATAAAGCCCATGAGTGACTGATATAAGCCGACAGCCATGGCATGTGACGGATCTCCCGTCCTTCTAAGCGCTCTGAAAACATATGTGTCAATGACATCAGCTGTGGGATACAAAAGACCATTATCCCTTATAATGGAGTAGATCATCGCAAAATCAGCTGAAAACATCCCTCCTAAAGCCAATAGCGTGAGAATAGCAACTGTTGGCATCAAGAGAGGAATTGTAATATACATATTTTGTTGAAATCGATTAGCACCATCAACAGTTGCGGACTCGTAAATCTCTCTATCCATCCCCGTTATAGTAGCCAAATATATGACGACTGACATTCCCAAACCTTTCCAGACACGAGCAAACACGATGATCCAAGGCCAAGGTTGTGGATCAGAATACCATGATTTTCCACTAAATCCAAAAAATCTCAGAATCTGATTAGCAATGCCAAGATCTGTAGAAAAGATCGCATATATCATATAACTTACAAGAACCCATGATAAAAAATGCGGGAACAAGAAAGTTGATTGATTGATTTTGGCAAATCGCCTGTTTCTCACTTCATTAAAAAGTAATGCAAATAACACAGCTAGCACTGTAGTAAAAATAATTGACAAAATATTTATTCTCAAAGTATTTACTGTTACCTGCAGTGCTCTGGGAGATCCAAAAAAGAATTCGAAATTTGTAAAGCCTACCCACCGACTTCTAAAAATACCAGTTTGATAGTGATATCTTTGAAAAGCGATTAATGCATATGGATATGTGGCATATCCATATACAATGGTATAAACAATTGCTGGCAAACATAATAAATAAGCTGCTTTATGGCCAAGTATCTCAGTAATGAAATTCTTTTTTCTTTTCTGTGTTTTAAGAAACATCTTGTTATTAGCCACTTTATCAATCTCCTTACCTGTTTAGTTATTGCATGGTGAAAATAG
>SLSF01000263.1 GCA_007130605.1 Gemmatimonadota bacterium | reverse complement strand
CGGCAGGAGGGTGCCGGCAGGGCGGTGCCGCCGGGGCGGGGCCGTCAGGACTCCGGCAACCGTTCCGCGAAGGCCATCAGCTCTCGCACCACCACGGTGAGGGCGGCGAGGGTCAGGACCTCTTCGCCTTCGATCTCCTTGACCAGCTCGTGGAAGCGGTCGAGGCGCTCCCGATGGTCGCGGGTGATCCCCTCGATGGCCTCGTCCACCGACCCGGTCTCGCCCACCCCTGCAGTGACTGCACCGGCGAGCCTCTGGTGTGCCCAGGTGAGGTCGTCGGCCAGCGCCTGGGCCGCCCGCTTCTCCCATCGGTCGTCGCCTGCGGTCTCGAAGATCGAACTCCGGAGCCAGGGGATCCAGAAGAGCTCCGACACCCGGTAGAACGTGCGCGCCGCATCGATGGGGTCCATTCCGGTACGGCGGTGGACCCGGAGCACCTCCAGGAGCTGGTCGAGAAAGCGGAGGGTGATGAGGTCCCGGGCAAAGGCCTCCTCGGCCCCATCGCCCTTGAGCTCCTCCACCAGCCCCTCGAAGATCCGGCGGTCCTCCCCCGTGACGATGTCGGGGAAGGCGGTGCGGAGTTCCTCGAGTCCCTGAAGGCTGTCCTCCAGGAGCTCCCTTGTCTCCCGCTCCTCGATCCCGTTGGTGAGAAGCCAGCGGGTGGTGCGCTCGAGCACCCGGGAGAGCCCCAGAAGCCAGCGGTAGGCCACGGGCTGCGGCATGGAGCCCTCTCCCATCCGAAGCCACTCCACGAGCCCCGCCTGGCCGGTGAGCCGCGCCGCCACGAGCCACGCCCGGGCGATCTGCGCAGGTGCCCTTCCGGTCGTCCGGTGGACCCGGTGGATGAAGCCGGCCCCCATGAGGTCCACCAGGTCGTTGGCAAGCTGGCTCGCCACGATCTCGCGGCGGAGCCGATGGCCCTCCACCCGCTCCCGGCCGGCGGTCTGGACCGCACGGGCCGGGAAGTACCCGGTGAGGTAGCGCTCCACCGTCACATCTTCCGGGAGGGTGCTCCGGAGGAGGTGGGTGGTGAGGTCGAGCTTCGCGTGGGCCAGGAGGACCGAGAGCTCGGGGCGGGTGAAGCCCTTCCCGGCCTCTCTCCGTTCCTCCAGGGTCTCCCAGGTGGGCAGCGCCTCGGCGGTCCGGTCGATGAGACCCGCTCGCTCGAAGGAGGAGATCAGGTCCCGAAGGTCGTCGATGGCCTCGGTGGCCCGCTCCAGGTCCAGGGAGACCGCCATTCCCTGGGACTCGTTGTCGCGGAGGACCAGGTCGGCCACCGGGTCCTGGAGCTCGCGGAGGAGGTCGTTGCGCTCCTCCAGCGTCATCTCTCCCGATTCCACCACCGGCCGGAGGAGGATCTTCAGATTGACCTCGCGGTCCGAAAGATCCACCCCGCCCGAGTTGTCGATGGCGTCGGTGTTGATGCGTCCCCCGGTCAGGGCGTACTCGATGCGGGCCCGCTGGGTCAGCCCCAGGTTCCCTCCCTCGCCCACCACCTTCGCCCGGAGCTCGTCGGCGTCGATCCGCACCGCGTCATTGGCGGTGTCTCCCGCATCGGCATGGGTCTCGGTGGAGGCCTTCACATAGGTGCCGATCCCTCCATTCCAGAGGAGCTCCACCGGGGCCTTCAGGATGTGGCGCACCAGCGCCTCGCCATCGAAGGGGCCCTCCTCCTCGATTCCCAGCGCGGCCTTCGCCTCGGGGGTGATCTCGATCTCCTTCGAGCCCCGGGGCACCACCATGGCTCCCTCGGAGAGGACCGAGCCGTCATAGTCCTGCCAGGTGGATCGCCCCATCTCGAAGATCCGCTTCCGCTCGGCGAAGGAGATGGCGGGGTCCGGATCGGGGTCGATGAAGATGTCCCGGTGGTCGAAGGCGGCAATGAGCCGGATCTGCTCCGAGAGGAGCATCCCGTTGCCGAAGACATCGCCACTCATGTCGCCGATTCCGGCCACCGTGAAGGGCTCCGCCTGGATGTCCTTGCCCATCTCGTGGAAGTGCCTGCGCACACATTCCCACCCGCCACGGGCGGTGATCCCCACCTTCTTGTGGTCGTAGCCGTTGGAGCCTCCGGAGGCGAAGGCGTCTCCAAGCCAGAAGCCGTACTCGGCTGCGATGGCGTTGGCCACGTCGGAATAGGTGGCCGTCCCCTTGTCGGCGGCCACCACCAGGTAGGGGTCGGCGGCGTCGTAGCAGACCACCCGTTCCGGGGGGATCGTCCCCTCTGCGGAAAGGTTGTCGGTGAGGTCGAGGAGTCCCCGAATGAGGGTCTTGTACTGTTCCCTGGCCTCGTCGGCCATCTGGTCCGCGGGGAGCTGACGAAGGGTCACGAAACCTCCCTTCGAGCCTCCGGGCACGATGACGGCATTCTTGACCATCTGGGTCTTCACCAGGCCCTCGACCTCGATCCGGAAGTCGTCGGGGCGATCCGACCAGCGGATCCCGCCCCGGGCCACCTTTGCGCCTCGAAGATGGATCCCCTCCATGCGCGCGGACCGCACCCAGACCTCGTATCGGATCCGGGCCTTCGCAGGCCGCTCGAGGGCCATCCCGTCGAACTTGAAGGAGAGGTAGGGGACCCCGCCGGACCTGCGGCCGGGCACCCGTCCCCCGGTCTGGTAGTAGTTGGTGCGAAGTGTGGCCCGCATCAACTCCGATAGCCGGCGGAGGGCCCGGTCGTCGGAGAGCACCGTCACACCCGAGAGGGCGGCGTGGAAGCCTTCGACGATCTCGGACTCCCGCGCCTTCCGCTCCTCACGGCTCCCGGGGCCATCGGGATCGAAACGGACTTCGAAGAGCCGGAAGAGGAGGGCCGCGAGAGAGGGGTGGTTGCTCAGCGCCACCGGAAGGGAGAGCCGCGACGGGACGGCGCCCACCTGGAAGGCGTACGATGCGTACGACCGCATCACCTCCACCTCGCGCCAGGAGAGACCCGCCGACACCACCAGGGCATTCAGGGTGTCATTGGTGGCATCGCCGCGCCGCACCGAGAGGATCGTCTCGGAGAGCCGGCTTCCCACCCCCTCCTCGTCGAGGGGCTCGCCGGTGGCGTCCTGCACCATGAAGGAGTAGAGGATCGCCTCGGGCACCTCCTCACCCTTCACCTCGAAGGGGGTCACGGCAATGACCCGGAGCCCGCAATTCTCCAGGATCGGCATGAAGTCCGAAAGGACGAGCCGGGAGTCCATCAGGTAGAGCTTGAGCTCGGTGACTCGATCGCCACCCGCCACCGCAAGCTCCGCATCGGGGTTCGTGATGGTGATGGCCACAGCCCGCGACTCCGCCGCCATCCCCTCGAGCTCCAGGATGTCGCGCACCGCCACGTCGGGATCGGTGGCAGCCTGATACTCGCCGGAGAAGGCCTCCCCGTACTCCCGCGCAAGGCGCCGGGCCTCGTCGGGGGGACGGACCTTGGCCAGCCGCTCCCGGACCCGGTCGGCCCAGGTGCGGGTGAGCTTGCGAACGATCTCCTCCAGGTCGGTGGAGGTGACCGCGTCGAGACGTTCCCGGGGTGCGGCCAGGTAGAAGTGGAGCCGGGCCTGGTCACCTTCCCCGAGGGCCAGGTGGTAGTTCAGCACCTCACCCTCGAGGGCCTCGACGAAGGCCTCCTCGATCCGCTTCCGGACTGCGCCTGAAAAGCGCTCCTTGGCCAGGATCACCATCACCGAAACCCCCCGCTGGAGGGGATCGCGGCGCAGGGTGACCCGGACCCCTTCGGAGTCGAAGGTGGTGAGGACGGTGCGGACATCCTCGCCGATCTCCTCCGCCGAGGTGAGGAAGAGCTCCTCCTTCGGCAGGGTGTTGAAGATCGTGTGGATCTCCTTGTAATCGTGCGACCCCTCCTGCACCCCGGAATCCTCGAGGATGGTGTCGAGCTTCCGCCGGAGGATGGGGATCCGGTCCGCCTTCTCCGAGAAAGCCTCCGAGGTGAAGAGCCCGATGAAGCGTCGCTCTCCCACCACCTCGCCGTCTTCGTCGACCTTCTTCACTCCGATGTAGTCCATCCGATCGCGCCGGTGGACGGTGGAGGTGGCATTGGTCTTGGAAATGATCAGGAGGGGGCCGCCCTCCGCCATCTCCCGGAGGCTCCCGGGGAGGGAATCGAGGGGAACCGCGGTGGCGAAGGTGGACTCCTCCTCACGCCGCATGATCCCCAGGCCGGAACCCCGTTCCACCACCACCGAGGGGGCGCCGTCCACCTCCACGAGGTCGTAGGCACGGTAGCCGAGAAAGACGAAGCCTCCGTCGCGGAGCCACTCCATGAAGGCCTGGACCTCGGCCACCTCCTCGCTCCGCTCCGGCTGGCGCTGGGCGGTCTCGTCCAGTGCCCGGATGGTGTCATCGACGGCGGAGAGCATGGCCGGGAAGTCGTCGGTGGCGTGGACCACGTCCTGAAGCCGGCGCGTCAGCTCGGTCTCGATGTGCGCCAGGCGATCCACGTCGGTGACCCGGGTGACCTCGCAATGGACGATGGACTCCCGGGTGTCTCCCGCACTCGCCGGTCCCAGCGCCACCACATCGCCCCAGTCGTCTCGCTCCACATTGAGGACCGGGTAGACGTACGCCTCGATGGCCAGGTCCTCCGAATGGAGGAATTCCCGGATGGAGTCCACGATGAAGGGACGCTCCGAGACATTGGTCCGGATCACCGTGACCGGGGCGAACCAGCCCTCGGTGTCCACGTCGGGGTTCACCACCTCCACATCGACCGTGTCGCGCCGGGCCCGCTGCAGGAAGCGGAAGGCGCTCAGGACGAGCCGAGCCGCCGATGCCGCGCTCCGATCGTTCAGGAAGCCGGGGGGCGACTTGCGGAAGAAGAGCTCCGCGAAGCGAAGGGCGAGGGTTGGATCTTCCTCTCCGAGCAGTCGTCGGATCTCGCGGAAGATGGCGTCCTGTTCCGGGACTTCGTCCCGTTCTGTGGTCACGGCAAGATCCGTGGATTCACTCATCGATGGGTGCTCGGGGGGCGGGGGCGATGAACTCCGGTATCGTACCATGACCCCCGAGCCCCGTAAAGGCCCCGTGGCATGGTCCCGCTGGTTCGTGTCGACCCGGTGGGGAGGGGAGGGTGTCGGGGTACCGGGCCCAGGTCGTCGTCCCGGGCCTTCGTACCGAGCCCCTGTCCCGAGCCTTCGTCCCCGGTCTCTGTCCGACGCCTCCGTCCCGGGCCCCTGCCCCAGACCTCTGTCCCGAGCCTCCGTCCCAGGCCTCCCCTCCGAACATCTGTCCCACCCGTGTCCCCGGCCTCCGCCCCGAACCGACCTCTTCTTGTCGGATCCCACCATTGGCCCTGTCGGCGGGGTCTGGTAGGTTGAGGCGGATTCCGCCCGCGAGCCTCCCGACTCCCATGGACACCCATGCGCCTCCTCCACCTGGCCGACATCCATCTCGACACCCTCTTCGCGAGCCGCTCCCAGCGGCTGCGGGAGCGGTTGAGGGAGGCGTCCAGGGAGGCCTTCCGGCGCGCAGTGGGTCTTGCGATCCGGGAGGAGGTCGACGCCGTTCTCGTGGCCGGGGACCTCTTCGACGGGCATCGCCTCTCCTTTCCCACCGAGCGCTTCCTCCTGGAGGAGCTCCGGCGCCTGGGCGAGGCCGGGATCCCCTGTCTCTACTGCACCGGAAACCACGATCCCGGGAGTGGGATCGCGGGAGATGGCCGGATTCGGTGGCCTGCGCATGTGGAGCTCTTCGCCGACGGAGAGCCCCGGAGCGTGGTGATCGAGCGGGGAGGCCGTCCGGTGGGCACCGTCACCTCGGCCGGGCACCGGACCGATCGCGAAGGAGACGACCTCTCGGCCCGTTTCGGGGGTCGCCCCGACCCCTCCCTCCCGGCGGTGGCCATGCTCCACACCCAGGTCACCGGTGCCGGAGGTGCCGAGGCGCACGAGCGGTATGCTCCCTCGGAACTCCCCTCCCTGAGACGCGCCCCCTTCGACTACTGGGCCCTGGGACACATCCACCTCCGCCAGACCCTCGAGACCACCCCCGGCATCCGTTACCCGGGCAACCTGCAGGGCCGTTCACCCCGGGAGACCGGGGCGAAGGGAGGGCTCCTGGTGGAGCTTCCGGGACCCGGTGCCACCCCTGCCGTGGAGTTCGTCGACCTGGCCCCGATCCGGTGGGAAGTCCTGGAGGTGGACGGGATCGACGCCATCCACACCCTCGACGGCCTCCTCCACCGGATCGCCGAGCTCTGGCGAGAGGCGCGCGGCGCGGAGCCGGGACGCCCCGGAACCGAGTGGATCGTCCGGGTGCGCCTCACCGGCGCGAGCCCCCTGGCTGGTGAGCTGGCCCTGGAGGAGAACCGTCGCACCCTCGTCTCCGAGACCGCGCAGAACCTGGATCTTCTCGAGGTGGAGCTCCGCACCGGCGGGGTTCGGTCCACGGTGGATCCGGCAGAGTACCGCGAGCGACAGGATCCGGTGGGGCTGGCGCTCCGAATCCTCCGGAGCCTGGAGGGGGCCGATCCCGGTGCGGACTCCGACCTCCCCATGGAGGTGGACCCCTCGACCCTGGCAGGCCTCGTGGACGCACCGGGCAGCGACCCGGCCGACTACATCCGGGAGATCCTCGGTGACGAAGTGGGTGCCCGGATCCTCATCGACCGTTTCCGGGCACTCGGGGAGGGCCGATGAGGTTCCTCCGCATCCGGATCGAGAATTTCGGACCCCTCCGGGGGGTCGACTCGGGCCCCGAGCCCCTCCCGGGAATGACGGTGGTCCACGGGCCCAACGAGGCGGGCAAGACATCGTTCTTCCTGGCGCTGCGGGCTCTTCTCCACGGGATCTACCCGGCCAACCGCGACGGGAACCCCTTCGCCCCCTGGAGTGGGGAGACCCTCGAGATCGAGGGCGAGATTGAGACCCGCGCCGGCGAGGAGCTCCGGGTGCACCGGCGCCTCCTGGCCACCCCCTGGGGCCGCCTCCACCGGAATGGCGAGACGGAGAACCTGGCGAACCGATCGATCCCCGACCTGGGGACGCTTTCCCGGGAGCTCTACGAGCACGTCTTCACCATAACCCTGCCGCAACTGGCCGCCCTCCAGGAGGGGGACGCCTGGGAGACGGTGCGGGACCGGCTGGTGGCGGGGATGGGAAGCGGGGAGCTCGCCACCCCCCGGGAGGTGGCCGACGCCCTGGAGCGGGAGGCGGCCGGGCTCTGGCGACCGGATCGGCGGGGGCAGAGCCGCGACCGGGAGATCGCACGGAAGCTCGATGCGCTGGCCGACCGGCACAGCTCTGCCCGGGACCGGGACCGCAAGCTCCGGGAGGTGGTGAAGGCGCTGGAAGAGAACCGGAGCGAGCGCAACGGGGTCGAGGAGCGGCTCCGGGAGCTCCGGGCCTTCCGGGAGCGCGCACAGCAGGTGCTCCCCCTGGTGCCCCGCCTGGCCACCGCCCGGGAGCGGCGGCGGGACGCAGGCGATCCGGAGCTCCTCGAGGCCCTCCCCGCGGGGCTCCCCCACCGGCTGGAGGAGCTCCGCGAGGCGGTGGACAAGGGAGAATCCGGAGTGAAGGAGGCAGAGGCGGACCTCGCCGACGCCCACAGATCGATGCCCGAAGCGGACCCCTTTCTGGAAGCCGTCGCCGAGCGGGAGGAGGGGCTCCGGAAGCTCATCTCGGCCCACCCGGTGGTGGTGGAGCGGACCGGGAAGCGGGAGCGTCTCACCCGGACCCTGGCTGAAGTCCGGGAAGATGTGGTGCGGGCGGTCCTCCGGCTCTTTCAGTGGGAGGAGGACCAGGCCACCGACGGTTCGGTGGACTCCCTCCTGCCACTCCTCCAGGGGCTGCCCACGGGCGAGATCCGACGCCGGATCCGGGTCCGGGACGAGGCGACGGCCCGCCGCATGAGTGCCGAAGAGGCCCTCCCCCCCGACCCTGGTCCCGGTCCCGGCGAGCCACGCCCCTCCAACTCCGATTCCCAACAGGCGCGCCGAGCCGACTTCGGTCCCGACGAGGCGCACCCCTCCGATCCGGATCCCGACGAGACGCGCCCAGCCCACCCTGGTCCCAGGGAGGGACGCTCCTCCCACCCCGATCCCGACCAGGCCCGGGCGGAGGTCGGCTCCGGGATGCCCGTGGTCCCGGGCGTCGGGGGGGCGCTCCTCTTCGTCCTCGGCCTCGTCCTCCTCCTCGTCGGGGGAGTGCCGGAGTCGGTGGCGATCCTCCTGGCCGGCGCCGGGCTGGTGGCACTCCTGGTGGCAGGTCTCCAGCGGCGGGACCGGATCCGTGAGCAGGGTGCGAGGGAGGCGGAGCATCGCCGCCGAAGGGAGGAGTACGAGACCAGAAAGGCGCGTGTGGACCAACTCAGGGCCGCCGAGGAGGAGGCCGCCCGGGAGGTGCTCACGCTTCTGGACCCCCTCCCCCTGGGCCCGGACCGAAGGGGGGCACCCGACGAGGCCCTGGTGGCCGAAGTGGAGGCCCTCCGCGAGAGCCTGGAGGCGCGGGCGCGGGCCCGGGAAGAGCTGGAGGAACTCCACGAGCTCGACGGGAAGCAGGAGGCCGAGATCGAGGAATTCCGCCAGGATCTCCCGGCAGAGCTGGGGGCCCACCTGGAGCTTCCCCGCGAGGTTGCACCGGCCCTCGACCACCTGGATCGGCTCCTGGGGCGGGCCCGGGCCCATGCGGAGCGGATGCGGGAGGCCCGGATGGAGCTCGACGGGGCTGCAGACCATCTCGAGCGGAAGAAGCGTGCCCTGCAGGAGGCTCGGGACGGGCTCCACGCCTTCGAGCAGAGGGTTCGCGCGGCCCACCGGGACGATGCCGGGGCGGCGTCCTCTGCCGAAGCGTCCTCTGCCGAAGCCTCCTCCCCCGGCGGGTCTTCCCTCGAAGCGGCCTCCATGAAGCCGGCAGCACCCGGAGCGGCATCCCCTGAAGTGGCATCCCCTGAAGTGGCCTCCCCTGAAGCGGCATCCCCTGAAGCGAACTCCCCCGAAACGGCCGGTCGGGGAGTGGGCGTCGACGAAGAACTGGAGGCCGTGGTGGCGGAACTCGAACGACGGCGTGAAGCCCTCGCCGACGCCCGTCGGATCGAGGCAGAGGTGGAGGAGGTGGTGGGACCGCTGGATGGGGTGCAGGAAGCGATTCGCGAGGTGCGCGATGACCCCCGATTCGGCGACCACTCCCTGGAGCACCTCGACGCCCTCCACGACGAATGGGTCGAGGAGGCCACCGGCCTTCGGGAGGAGCGGGTCCGACTGGAAGGCGAGGAGCGGGCCCTCCTGAAGGAGGAGACCGTTGACCAGGTGGAGAGCGAGAGGGAGGCGCTTCGCGAGGAGCAGCGCGAGGTCCGCAGGGAGCGGGACCGACTCCACCTCCTCTCCCGGGTGGTCCGGGCGGCGGAGCAGTCGTACCGGGAAGCCCACCAGCCCACCCTCATCCGCCACGCCGAGCACCACCTGGGGCGGATCACCGGTGGCCGCTACACCGGACTCCTCCTGGGGGACCGGGACGACCCGAACCGGCTTCAGCTCCGTGCCCCGCACCTGCCCGGGCCCACCACCGTGGAGGAGCCCATCTCCACCGGAACCCGGGAGCAGGTCTACCTCGCCCTCCGGCTCGCCATCCTCGAACTGCTGGAGGGAGAGGGCGAACCGCTTCCCCTGATCCTCGACGAGGTCCTGGTGAACTGGGACGCCGAGCGACGGGCCCGTGCCTTCGATCTCTTCCAGGAGGTGGCCCGGAGGCGCCAGGTCTTCCTCTTCACCTGTCACGAGCCCTTCGCCCGCGAGGCGGAGGCCCGGGGCGGCCGGCTTCTCACCCTCCCGGCCCCCGAGCGCCGCGAGGGACCCGGGTGAGCGCGTCGCTCCTCCATGTGGAATCGGTGGGGGGCGGGAGTGGCCCACCCCTGGTCCTCGTCCATGGATTCGGGGCATGCAACCACTTCTGGCGCCACTGGACTCCGGTTCTCACCCGGGATCACCCGGTGCACCAGGTGGAACTCACCGGCTTCGGGTCGGCGCCCACCCCTTCCGGCGCTGATCTCTCTCCACCGGCGCAGGCCGAGCGGCTGGTGGACTTTCTCGACACCCTCGAGGGGGGTCCCCCGGTGCTGGTGGGACACTCCCTGGGGGCGGCGGTGGTCCTGCTGGCCGCGCTCCGCCTCCTGGACCGGGAGTCGGCGGACAGCGGAAGTGGCCCACCACCGGCAGAAGGCCAGGGGCCCCCGCGTGGAAGCGGGAGCGGGACGTCGGACGGACCCGAAACCGGAGGCGGGACCGGAACCCTGGCCGGGAGCGAGAACGGGGCCGGAGCCCGCGCCGCTCAGACAGGAGACGTCGGAGCCGGAAACGCGCGCGAGACCTCCGACGACCGGCCCGCCGGGTCGCCCCGCCCCCGCGCACTCCGGGGCATCGTCCTCATCAGTGGCGCAGTCTACCCGCAGCGCCTCCCCCCCTACCTCACCCTCTCCCGCATTCCGGTGGTGGGCGAACTCCTTCTCCTCCTGCCCCCGCCCCACTGGGCCCTCCGCATGGGCATCCGGGGGATCGTCCACGACCGGAGCACGGTGACCGACAGCCAGGTGGAGGGGTACCGGCGCCCCCTCGGCTCATGGAAGCGGAGGCGGGCGATCCTGCGGGCCGCCAGGCAGATCCGACCGGAGCTGGGGCGCAAGTTGAGCCCACGGTACCGCGAGATCGAGGTGCCGACCCTGGCGCTCTGGGGAAGCGAGGACCGTGTGGTGCCCCCGGAATTCGCCCACCGACTCGCCGGTGAACTCCCCCATGCGTCCGAAGTGATCCTCCCCCGGGTGGGACACCTCCCGCCGGAAGAGGCACCGGAGGAATCGCTGGAGGCCATCCGCCACTTCCTGGTGTCTTTGCCGACGTCCTGACGCGGGCCCACCACTCCGGCTCTTCAACGATCTTCGAGCGGCCCCCTCCACGACTCCGGTTCGGAAGACGAAAATCCGGAAAACGCCGCCCTTCAGGAGGCGTTTTCCGGATTTTCATCATTATTCGCAGAGGATCCTGGATGGGCGTCGGCAGCGCGAGGGCCTGTTCCGGATTCTCGTCGTGATTCGCATAGAATTCGGAATGCGCCGGTTTTTTCGCCGCGTTTTCCGGATTTTCGTCCATACGGGAGGCATCGGAGCTGCACCCAGCGGGTGGCGTGTAGCGAGAACGCTACGACACCCGACCGCGAGGAGAAGCATCGTGGCGAGAACGCTACGATACCCGACGGCGAGGAGGAGGATTGTAGCGAAAACGCTACACTTCACGGCCGGGAAGGGGTGCCCGTAGCGTAAGCGCTACATCCACCCCCTCTCCGCTCCGACCTTCAGCCCATCGGAAGAGGGCCCCCGGGACCATTGTGGCGCAAGCGCTATAATCCTCACCCCTGCCTCAGCCTCCCGGTGTGCCCTTCCGGCGCCGCCGGACTCGGCGACCCCACCACCACTCCCGCACCAGGGTCCACCCCATCCGGACTCCCGCACGCACCGAGATCCAGAGCGATCCGGAAACCTTGGATCGGCCGGCGGTCCGGGGGCGGCGGGGCACCTCCACCTCGACGACGGGAGCCCCCAGGTGGTGAGCCCGGAGCTGCATCTGGAGGGTCCACCCCCAGGTGGGGTCATCCATCTGCATGCGGTGGAGGAGGGTTCGGCTCACGGCACGGAAGGGACCCAGGTCCTCGGCCTCGAGTCCGTGGATCCACCGGGCCAGGCGGAGCATGACCCGGCTTCCCACCCGGGCGTGGGTTCGGGCGTTTCCCACGTCGCGACCACTCACCCGGCGACCAATGGCCATCTCGGCCTCTCCGTCGAGGACGGGGCCCACCAGCTCCGGAATGGAGGCGAGTTCGTCGGCACCGTCGCCATCGAGGAAGAGGATGACGTCGGGCGGGTCGCCGTGGCCGAAGAGATGGGCGAGCCCGGCGAGGCACGCCCGCCCGTACCCCCGGCGAGGCTCGTGCACCACCCTGCCCCCTGCCTCCCGCACCACCTGCGCGGTTTCGTCGGTGGAGCCATTGTCCGCCACCACGATCCGCTCCACCCCACGGCGCCGGAGTTCGTGGACCACGGCCCCGATGCTCCCTGCCTCGTTCAGGGCGGGGATGAGGGCTGCGACGCGGGATAGGGAAGAGGCATCCATTTGCGGAAGATAGCACGGGAACCGGGGAGGCCGGGTTCCGGATCGGTACCGCGCCAGGCGAGCCATCCCCAACCGGTCCCGAAAAGGAGGAGGAGGGGGAGGGTGCCATGGATCCCAAGGAGGAGGGCGACTGCCACCGACGCTGCCATCCAGAGGGTCAACGCCACCTTGATACGCTGCTCCACCACTCCGGGGCGCGCACGGTACCGGACCCCCTCCCTACCCGACTCCACCGAGGCGGCGCCATCGACCCGTCCGGTCTTGGGGGTCCGGACGAAGGGGTCACCCTCTCCCCCGCGAAGCCCACGCAGCACCGAACGGGAGACGGCGGCCGTGAGCCCCACGCCCAGGACGAGGGCGGCGATGGCGTCGGGGACGAGCCGCCGTGCGGGACGCCCCCGCATGCGTCCGGCCGCCAGGTAGAAGACGAGGAAGGAGAGGGTCGCCGAGGCAAAGATCACCAGGTCGAGAAGGAGGAGCCCATCGAGCCCCAGCCATCTCCGGGCCACCGCCGAGGGGAGGAGGAGGACGCCGAGGGCTACGGTGAGGGGGTGGGCCAGGTGACCCAGGAGGTGGATGGTCCCCTCCACACGGATGCCCAGGGGCCAGTCGCCCCGCCAGAGACGCCCCAGGAGCTTTCGTCCGGTCTGCACCCCACCCTGCGCCCACCGCTGCTGCTGGGTCTCGAGCCCCCGCACGGTGGAGGGGAGTTCCGCCGGAACGCCCACCTCCGGCAGAAAGACGAAGCGCCACCCGGCCATCTGGGCCCGGTAGCTGATGTCCAGGTCCTCGGTGAGGGTGTCGGCCGACCATCCCCCCGCCCCGGCGAGGGTCTCCCGCCTCCACATGCCCGCCGTGCCATTGAAGCTCATGAAGCGGCCGGCGGCGTGGCGCCCTCCCTGTTCGAAGAAGAAGTGGCCGTCCAGCAGGAGGGCCTGGCACCGGGTGAGGAGCCCCTCTCCCTCGTTCAGGTGGTCCCACCGGGCCTGCACCATCCCCACGGTGGGATCGGCGAAGGGGGGGAGGAGGTCGCGAATGAGTCGCGGACCGGGAACGAAGTCGGCATCGAGGATGAGGATGAAGTCGCCCGTCGCCTGCCGACGCCCCGCCTCCAGGGCCCCGGCCTTGTACCCCTCCCGGTTCTCCCGGTGGAGGTGCTCGGCGTGGAAGCCCTCCGCCCGGAGCCCCGCCATGCGCCGGGCGGCATGCTCTCGGGTGGTGTCGGTGGAGTCGTCCAGGAGCTGGATCTCGAGACGGTCCCGGGGATAGTCGAGGGCCCGCACCGCATCCAGGAGCCGATCGACGACTCCCGCCTCATTGTAGACGGGGAGCTGGACGGTGACCCGGGGGAGGGGATCCGGGAGCCGGCTGGAGGGGGTCAAGCTCCGTCGGCCGCGGAGCGCCGCCCGGAGGAGGACGAGCCGATGGAGGGCAAAGGGGATGAGGAGCGCCAGGATCGCCCCGGTGGCGCCCACCACCATCCATGCCCCCACGTCCACCATGCTCACGCGCCCTCTCCCGCCGGCTCGAAGCCCCCGCAGCGGAGCACCGGAATCGGGGGGTACCGACGGAAGCGCGGGTCCTCGGCGGACCGTCGGCAGAGGAAGAAGGTGGAACCCTTTGCGCTCTGGACGACCCGGAGGTGCCGGCACCGACGGCAGAGGCCGGGGTCGGGGGTCGGGACAGGATCGGGATGGGTCATGAGTCTGGGTCGGCCGGGCTCCGAATTCCCAGGAAGGCGATGTGACGCCCGACATCTCCTCCACGATGGGAAAAGAAATCGGGGTCCCGCAGGGTGTCGACGGTGGAGCGCGAAATCTCGTGGGGATCAACCCCGGCCTCCACCGCACGTTCCAGGATCACCCCTCGCAGGTCGAGCTTCGCGGGCCCGGGAGGCACCGGCTCTCCCAGCGCGTCGAAGACCTCGGGTCCCACCTCGTATGAAGCCCCTCCGATGGCGGGTCCCAGATGGATTCGGAGGTCCCGGGGCTCGATCCCGAATCGGGCCTCGAAGGTGGCGATGACATGCTCCACGATGCCGTCCGCCGTCCCTCTCCAGCCGGCATGGACCAGGCCGATCACCCGGTGCTCCGGGGCCACGACGAAGAGGGGCACGCAGTCGGCCAGGGTGACCGCCAGGAGAAGCCCCGGCGCTCGGGTCAGGTGGCCATCGGCCGGGGGAGCGAGGAGGAGGCCGGCCCACCCCCCCTCGTGGACCCGGAGGGTGGAACCGTGCACCTGCCGCGAGACCACCACGCCGTCCATGGCCAGCGAGTGGCGGAGGGCATCCCAGCGGCGGAGGGCATCCCAGCGGCGGGGGGTCCCCTCCTCCGACGTCGAGGCATGGAGCCGGAGGTCGAAGGCGGTCTCGCCGGCCCCCCGGGTCGTGGTGCCGTGCGTCAGCCAGGGCATGTCGGCACCCCACCCGGGGACTTCCACCGTGGGAGGGATCCCCTCCCGTTCACTCTGGTCTGATGTCATGGAGGTGCGCTCCGTGGGGTCGGGGGAAGTTCGGGTGGGTCGGACCGGTCTCTCCGCCGGCAACCCACCGGGCCCCGAAGTATGGGATGGGGTCGATGGCTGCACCACCGCATGGTCGTCACCGAATGGGCCTCACGGTCTCGCATCGAACTGGAAATTCCCTACCTTTAGGGGTGTATCGATTCCGCCCCCGTACGCTTCGGGGGAGACGCGCAACCCCGGGAGGCTCGCCTCCAAGGCCCGGACCATGTCCATTTCCAAGCTCTTCGACGGCTACAACGCCGGTTACGTGCAGGACCTCTTCGAACAGTTCTCCCGAAACCCCGATTCGGTGCCGGCGGCATGGCAGTCGATCTTTTCGGGACAGCTCGAGGAACTCGTCGCAGAAGGCCTGATCCTTCCCGACGGCCTCCGGGGGAATGGAGTGTCTCCCGCAGTCGCGCCGCCGGCGGCGCCGGCGGCGCCCTCCCCGCCTCCTGCCGAGATCGACGCACCGGGCACCCCGGCGGGCTCGGGTACGGTGGCCCCGGGCGAGTCCCGTCTGCTCCCGCTCATCGCGCGGGCCACGGCGCTGATCCAGGCCTTCCGTGACCATGGCCACCAGCTCGCCCGCATCGACCCGCTGGGAAGCGAGCCTCCCGGACACCCCCAGCTCGACCCCTCCTTCTTCGGGACCTCCATGGAGGAGCTCCAGGAGATCCCCACCTCGCTGATTCTCGAGGATGGAGGCGACGCACCGGTCTCGGAGACCCTCGACCGGCTTCGGGAAATCTACTGTGGATCCATCGGCTACCAGTTCGAGCACCTGGAGGACCCGGACCGGGTGCGCTGGCTCTGGAACGAGGTGGAGTCCGGACGCCACGCCGACGCCATGGATGACGAGGGCCGCAAGGAGCTCCTCCGCCGTCTCTCGCAGGTGGAGGGGATGGAGGCATTCCTCCACCGGGCCTACCTGGGCCAGAAGCGCTTCTCCATCGAGGGGACCGACATGATGGTCCCCATGCTCGACGAGGCGCTCCGCCAGGGGGCTCATCAGGGGGCCGACAAGGCGGTGCTGGGAATGGCGCACCGGGGACGCCTCAATGTCCTCACCCACATCGTGGGCATCGACTACGCGGCGCTCCTCCGGGAATTCGAGGGGGCCCCGCACACCGAGGGCGCCCTCGCCCGCCAGGACCCGGGAACCGGCGATGTGAAGTACCACCACGGCGCCCGGGGCCGGTGGGAGGCCTCCGATGGCTCGACGGTCGAGGTGAATCTGGCGCCCAATCCGTCCCACCTGGAGTTCGTGAACCCGGTGGTGGCCGGAATGGCACGCGTCCTCCAGTACGAGGGACCCGAGGCGGACGCGTCCCGGAGGGAGGAAGCGGTGGTCCCCATCCTCATCCACGGGGATGCGGCCTTCGCAGCCGAAGGGGTGGTGGCCGAGTCGCTCAACATGGCCCGTCTCCGTGGCTACCGGGTGGGGGGGATCATCCATATCATCGCCAACAACCAGGTGGGATTCACCACCGATCCCCATGACGGGCGCTCCACCCGCTACGCATCGGATCTGGCCAAGGGGTACGACATTCCTGTGGTCCATGTGAATGCCGATGACCCGGAGGCGTGCCTGGCCGCCATGCGCCTGGCCATGGAGTATCGCGCCACCTTCCACGACGACATGGTCATCGACCTGGTGGGGTATCGGCGCCATGGGCACAACGAGGGCGACGAGCCTTCCTACACCCAGCCGACCCTCTACGACCGGATCTCAGACCACCCCACCGTCCGCACCCGCTTCGCCGAGCGGCTCATCGAGGAAGGCGTGGTCACCGAGGACGAGGCGAAGGGATACGCCGACGAGGTCGCCGACACCATGCGGACCGCCCAGGAGCGGGTCCAGGAGGAGAAGGAATCCTCGGCCCACGATCCCTTCCCGCCCCCACCGCCGGAGCCCGAGCCCGTGGAGGCGCACACACCGGTGCCCTTCGAGGGGCTGGAGACCGTGAACCGGGAGTCCCTCGAGGTGCCCGACGGCTTCCAGATCCATCCGAAGCTGGAGCGGCAGCTGAGCCGCCGAAAGAAGGAGTTTGGCCCCGACACCCGGATGGACTGGGCCCATGCGGAGACCCTGGCCTTCGGGTCCCTCCTGAAGGAGGGGATTCCCATCCGCCTCACCGGCCAGGACTCGGAGCGGGGCACCTTCTCGCAGCGACACCTGGTCTTCCACGACCACGAGACCGGCGACCGCACCCTCCCCCTGGCGAATCTCTCGGACACCCGCTTCGAGGTGTACAACTCCCCCCTTTCCGAGGTGGGGGTGCTGGGCTTCGAGTACGGCTACTCGGTCATGGCCGAGAAGGACTTCGTGCTCTGGGAGGCGCAGTTCGGCGACTTCGTCAATGTGGCGCAGGCCGTCATCGACCAGTTCATCGCCTCGGGCCGGACGAAGTGGGGGCAGATCTCATCGCTCACCCTGCTCCTCCCCCACGGATACGAAGGGCAGGGTCCGGAGCACTCCTCGGCGCGGCTGGAGCGCTTTCTTCAGCTCTGTGCCGAGGACAACATCCGGGTGGCCTACCCCACCACCCCGGCGCAGTACTTCCACCTCCTCCGGCGCCAGGCGCTGGGCACACCGCCCCGTCCCCTGGTGGTCATGACCCCGAAGAGTCTCCTCCGGCACCCGAAGGCGACCTCCGCCGTCTCAGAGCTCTCGGGCGGGATCTTCCACCCGGTACTCGCCGACCCGGCGGCCCAGGGCAAGGAGGACCGGGTGACCCGCCTCATCGTCTGCTCCGGGAAGGTCTACTACGACCTCCTGACCGCCGAGGGGCGCGAGGAACTCGACCATGTGGCGGTGCTTCGCATCGAGGGGCTCTACCCCTTCCCGTCGCGGGCCCTCAAGGAAGAGGTCGCCCGGTACCCGGCCCTTGAAGAGGTGATCTGGGTCCAGGAGGAGCCGAAGAACATGGGCGCCCTGACCTATGTGGGGCCCCACCTCCGGTCGGTGGTCCCCAGGGAGATCCCCATGCGCCACGTCTCCCGCCCCGAGCGGGCCTCTCCCGCCGAGGGACGCACCAAGTCCCACGAGGCGAAGCAGGCGAGGCTCGTGGCCGACGCGCTGGGGCTGGAGGGCTGACGCACACCCGGGGCGCATCGGCCCCCTTGCCGCTCCACTCCGTACCCTCGCGCTCCACAGCACCCCCGACTCGGGAGTCGGGGGTGCTGTGGTCCCCGGTCAGTCCCAGCGGAGGAGGATCTTCCCCCAGTTCCGGTTCGCCTCCATGAGGCGGTGGGCCTCGGGGGCCTCCTCCGCCGGGAAGACCTTGCCCACCACCGGCTGAAGGAGCCCCCGCTCGAAACGGGGGACCACCACCCGCTCGAATTCCCGGGCGAGGAGGGCCTTCTCTTCCGGGGGGCGCGCCCGGAGCACCGTCCCTTCGATTCGGGCGCGACGGCTCATGAGGGTGCGGAGGTCGATCTCCGCCTTCCTCCCGCCGGGGACTCCCACCACCATCCAGCGGGCATGCCGACCGAGCACCGCCTGGTTCCCGGCCAGGTAGCTGGCGCCCACCAGGTCCAGGATCACATCCACCGGGCCCACCTCGGCGAGGACCCGCTCGGACCAGGTGGTGTCATCGGAGGCATGGTCCCCTGCAACCAGGCCCACATCGAGGCCCAGGGCGAGGGCGCGCTCCACCTTCTCGGGCGTGCGTGAAGTCCCCACTGTCCGGGCCCCGACACTCCTGGCGAGCTGGAGGGCGGCGGTGCCCACCCCACTTCCCACCGCATGGATCAGGACCGTCTCTCCCGACCGGAGTCCGGCCTTCCGCTCCAGGGCGTCCCAGGCGGTGAGATACGCCTCGGGAATGGCACCGGCCTCCAGGAGGGGCATGTCGGCGGGCACCCGGATCGTCTCCCGCTCGGGCACATGGAGGCGTTCCGAGTAGCCCTCCCCGCCCACGATCCCCATGACCGGATCCCCGATGGAGCGGAGGAAGCAGTCGGGACCCGTCGCTTCCACCACCCCGGCGTACTCGAGGCCGGGAATCGATTCATCGAAGCCCGGGGGGGTGGGATACCGCCCCATCCGCTGGAGGAGGTCGGCCCGGTTGAGGCCGGCGGCAGTCACCCGGATTCGGACCTCGCCGGGCGCCGGGTCGGAGAGGGCCCGTTCGCCCAGCACCAGGACTTCAGGCCCTCCGGTCCTGTCGAAACGGATGCAGCGGCTCCGGGTCTTCTGCTCTGCGCTGTCGGTGGTGGCCACGATGATGATCTCCCTGGTCCGATTCGCGTGGGTCCGGATCCGCCGGATCGTCGCGGTCGTGGCGGGGCATGTCCTTCCCCCCATGGCGCCGCCCCGCCGATCTTCCTACCGTGGATCCTCTCCTCCACTCGAACCCCCGGCACCCATGCCTGATCCACTTCCCTTTCCCGTCTCCCTCGACCGCCCCCTCGTCTTCTTCGACCTGGAGACCACCGGCCTCCGGGTGGGCGAGGACCGGATCATCGAACTCGCCGTGGTGCGCCTGGCGCCCAGTGGCGATGTGACCGAGAAGGAGCGGCGCTTCAACCCCGGTATCCCCATCCCACCGGAGGCCACCGAGGTCCACGGGATCACCGATGCCGATGTGGCCGATGAGCCGGCCTTCGCCCAGGTGGCCCGGGCCCTCGCCGACTTCCTCGACCCCTGTGACCTGGCGGGATTCAATGTCCGGCGCTTCGATCTCCCCATGCTCCTGGCCGAATTCAGGCGTGCCGACGTCGACTTCGATCCGGGAGGCCGTCGGATCATCGATGTGCAGCAGATCTTCCACAACGAGGAGCGCCGGGACCTCTCGGCGGCGGTGCGCTTCTACCTGGACCGGGAGCTCGAGGATGCCCATTCGGCCCTCGCCGACATCCGTGCCACCGCCGCGGTCCTGGGGGCCCAGCTCGAACGGTACCCCCATCTCCCCAGGGACCTGGAGGGCCTCGACCGGTACTGCGACGAGATCGCCCCCTTCGAGACCGAGGTCGATCGGTGGTTTGCCACCGAGGACTCGGGGGCGCGCCTCTTCCGCCGGGGGAAGCACCGGGACCGGTCCCTCGACGAGATCGCGGCCCTCCACCCCGACTACCTGCAGTGGATGCTGGGCCTCGACGACCTGGATTCCACGGTGAAGGAAGTGGTGGAGGAGGCGCTCAACCGGACTCGGACTCGATGAGGCGCTCCAGGGCCTCGGCGAGACGAGAGAAGACCGGTCCCGGACGGCCCTCCCGCTCAGTGGGTCCGATGGGCGTTCCGTCCAGTCGGACCAGGGCGATGGGCCCCCGGATGGACGAGCTCAGGAAGAGTTCGCAGTCGGTGTACGCCTCTTCCGGGGTCGGGGCCGCCGGGCCCTCGCCCAGGGGGATGCCCATGGAGGCGGCGAGCTCCAGGAGGACGGCCCGGGTCACTCCCGGGAGCGCGCCCTCCCGGCACCCCGGGGTGTAGAGGACCCCCTCGCGAACCCGGAAGAGATTCGAGGCACTCCCTTCCACCATCCGGTCCCGGGAGTTCAGGAGGATCGCCTCGTCGGCGCCCTGCCGGCGTGCCTCCCGGTGGGCGAGGATCCGCTCCAGGTACCCCGTGGACTTGAGAGCATTGGAGAGCGCGCGCTCGTCCACCCGCCCGGCCGTCACCGCAGAGATCCCCGGGCGCTCTGCGGGGGGAGCGCGGCGGATCGTCCGCACCCGCAGGTAGAGCCCCGGCGCGGGATCCTCCGGAGGGATCAGCCCATCTCCGGGTCCGCGGGTGAGGGTGATCCGGAGCGCTTCCCACCGGGGTGCGTCTTCGGAGGCGGGCGTATCGACCCGCCTGCGTGCCCGCCGCAGCGTCTCGTCGATCCTGCCTTCCAGGTCGTCGGGTACGGGAATGCCCACGCGGCTCGCCCCCTCCTCCAGGCGTGCCAGATGACGGCCCAGTCGGAAGGGACGCCCATTCCGAAGTAGCACCGTCTCGAAGAGTCCGTCGCCCAGGAGGAGCCCCCGGTCCAGGGACTGGTTCATCCGGATCCTCCCGTGCGGTCGTTGAAGTTGGCCATGATCCGCCGTCCTTCGGGTGTGAGGATCGATTCGGGGTGGAACTGGGTGGTGTGGATGGGGAGGGTCCGGTGTCGGAGTGCCATGATCTGCCCCCCCTCATCGACGGCGCTCACTTCCAGCTCCGGAGGCAGCCACTCCGGATCCACCGCGAGTGAATGATACAATCCAGCCGTGAAGGGTTCCGGAACTCCCGAAAGAAGTGGATCGGGTGCCCCCACCCGGTGAAGGGTCACCGCGATTCCATGTCGGGGAGGACGGGCCGGTCGCAGCCGCCCGCCGAAGGCCTCGGCCACCACCTGGTGACCGAGGCAGACCCCGAGGAGGGGTGGAGCCGCAGCCCCGAGGGTGGCGAGGCGGCCCACCAGCTCCAGTCCGACTCCGGCCTCCCGGGGGGTGCACGGTCCTGGCGAGAGGACGATGCCGGCCGGCACCATGGCCAGGACTTCGTCCACTGTGAGGGTGTCACTCCTCCGTACCTGGACCTCTCTCCCGAGTTCGGTGAGGTAGCGGGCCAGGTTGTAGACGAAGGAGTCGTATGAATCCAGAATCAAGATCATGTTTCTGGTATTTTCTCCTCGCCCCGCACCTCCGCCACGGCGTCGATGAAGGCCCGGGCCTTGTCCAGGAGCTCCCCCCACTCGGCTTCCGGATCCGAGGCCAGGGTGATGCCCCCTCCCGCCCCGTAGCGGGCCTGCCCCCCTTCCACGGTGGCGGTGCGGATGGCGATGGAGAGCTCGGCACGTCCCCCGGGACCGATCCACCCGATGGCCCCGGTGTAGGGACCCCGGGGAAGGGGCTCCAGCTCCCGGAGGACCTCGAGGGCCCGGACCTTGGGGGCCCCGGTGATGGATCCCCCGGGAAAGGTGGCCCGCAGCAATTCCCCCCATCCCACCTCCGCTCCAAGCTCCGCCCGCACCTCCGAGACCAGGTGGTGGACGGTGGGATGGCTCTCCAGCTCGAGCAGGCGAGTCACAGAAACCGAATGTGGTTTTGCTATTCGTGAGAGGTCATTCCGGAGGAGATCGACGATCATGACATTCTCCGCCCGGTCCTTCTCGGATTTCCGCAGGTCGTCGGCAAGTCGCCGGTCCTCGTGGGGCGTCCCCCCCCTCGGGCGGGTGCCCTTGATGGGTCGGGTCCGCACGACCCCCTCCTCCACCGAAAGGAATCCCTCGGGAGAGATGGAGAGCACCGGTGCGCCATCGAGTTCGAGAAATGCGGCGTATGGCGCCGGACTCCGTCGACGGAGCCGTTCGAAGAGGGCTCGGCCCAGCTCGACGTCTGATCTCCCGCTCTCGGGGCCCGCCACCGCCTCCGGCACGGGTAGGGGGAAAGCCCCCCGCTCACCCGACCCGGGCGCAGTCGAAGGTGCCGATCTCGAAGCCGGGCCGAGCTCCACCTCCAGGAGTGCCGTGAGGTTGGCCTGGAAGAGATCCCCCGCCCGGACGTAGCTCCGGATCGCCTCCACCGCCCCGTGGTGCGCCTCGCGGGAGAGGGTCGTCCGGATGTGGGAATCGCCGGGGAGCACCCCCTGGGAGACCCGCTCCGGCCCGCTCCGCGAGCCCGATACACTCTCCAATGAGCGAGCGAAGATGGCGACGGAGGCGCCTCCGTCCACCTGCGCCCGAAGGTGGGAGAGCTCCTCCTCGTCCCCACCGTCGTCTCTGGCATGGCCGGGCGACCCGACGGACCCGGTCCGCTCCAGGAGCGCTTCCACGGCATCGAGTCGAGGGTCCAGCGTCGGGTCGGGTCCCGCAGTCAGGGGCATGGCCGAGAGAAGGGGCGGGGCCGCGCTTCCGTCGGGCCAGGAGAGGAGCCAGTCGTAGGCTCCGAACCAGAGATCCGGAACCCTCGAGTGTGCCCCCGTCCGGGGCTCGATGGCCTCCACCTCACCGGCGAGTTCGTAGCCCAGGACCCCGATCCAGGCGGCGGGGGGCGACGCTCCGTCCACCGCCTCGGCCCGGGTGGGGGTGAAGCACCGGTCCGAGCCCAGGAGGTGGTCGAGGGCATCCAGGCTTCCCGTGCCGGGGGAGAGGGTGTGCTCCGGAAATCCCGGGACCGCGTGCGCCTGGGCGTGTCCCACCCGTCCCCGAAGCACAGCCCGTGGCGCGGCGCCCACCAGGGTGTGGCCCGGCCATGGGGTCGCGCTCTCAAGGAGAACCCGACCCGGAATCCCCGCCAGGGCGTCGAGGGCCGCCAGGGGCGGAACCGCGCAGTTGAGCCGGCGGCGGCGCATGGGGAAGGTCTCGCCCGGGGGGGAGTCGAGGAAGGACATGCCCGAAGGACCCCTCCTCCCCCCACCTCGTTCCGCGCCCCGGGAATCGATATCTTCACTGACCTCTTCGTCCGACCCGACCCCTCGCACCCCACGCCACCATGTTCACCGGACTCCTCCACGCGCACTCGGGGCTACGCTACGTCGTCCTGATCGCCGGAATCGCCGCCCTCACCTGGGCGCTCTTCGGACTCGTCACGAAGCGCCCCTACGGCAGACCCATGCGGATCCTCGGCGCCGCCTACGCGGGGCTCCTCCACCTCCAGGTGGTCCTGGGGCTCGTACTCCTGGTGGTGGGCGCGACACGAACCGAGGTCTGGATCCACATGGCCATCATGCTCTGCGCCGCAGTGGTGGCCCAGCTCCCGGCCTCGATCCTCAAGCGGCGCCCGGTGGAGGAACGCACCTTCGGGATCCACGCCGGCGGGATCCTCCTGAGCCTGGTCCTGATCTGGCTCGCCCTCATGCCCTTCGGGATCGGTCTCTTCGGGAGCAACGCCTTCGCGCCCTGAGGCTTACGGTCGCGTGAAGGTCCGCGGACCCACCCACTCCTTCCGCTCTCGATGTGAAAGAGGCCCGGGGCAACCCTCGCCCCGGACCTCTTCACTCATCAGTGCCGCGCAGGTCCCGCGGCATTCCAACTTT
>SLSF01000016.1 GCA_007130605.1 Gemmatimonadota bacterium | reverse complement strand
TCCAGCGCACCGCCTACGGGTACCGGGATCAGGAGTTCTTTGAACTCCGCATCTTCGCTCTACACGACACCCGCTACGAACTCGTTGGGTGAACTCCACGGACGGAAACAAGTGAAGAACCCCATCTCTTTGGCCCCTCGGTCGGTGACGATCCCTCGGAAGTGGTCGCTGACCAGGCAAAGGCAGTGTGCCATGGACCAGGCGGTGGTCCGGTCGCCGTGGCTGACGGCGGCGTCTCCGATCCATCCCCGGCTCACCAGGCCGAGGAGGCCAACCATCCGTTTGATCTCGGCCTCGCTCACGGTGGCACGCAGGAACCCTTCGTTTCGCGGTCCGGCGAGATACCCTGCCAGCACCTCCCGCCGTCGGTGCTCCACGGCCCCCACGTACTCGATCCCCTCTGCATTGAAACGTTCCAGGGCTCGGCCCAGGATCCGGTCGCGCATGGATGAACTCGTTCATTCGTTGAGGGCGGAGAGGTGGGGCGCTGCAGACGAAGAAAGAGCGGATACTTGACAATGTCAAGGTGGCGTCGAATCTTGACATTGTCAAAATCGCCGGACCTCGATGGCGATCCGGCGATCCGAGTTCCTGCTGCAGGAGGAGGCAAGAATGGACTTTCCCGTCGAGACGGACACGGGAACGGGTGAGCGGCTCCGACTCCTTGGGGTCGAAGAGGACGGGGAGGGGGAGTACCTGGCCGTGGAGGGCTCCGTGGAGCCCGGCATCGGCCCGCCCATGCACGTGCACTTCTTCCAGGAGGAGCGGATCCGGGTCACCTCCGGTCGCTTCGGATACCAGGTCCTGGGCGAGGAGCCCCGCTTCGCCGAGGTGGGTGAGGAGATCGTCTTTCCACCCGGGCAGGTGCATCGCTTCTGGGGGGCGGGCGAGGGCCTCGCCACGGGGGCCGGCCTCGTACGGCCCGTGGGGAATTTCCCCTGGTTCATCACCCGGCTCCACGCCTCCATCCAGGAGCATGGCGGGCGACCCGGGTTCTTCGATGGAGCCTACCTGGCCCACCGGTACCGATCCGAGTTCGAGATGGTGGAGATCCCGTGGCCGGTTCGGCGGTTTCTCTTTCCGGTGGTGGTGGCGCTGGGACATCTCCTGGGCCGATTCCGGAAGTACCGCGATGCGCCGGAGCCTCTGCGGTAGAACGGATCTGGACAGACCGGAGAGGAGCAGGAGCAACTCGGATGATGCGAGCCTCCAGTCGCTGGCGCCCGGAGCCCGGCGTGTCGGCCCGGACCTCGGTAGCCTGTAGCGTAAACGCTACGTAGCGTTTACGCTACAGGGCCGGCCGGGCCGATGCCGACGCTACACTCCCGGTTGGTCGGCCAGGGCTCCCAGGAGGTCCATGGTGGTGACGATCCCCACCAGGCTCCCGTCGGAGACCACCAGGGCCCGGTGCACCTTTCGGTCCTTGAGGAGGGCGGCCAGCTCGTTCAGGGAGGCCTCGGGTTTGATGGTGATGGGGGCCGGGGTCATGATCTCGGCGACGGTGTAACCCTCGAAGGCATTTCCCGAGATCTCACGGATCTGATCACGGAGATCGACGAAGCCGCCTCCGGGTGTGACGTAGTAGGCGAAGAACTCCCCCTCGATGGGTGGGTTCAGGAGGCTCTCGTCGCGCGGGGGCGCGCCCAGGCTCAGCCCCCAGCGGGCGGCCTCGGGCACCGCACCCAGCTCCCGGGCCAGGCCGACGACATCCTTGGACGATACGACGCCCACCAGGTCGCCGGAGTCATCCACCACCGGGACACCGGAGATCTCCTTCTCTCCCAGGAGTTGGATCAGATCCACCACCGAGGCCCCGGGGGAGATGGAAATGACCTCGGTCTGCATCAGGTCTCGTACACGGGACATGGGGTGCTCCTTCTGGTTGGCTTGGCAGGGTGGAGGATCGAGTCCTCACCATCCTCCATCATGAGCAAGGGGCATACCGGGGCGAGCCGGGCGGGAAGGCGCCGGGTGAAGCGAAGGGGTCTCCCTTCTCCCTTCTCGGGGTGGGACATGCCGACACCGGATCGGGCAATGTGTCTGGGTGTTTACCGGGGTGGGTAGCGCTCCACCCACTCGGCGTTCCGTTCCCGGGGGCCGTCCCACAGCTCGGCCATTGCCGCCTCGATCTCATCGATCTCCCGAGGGGCCGGGGAGATCCACTCGAGGCCATCCGCGGTCACGATGTAGTCGTCCTCGATCCGCACCCCGATGTTCACGTACCGCTCGAAGGCGGGCCGGATCGCCTCCATCATCTCACGGTTCCCCGGCGTGTCGGGAATCACTTCGTCGAAAAGATTCTCGCGGACATAGATGCCGGGCTCGATGGTGAATGCGGTGCCCGGGGCGAGGACCGCCGGCCACGGGTCGTGGACCTGGAGTCCGATCCCATGCCCCAGCCCGTGCATGTAGAAGAGGCCGAGCTGCAGAAGCGCCTGCCCGTCAGGGCCCTTGTAGGTGGCGTCGGGAGCCTCGATGAGCCCGAGTTCGGTGAGCCCTGCCGCCAGGACCCGGGAGGCCGCCTGTGACATTTCGGCCACCGAGGTCCCCGGACCGGCGATGGCCTCGGCCGCCGCCTGGGCGTCACGGACGAGCTGGTAGATCTCCCGCTGGGGATCGCTGAAGTTCCCGTCCACCGGGAGGGTCCGGGTCACATCGGCGGCGTACCCGGCGTAGCTGGCACCGATGTCCACCACCACCATGTCTCCCGCCTCCATGAAGCGGTCGTTCCGGTTGTAGTGGAGGATGGTGGAGTTGGGCCCCGACCCCACGATGCTGGCGAAGGCCGGGCGCTCCGACCCGTAGCGCCGGAAGGTGTACTCCACCAGGGCCTGGATCTCGAACTCGTTCATTCCGGGCTCCAGGGCACCGAGGATCTCTCGATGGGCCTCCACGGTGATGGCCACGGAGTGGCGGATGTGCTCGAGTTCGTTCTCGGACTTGATCTCCCGGAGCTGGTCCACCTGTTGATTCACACCCTCCACCGACACCTCGGGGTGATGGCGGAGAAGCGCCTGGACCCGCTGCGTCACATCGTTGGCCACGGTCGCGCCGGGCTGGTAGGGCCCCACCACCCGGAGATGCGCATCCTCGGTGGCGGCCAGCAGCGAGTCGACGACCGAGCCCAGCGCCTCCACGCTCCGTCCGACGATCCCGGTGGCGGCCTCGGCGCCGTCCGGCCCCACCCGGTGTCCCTCCCACGTTTCGGTGGCCGGGTCCCGCGGATTCACGAAGAGGACCTCCCACGCCACCACCCCCGCACGGACCTCCATGAGAAGGGCGGCATCGGGCTCGGTGAAGCCGGTGAGGTAGCGGAAGGGGGCGTTCTGGTGGAAGAGGATGTAGTCATGGGGCGGCGCGGCGCCTCCCATGGCCAGCACCATTCCGTCGGGAAGGAGCGCGGCGAGGGCGGCCCTGCGTTCCGCGAACTCCGAGGAGGCCTCCTGGGCGACCGCCGGTGCCGACAGCGCAAGAAGGAGGAGGACCAGGAGGGGCCTCACCACCGGTGGTGCAGGCGGGACCCTGAAGTGGGAGAGGGGCGTGGCAGGTCGTCGCAAGGTCATGGGCGTCGGCTCATGGGTGGTGCGGGGTCGGGGTGGGCCCACCTACCGGTGGTCCGGTGGGTCGCTGGCCAGCTCGAGACTATACACCGCATCTCCCATCTGCGAGAAGTCACCGTCTGCAACCGGCACGCCGCAGCAGGGAAGCGTGAATCGTACGCCTGGGGATTCCGGAAGGATCCCTCGAAGGCCGTTGAAGAAGGGGAGGAAGCTCAGAAGAAATCTGCGCCCGGTTCCCGACAGGAGGGAAAGGCCGGCCCTCGAGGCCTTTCGCGCCATGGCGACCCTACCCCAGCCGGGCACGGCAGTGAATGCGGTCCCCCGCTCCATGGTGTGGCGGATGAACCGGAGGTTGTCTCTGGCCCGATCGTCGAGGGCGACGGGCTCCGCGGAGGTGCGGGGAGGAGGGACATTCATGGTACCGGGAAGGTCCCGCTCGGGCCAGTCGTATTGACGAACTTTGCTGTGCAAACCCTGTCGGTCAATGCAACGGGTTCTCTTGAGCCGCATGCAGCTGGCCACCCGGCCCCCCCGGGGGGCGCTGGCATGCCTGGGCCTCAAGACCAGAACGAAAACGCCCCCTCCGGCCGGAGCCGAAGGGGGCGTTTCGTTCACGCCCGTGCCAGTTTCCCGGCGCGGGAGGTCAGGTCATCAAACCGGCGTGACGTTCTCCGCGGCGGGGCCCTTCTGGCCCTCGACGACGTCGAACTCAACCGTTGCGCCCTCGGAAAGCGACTTGAAGCCGCTGCCCTGAATCGCGCTGTGATGGACGAAGCAGTCCTTGGAGCCGTCCTCGGGCGTGATGAAACCAAAGCCCTTGGCGTCGTTGAACCACTTCACAGTTCCTGTAGTACGCATGCCGTACTCCCTTCTCTTGTTCTCGGTGTTCGTGGGGTCCGGTCGATCCGTACCACCTGTTCACCTCGTGTATCGCGGGGTTTCGCTGCGCCCCCTCGCTCGGCGCCGGCAGCCGGGTACAAAAAAGGACCCGGGTCAAGCACGCCCAGGTCCGCATTTCTTCGTCTCTGGTGGGCACCCACTGGGCACCCGTACTTTTTCTGCCACGCAAAAATGTAGCGGAGGCGATCACCGGGGTCAACCGTCCACCGCACATCATCTGCACGTTCACTCCCCCGGATACCGGGTGTCCGCGGGGAGCTCCTCCTCGATGGGCCGAACCTCGATGGTCCCCACTCGGGCTCCGGGCCAGCCTCGCGCGATCCGGATCGCCTCGTCATGGTCGGCGACTTCCAGGAGGAAGAATCCGCCGAGTTGCTCCTTCGTCTCGGCGAAGGGCCCGTCGATGACCACGGGTGAGCCCTCGCGGACCTGGACCGTGGAGGCCCGACGGGCGCTCTGGAGTGCACGGGCCTCCAGGAGCGTGCCCCGTTCCCGCAGGCCCTCCACATAGTCGAGCGTCTCCTGCCGGAGCGCGGCCCACTCTTCGGACGAAAGGTCGTTCAGGACGGACTCTTCTTCGTATGCGAGGCAGAGGTATTTCATGGTCTTCTGTCCATGTTTCGAAGGGTTGTGGAAGGCAGGAAGGGCACCGCTGGCGAGCAGGCGGGTCGAGGCCGATCCTTTCCCACCGATGGGATCGGTCGTTGAGCGAGCCCGAGCGCGCCGTCGCCCTCTCCAATACGAATGAGCGCCCCAGGGGCTCACACCGACTGTCGAATTGGGCGTCCGCGGATCGTTCCCAGGACGACCGGCTCCCTTGCAGCGGGGGGCCCTGGAACGCACACCGAGGAGCAAGCGAACAATGGCGGAACGGAGCAGGGCATATCAAGTGGGCTGGGTGCTCACCGTGGTGGTGGTGGCCTTCTTCCTCTTGGATGGCGGAGCCAAGGTGGTCGGGGCCGCACCGGCCATCGAAGGGACGATGGAACTGGGCTTCAGCGAGGGCGACGTCCTCCTCATAGGGGCACTGGCCCTCCTGTCGACGGCGCTCTACGCCATCCCGGGCACGGCGATCCTCGGGGCGGCACTCCTGACCGCCTACCTGGGGGGCGCGGTCTCGGCGCACCTGCTGAATGAGAACCCCCTCTGGTCACACCTCCTCTTTCCGGTCTACCTGGGAGGCGCCCTCTGGGTGGCTCTCCTCCTGCGCGATTCCCGCCTCCGTCGAATTTTTCCCTGGCGGGGAGGTGAAGAGCGGTCGTAGCCGCCGTTCGGGAGCATCTCTCCGGTGGTGCGGGGAGGGGTGGCCGGCACGAAGTCGCCCATGGTTGCGCCGCCCCGGGGCCTGGTGTACTATGGCTGCCGTATTTTGGGCTGGCCGCACCGGCCTGGTCCGGACCTGCACAGGGGAAGGGAGAATGATGTCAACCCGATGGACCGTGACCGGTTCCTGGCCGCTCGCCCTCCTCGCCCTCCTCGTCCTTTCGGGATGCGACGGGGGCGGTGGGGGAGAGGATGCCGAGGCGGTGGTCCGCTTCGACAGCGCCGGGGTCTCCATCGTCGAGAACCACGCGCCTGCGTGGGAGCTCGATGGCGCGGACCCCGCCTGGGTTGTCGCACCCGAGCCCGACCTCGCCATCGGGGTCATGGAGGGCGACCCGGACTACCAGTTCGGGCGGGTGGTGGGTATGGTCGCGCTGCCCGATGGACGCATCGTGGTGGGCGACGCACAGGCGAGAGATGGGAAGCTCCGCCTCTTCGCACCTGACGGCACCCTCCAGTCCACCGCGGCGCCCGAGGGGGAGGGGCCGGAAGGGATCATGAACCTGAGCTGGCTGGCCCAGGTGCCCGGGGACCGCATCGGGGTCTGGGACTCGAATCTGAATCGCCTCTCCATCCTTTCGGCGGGCTCCGGGGGACTCGAATGGGACGAGCTGCGGTCCCTCGATCTGAGCCATCCGGATCCTCCTGATCCCCCTCCTGGCACCCGACTCATGATCGCCATATCTCCCACGCCCATCGGCCTTCTCGCCGACGGGTCCCTTCTGGGGATGGCCGGTGGAATCGGGGGAACGGGCTTCCTGGAGCGGTACCGCACCGAACGGTCTCTCTTCCACTGGGGCACCGACGGCGAGGTCCTCAACTCCCTCGGCACCATTCCCGGAGGCACCGGGACGACCCCCGACCTGTCCACCGGCTCCACGACGGCTCCGCCCACCCCCTTCCCCGGGCGGGAGGTGGTGGGGCTCCATGACGACCGCCTCTACCATGGAGCGGACGCAGAGGGGTACGTGATCCGGGTGCTCCGTCCCGACGGGACCCTCGAGAGATTGGTCCGCCGCACCGATGTGGACCTCGCCATCACCCCGGAACTCCGCTCCCTCTGGCGCGACGAGGAGATTGCCCGGGCCGAGGACCCGGACGAACACCGGGAGCGGGTGGCGCAGGCGATCTTCCCCGAGATGCGGGCGCCCTTCGAGGAGATGCGCATCGACGGCTCCGGGTACCTCTGGCTGCGGGACCCGCCCGTTCCCGGAGCCGAAGCCCCCGTCACCTGGCAGGTCTTCGAGCCGGACGGCCGTCACCTGGGAGGGGTGGCGATGCCCGACGGCTTCTCGCTCCGGCAGGTCGGCGAGGACTTCGTTCTGGGGGTGTACACCGACGACTTCGACGTCCCCTACATCCATCGCTACCGACTCGAGGGTCGCTGAAGAAGCGCAGGGACCACCGGGACGGGCTCCTGCGCGATGCGTTCGGGAGCCTCGGGTCCGGGCGGGTCTCTGACGACCCGGCTCCCCATCCCTCGCCCCCCGGATCCCTCGATCCGTCCCCCACTTGACGCCCCGGCCCCTCCTGATTAAACGTTGAAGTGTGAGGCGGGCCCCGCCCTCCTCCGTGGTGATTTGCCGCCGCTTGCCGCCACGTTAAAAGGAT